>CAKVCP010000007.1 GCA_934725735.1 uncultured Thermoguttaceae bacterium
CCCAACCTCCGTACTCCTACGCGGGGGTAATTCTCGGCAATTATACGGCGACAATCGATATTTTCGTAAATCAGATGCGCGTGGGCGATCTCCTTCTCATGCCCAACGGCGAAGATATTCACCTTGGTCAAATCGTCGGCGATTACGACTTCGATCCTCGTGTCGCCGACGACGCGACGGGGTACCCTCACCAGCGCCAAGCGGGGTGGTTGACGTGCGTCTCGCGCAAGGACGCCTTGTCCCTCGAGCTGCGCTTGGCGCTCAAAAACCAGAGAACGACCGCCGATCTGTCGAAGTTCGCGCGGGAAATCGACGCGCTAAGCAAAGGCGAAAGACTCCCGACAAATAACGCGTCCGAAAAGGCGTCTCAAAGTCCCGACGACGTCGACGTCATGGAAATGAGCTACCCGCTGCGCCCCAACTTCACGCTGACATTTAAAATCCCAAAGGATATTACGCGCGACGAAGCTCAACGTCTGAGTCGTTTTTTTGCCACCCTGTACTTCAACTAAAAGATTACGCAACGCCGTTCGTTGGAAAGAATTGAGAAAAAGCGATGATTGAAAAAATACTCGTGCGCGGCGCGAAGGTTCATAATCTCAAAAACGTCGACGTCGATATTCCGCTCAATAAAATCGTCGGAATTGTCGGCGTCTCCGGCTCCGGAAAATCGTCATTGGCGCTCGGAGTCCTATACGCCGAGGGCTCGCGACGCTATCTTGAAGCCCTCTCCACTTACGCCCGGCGACGCATGACCCAGGCGACGAAAGCATGCGTCGACGACGTCCTCTACGCCCCCGCCGCGCTCGCTCTCCATCAGCGGCCCTCGACGCCCGGCGTTCGCAGCACCTTCGGCACGGGAACCGAGCTCTTCAACACTCTTCGACTCATGTATTCGCGCTTGGCGAATCATCGTTGTCCCAACGGCCATTACCTTCCGCCGACTTTGGCGGTCGCCGCAGAAAAGGAGCTCGCGTGTCCCGTGTGCGGCGCTCGTTTCTACGCCCCTTCCGCTGAAGAACTCGCCTTCAACTCGCAGGGCGCCTGTCCGAAATGTTCCGGCACGGGGCGCGCGCGTTCCGTTGATCTTGACGCGCTCGTTCCCGACGACTCCCTCACGATCGACGAAGGCGCCGTCGCTCCCTGGAAGACGCTGATGTGGTCCCTTATGACCGACGTCTGCCGCGAAATGGGGGTGCGCACCGACGTTCCCTTCCGCCTCCTATCCCCCGAGGAAAAAGAGATCGTCTACCATGGCCCCCCCCTCAAAAAGCGCATCCTCTACCGTCCGAAAAACTCCGAGGGCGCGGTGGAGCTCGACTTCACCTATTACAACGCCGTCTACACGGTGAAAAACGCCCTCGCGAAGGTCAAGGACGAAAAGGGGATGAAGCGCGTCGAAAAGTTCTTGAAGGAAGACCTCTGCCCCGACTGTCATGGATCCCGACTCTCCGCTGCGGCGCGCGCCCCCAAACTCCGCGGATTATCCCTCGACCAAGCGTGCGCCATTCCCCTCGCCGAGCTTGTCGCTTGGGTCGACGGCGTCCCGGCGACGCTTCCGGAGGAGATGCGCACGATGGCGGATAATATCGTCGCCGCGTTCCAGACCCCTGCGAAGAGGCTCTTAGATCTCGGCCTAGGGTACCTGACTCTCGACCGTTCCGCGGCGACTCTCTCGACGGGGGAACGCCAGCGTATGCAACTGGCCCGCGCCGTGCGCAACCGCACGACCGGCGTTCTCTACGTCCTCGACGAACCCTCCATCGGCCTACACCCCGCGAATATCGTCGGTCTAAAAGGAGTGATGCGCGATCTTATCGCCGACGGCAACACCGTAGTTTTGGTCGACCACGACGTTCAAATCCTCCGCGAAGCCGACTGGTTCGTCGAGATGGGCCCCGAAGCGGGCGCAAACGGCGGGCGCGTGATCGCCCAAGGGACGCGCGACGCGATCGAAGCGAACCCCGCGTCGCAAATCGGCCCCTTTCTCGCCGCCAAAGAGAATCCGCCTCTGCGTCCGCGCGTTCCTCGAGAAGAGCTCTTCGACTGCGGAGCCATCCGCATGGAGACGTCCGCGATTCACACCGTCAAGCCGCTGACCGTCGAGATCCCCAAGGGGCGCCTTACGGTCGTAACCGGCGTCTCCGGCTCCGGGAAGACGACGATGGTCTTGGAGTCACTCGTCCCCGCGCTCGACGCGAAGCTCAAGGGGGAAGCGCTCCCGTCGCACGTTCGCGCGATCGACGCGGAAGGGATCGAGCGCGTCAAACTCATCGACGCGACTCCAATCGGCGTGAACGTCCGATCCACCGTCGCGACATACGCCGGTATTCACGACGAACTGCGAAAACTCTACGCAAAGTCCCCAGACGCGAAGGACGCCGGATTCAAAGCGGGAGATTTCTCCTACAATTCGGGCTCCCTGCGTTGCCGCGACTGCGACGGCACGGGCGTCGTCAATCTCGACGTTCAATTCTTACCCGACGTCGACGTTCCCTGTCCCGACTGTCGGGGATCCCGCTATTCGAAGCTCGCCTACAGCGTCAAACTCGTCAATAAGTCGGGCGCAAGCGTTTCTCTTCCGGAGTTGATGGCGATGGACGTCGTCGCCGCGCTCGAGTTCACGAAAGAGATGAAGTCGGTAAACCAGAAATTGCAGATTCTTCAGCGCTTAGGGCTCGGTTATCTCACGCTGGGCGAAGAAACGCCGAGTCTCTCCGGGGGCGAAGCGCAGCGTCTGAAATTGGCGAGCGAAATCGGCAAGACGCAAAACGACTCGATCTTCGTCTTCGACGAGCCTTCGATCGGGCTCCATCCCCTCGACGTGCGCGTCCTTCTGCGCGTTTTCCAAGCGCTACTCGACGCCGGCGCGACCGTCGTCGTCATCGAACATGACCTCGACGTGATCCGCGCCGCAGACTATCTTGTCGACATGGGGCCCGAGGGGGGAGAAAGGGGGGGAGAAATCGTCGCCTGCGGAACTCCCGAGGAGGTCAAAAAATCGCCGCGAAGCGTCACCGCCAGATTTCTATGACCCCGGCGTTCTAACCGCCTACGCCCCTGAGCCCGCGGCCCTTTGAGACAAAACGACCCGCGACAGTCGCCATGACCGTCGCGGGCCTAATTTTCCGAGAGGATTGCGAGTCGTTCGCGTCGGCGCGTTCGCTCAACGACGCATGCGCGTAACGAGCTTCGGTTCCTCGATGAGAACCGTCGAATTCGGCGCGACGGACTCCGTGATCCAGACGCTCGACCCGATCGTCGAGTTTCGCCCGATCACGACGTTTCCGCCGAGAATCGTCGCGTTCGCGTACACGACCACGTTGTCCTCAAGCGTTGGATGCCGCTTCGTATTGCGCACGAGGTCGCCGTTCGAGTCCCTCTTAAAGCTCAGCGCGCCGAGGGTCACCCCTTGATAGAGCTTAACCCAGTCGCCGATCTCGCACGTCTCGCCGATTACGACGCCCGTGCCGTGATCGATGAAGAAATGTTCGCCGATCTTCGCGCCGGGGTGAATGTCGATTCCCGTGTTCGAATGGGCGTATTCGGTCATGATGCGCGGAATGAGGGGAACGCCGAGCTCCCAGAGGACGCGCGCGACGCGGTACACGACGATCGCGTCGAAACCGGGGTAGCAGAAGACGACCTCGTCCGTCGACTTGCACGCGGGATCCCCTTTAATCGCGGCCTCGGCGTCCATCGCCAATTTGAGGCGAAGCTCGGGGATGCGCCGCAAGAATTTGCGAGTGATCTCCTCGCCGCCGCTTTGAACGCGCTGGCGCAAAAACGCGTCGCAAGAATTCGTCCCTTTGCAGAGAGCGCGCGCTATCTGCGCGCTGAGCGTCTCGAAGACGTCGTCGACAAGACACCCGACGTAATATTCGATATTCGACATATCAAGACGATCGCGACGACGATAGCCGGGAAAGAGGATTTCGTTGAGGTCGTTGAGCACGCGAACGATCGCCTCTTTGTTCGGGAGAGGGCAACAGTCGAGACGACTCGTCGAGGGCGTGAGGGCGTACGACGCGACAATATTCTTGGTTAGCTCTGGAAGAGTCGAACGAATCGAAGTCGATCCGTTCCCGACAACGGGTATTTCTGACGTCATTAAAAAACTCCCGATAGTAACGACATAGAACGCGCAGTTCGTCTATTATCGGACGGTGGCGCGCTTTGTCAAGAATCGGCGCGACGCTAAGGGGCGCGCGGGGATTGGCTTAGGAGGCGACGCGCAAACGCCGCGCGTATTGTCCTAGACGCTTAACGCGAGTATAATAGAGACGGAATTTTATCACCTACACCATGCGGAGGCGGACGTCATATGAATAGCAATACCGACGAAACACGCGACGATTTTGTTTCAGACGCAGGTCAAGCGTCGGAAGAGAACGCCAAATTTATTCTCAAGAACGATCCTCAGACGGGGCTTCACCTCGACGAAGGAGATAGCGACGACTGCTATGAAATCAGCGCCAGTCAGGAGGCGCCCGAACCGCCGACGCCCCCTAAGCCCGAGATCGAGGAGCCCGCGCCCGGCGCCGACGACGTTTACGCCCTAGCCGAACCCGAACCGCGTCCGACGCCTGACCAGGGAATCGCGCCGAAAGAGCCCGGCGGCGGAGTTGCGCCCGCGTCGAGCCGCGCCAAATCGAAGAAACGCGCCAAGAACGTCGAAAACGGCGAAGAGGACGACGTCTCCGTCGACTCCCTCTATGAACGTCGGCGCCGCTCCCTTGATGAAGAGGAAGAGCAGAAGTTGATCGTTGAACGCGATCCCCTACCTCCCCTTCCATTCTTGACAAATATCTTCAAGCCTTTCCGTTCCGCAGGATTTCTCGCCCGCGCGGGGATGATCGCCGGCACAATCTTCGTTCCCCTTGTGATAGTCGCCTACATTTTCACGCGCGTTCTCTCTACGAACGTCGCGGGCTCTTTCGCCGAAAATCCCGACGCATCGGCGTGGACGGCGTATTGGGGGAGCCTCTGGGCCGCGCGATACTTCTTCATCCCCTTCTGCTTCGTCTGGGGAATTTTCGCCGTGCCCCTCTCGATCCAGATCTTCGTCGACACGGCGAGCGGCGCGGACGAAATCAACGACTGGCCCGAATTCAGCGTCGTGGGCGCGATCGGTCAGTTCTTGTGGATCGCCTGCATCGTCGTTCTCGCGGGTATTCCCGGCGCGTTCCTCTTTCCCACGCTGGGCGCCGATCCGTTCCTCGGCATGGTCGTCTCCGCGACGATTCTCGTCCCGATCTTCTACCTCTCGTGCATGCAGGCGGACGAACTCTTCGCGCTCGTCACGAAGGACGTCGCGTTGAGCCTCAAGAGAACGTTCAAGAGTTGGTGCGTCTTCCTAGGAATAGGTTTCCTATTCCTCATTGGAACACTGACGATCTCCGCATTCCTGCTCCGCGGCGCCGTCTCCCCTGAAGGCGGAGCGCAAGTAAGCTTTGCGCGCGTCGCGATCAACTCTGCAATCCTTGCCGTCTTCTTCAGCGTCATTCCGTCCCTCTATCTTCGTTTTCTCGGAAGACTCGCCTGGATTATCGAAGACGACGTTCGCGCAAGAATGAAAGAACAAGTGGAAAAAGAAACGTCCGAAGAATCGAGAGACGAATAACATGAACGCGTCCCCTTACAAACCTGAACCGCTAAACTTGACCCGGCGCGGCAATCCCCTCGAGGCGCTGCGCGACGTCTTCGCTCCATGCGTCGATTCGAAATACGCGCTCTTCATTCGCTCCGGACTCTCGAAAGAAACGCGTTCCCCCGTCCTGGGCGTGCGAGTTCCCGTCTTGCGTTCTATCGCCGCGCGCGTCGAAAAAAGCGAGATCGAAAAGACGATTGCGACGCTCCTGCGCGCGGGCCCCGACGCGCTCGAAGAACGCCTCTTCGTCGCTATCCTCATTGGAAGACTTCGCGCGCCCATCGACGCGAAGTTTCCGATGCTCCGCGCCTTTTTACCATTCGTCGACTCGTGGATGGTCTGCGACGGGATCGCCTCGTTCGTCAAACCTCTTCCGAAGGAGAAGGAGCTCTTTTGGGGCTTTCTGGGAAACTTATGCGAGAGGGGAACGCCGTACGCGACGCGTTACGGGCTCGTCAACGCCCTGAAATATTATATCGACGAGAGCTGGATCGACGCGGTTTTGTCCCGCGCGGAGACGGTCGCGCGGCGTCAGCTCGACGCGCGATGCGTGGAGATGGCGCTCGCGTGGCTCGTCGCGGAGGTCGCCGCGCGGTTCCCGGCTCGGGCGTTGGCGTTCTTGCGCGAAGAATTCCTCTCCCCTAGCGTGAAAAAAAAGGCGATTCAAAAAGGTCTCGAATCGTTGCGCCTCGCAGACGACGTGAAGGCGGAGCTCAAGAGGATGCGCGAAGAGTGAGCCAAAGGCGCGCGGTCGCGCGACGTCCGCGCCTCAAAGAAACCCCAAGAAAAAAAAACGCCGAGACGTAGATTCTCGGCGTTTTTAATATCGGTAGAAGCGGGACTCGAGCGCGGACGTTCGCGGCGATCTCAACCCCAAAAAACCGCCTTGAACGCGCTTGGCGCCGCAGTGTTCTTCGCGGCGCGGCGCTACTTCTGAGAAAGCGGACTCGACGATCCGTTGTCTTCGTCTTGTCCTACCTGCAAAATTAACAACCCAAACTATTGCAAGCGCGCTAACCTTCCCAGCGTCTTCATTCCTCCACCGTTTGCGTTCGGTTCGCACCCGACTCAGCTTGTCGGATGAATCTCGCTAATCGAACGACCCAGCTTTTTCTGCGTCGTCGTTTTGCCCGCGACTCGCGCGCGCGTTTTACCTTCCGCTTCCTCCGTTTCGTCGCGAAGGAAACTCATAATCTTATCGCGAGACGTCTCGGGATCGTGCGGCGCTCCCATCGTTTCGACCGCGTCAGACACGCCAAGCAGAACGGAGCGTTTCACGCCCTCGCGAATCCATTCAAAAAAGTTGAAATCCATCTGTATCCTATCCTCATTCCAGCCGTTAGACTTGTTTCGACCGTCCCTGGTCGGTTGCGTTTCATTCAACAGACAGAAGGTAAGAAAAAGGGCGCGCCCCGTCAAGCGCGCTTTGTCAAAAATTTTGGCGAAAAGAAAAATTTTTAGAAGTTCCCCAAAGACTCTCTCTCCAGCGCCTCCGGAAGATACTCGAGCGCGCCGGAAAAGATTTCGCCGCAGCTTCCGCGAAAGACGAGGGACGCTTGCGAATCGAGGGGCGTGGGCGTTTTATTCACGACGACGAAGGGAACGCCCGCGTCGCATTCGCGCGGAAGGCCCGCTGCGGGATAGACCTGAAGCGAAGTCCCCGCGACGACGAGAAGACGCGCCTCCCACATGCTCCGATACGCCGCGTTAAGCGCCTGAAGGGGAAGTTCCTCGCCGTAAAAGACGATCTCTGGCTTCAAAACGCCCCCGCAAGCTTCGCAGCGCGGCGTCGTACCAGACGCCGCGCTCTCGCGAAACGACGCCGACTCATAAACCTTATCGCACCGCAAACATCGCGCGGCTCCGAGCGTTCCGTGAATCTCGCTCACACGCGTCGAACCCGCGCGACTATGCAGCTCGTCGATATTCTGCGTCACGACGTCGATAGAAGGGCGCGAAGCGCGCGTAGAAGGAATCCGGATTCTCAAGAAATCCCTCGAGCGAAAAGAGAGACTCCGACGTCTCGCTATAGACCCCGTCCGCCGAACGAAAATCGGGGAGTCCGCTCTCCGTCGAAATACCCGCGCCGGTAAGAAACGCGATTCGGCCCGCGTCCGCCAAAAGACGCGCAAAGGAGCGCAAAACATCTTCGCGCTCCTCAATCGTCCCTTCCGTCCATTCGAAGTATCGAGTCATTCAGTCTCTCCTCAACGACGGTCGTAATCCTCGTCGTCGGAATAGTCGTCGTCGCGATCTTCGTAGTCGTCGGAATAATCCTCGGAATCTTCGTCGTAAGAGTCCTCGTCGCGGTCCGCGTACCCGTTCTCATAAAACGTATCGGGATCGTCCTCGTCGTCCGGGCGCACGAAATCGTCGAGACTATCGTCGCCGCTACCGACGACGCTACGCGCGGGGCCTTCTTCCTGAGCGCGGAGAAGTTCGGCGAGCTTTTCGCGACCGCGTTTCGACGATCCGCCCCCAGAATCCTTCGCGTAAACGAAATCCTCAAACGCGCGGGAAGAGCGTTCGTCGCCGCCGGCGCGCCAGTATTTTTCCTCGACGTCGAGTCGCGCTTGTTCGTAACGACGACGGTAGTATTCTCGCTCTTCTTCCGCGCGAATCTCCTTCTCCGTCTTCTCGAACTCAAATTCGTCGCCGTCATGCCAGTATTCGATTTCCTGGCCGGTGAGATTTGACACAAGAGTATGCGTCATCGCTTCGAAGACGTCGACACGCGACATTTCTTCGCCGGTGAGCGCGAGACGGTCGCACGTCTGCCAGAAAATCACGTAACCGCGCTCTTCGTCCTCAAATTTGAGCGCCTGCGCCGTGCTCGTCAGGTCGAGATAGAAGAAGTTGATTTCGTATCCCGAGAGAACGTTGTCCGCGACGTAACGTTCGATCTCCTCCGTCTCCATCTCGTCGTATTCCGCGTGAAAATCGTTGAGAATCTTCTTCGCGGCCTCGTCTAAATCGACCCCTTTCGGATAGATCGCGAGCGCCCAGAAGCTTCCGTCGGGGCTATCCGCCGTTATACCGTACGTGCCCTTGTCCCACGTTTGAGTCTCTACCGTCCAGTTATTGGGATAGATGAAACGAACGCCAAGGTCGTCGTATTCCTTAAAGCTGCTCGTCTTGGACATTGCAACCTCCTTGAGTTAAGGAAAAACGCCGTCTAAAAGACCGCTAATCTCTATGTCGCGAACGCGCGACGATCGTGAACCGTTCGTTGGACGTACGATCCGTGAATAAAATAAAATCTCCCAAAGACGCGAGTCGGCGTCATTCCGCCATTTGATTGTCGCCGACGATTCGCGCGATCGTCTCGCGCGTTACCGGCGATACGACCCCGTTTTCGGTGACGATCCCGGAGACGAGCTCGGCGGGGACGACGTCGAACGCGGGGTTGTAGACGTCGATTCCCTCAGGGGCGACGACCCGACCGTAGAGGCTCGTCACTTCTTCGGGGGCGCGCTCTTCGATCGGGATTTGATCCCCGGAGTCGAGAGAGAGATCGAAGGTTGATCGCGGGGCGACGACATAAAAGGGAACGCCGTTCGCTTTCGCCGCGAGCGCGACGGAATACGTTCCGATCTTGTTGGCGACGTCGCCGTTCGCCGCGATGCGATCCGCGCCGACAAAGACCGCGTCGATCTTTCCCTGGCGCATGAGCGTCGCCGCGGCGGAATCGCACGCGAGCGTCGTCGGAACCCCGTTCTGGCGCAGTTCCCACGCGGTGAGACGCGCTCCTTGCAGAAGAGGGCGCGTTTCGTCCGCAAAGACGCGGAATCGCTTCCCCTCCTCCTCGCGCGCCCAGTAGAAGACCGCTAGCGCCGTGCCGTATTCACCCGTCGCCAATCCGCCGGCGTTGCAATGCGTGAGGTACCCGCAGCCGTCTTTAACGAACTGCGCCCCGTAGCGTCCCATGCGCCGACAAAGCGCGACGTCTTCGTCGTGAATCGCGCGCGCCTCCGTAAGGAGCGCTCCCGCGGCGTCTTCGACCGTCGCGCCGGTCGCGCGAAGCTCGCGTCCCTTCGCCGTCATGCGGTCGAGCGCCCAGAAGAGGTTCACCGCCGTAGGACGACTCGTCGCAAGGTATTTCGCACATTCTTCAAGCCGCGCGTAGAACGACTCCAAGCTCGGACGCGCGCCTCCTTCGAAGAGCGTTTGGAGACCGACGCAGACCCCGTAGCTCGCCGAAATGCCGATCGCGGGCGCGCCGCGAACCCGCAGCGCTTTGATCCCTTCCCAAACGCTTTCGATCGTCCGCCACTGGCGCCATTCGACGCGCGTGGGGAGTAGCGTTTGGTCGAGAGCTTCAAATCTTCCGGCAATGAACGCTTCAAACGCGTTCGTCGTCTCAGGCGCGTTCCAGCGCATAGGTCGAAATCGTGGCGTCGGAGTCTCCTCGCGACGCCATGCGACGCCGCGTATTGTCTAGTACGCAAAAGGGAGCCGACCGCGCGGCTTCTTTCGCAAATTACTCGGAATTATCCCAAAAACGACGCGACCTTAATCGTTAAAAAAGGACGTCGTTCTTCTAGGCCCATGAGATTATAGCCGTCGGCGCTCAAAACGCAAGCAGAGAGAGAAAAGCTCGGCGGATTTAAGGAACGCGCGGAAATTCATACACGTCGAGAACCGGCGTTTTGCCCCTCTCCGCAAAGGGGAGCGGCAAGGGATTACGCGCGTTTTTGCGAAGTAAAAGCTTCCCTTCTTTGAGGAGCGCCAAGTCGAAGGGAACGTATCCGCTCGGACGACGCTGAAGCACGTAGAATCCATATTGCTCGACGTTTTGCGCCGCCTCGGGGTTAGAAACGGTCGCGACCCGCGCGGCGCCGAATACGCCCCAGCGCACGTAATACTCGAGGGTTTGCGTCGAGAAGGAGCCGAAGAGGATACCGTCGGGGCGCCCCTGCGCGCGCGCCTCCGCCGAGAGTTCGCGAAGACGCGACGCGACCTGAGCGTCAAACCCGTCCCAATAGTAGGTCGGTTCGAGCCCCATGCGCGTCGCCCCTTCGACGCCTCCGACAAACGCGCTGTAGAACGAAAGGAACTGCGGGCGCGAACCAAGCGCGTCCGCGACGCTCGGCGCGACGCACAGCGTCAGGCACGTCCACGCGACGACGCGACGCAAACGCGGCTTCTCCGACGAGACCCGCGACGCCGCCCAAAGCGCGACTCGGCCCGCGCCGAGCCCTCCCAAAAGGGACCAAAGCGCGACGGACGCGATCAGAAGCCGCGCTCCGTCGTGCACGGGAATCCCCGGCAGGATTCGCGCGAGGGGAATCGTAATCGCCAAAAGAAACGCGGTCGTCGTTCCCGCGCGCGGCGCTGTTTCTCCGCGACGCCCAAAAAACGCCGACGGCGCGAGGACGGAGAGAAGCGCCGGGGTCGCCGCGACGAGCCAGAAGAAACCGTTCCAAAATGGGAGCGAGCGCGTCGGAGAATAGAGCTCGCCGAAAAAATAGATCGGAATATTGAACTCCGCGCGTTCCGTATTGAGGCGCCAGAAGGTCGACGCCGCGGCGAAAGGATCGCGCCAACCGGGAGGATTCGCAAAGAGGAAGAGCGCGACGGCGACGACGAGTCCGAAGGCAAGACGCGCGACTTCGCGACCGGCGAAACGTCGAGTCGCAACCCCCGCGAGCGCGACGCACGCAAAGGGAAGAACGACGAGAAACCCGCTCGATTTCGCGCAGAAGGAAACCGCGACCGCCGCGCCCCAGAGAACCGCGCGCGACGCGTTCCGGCGCGCCGAGTCGAAGAGCGCCCACGCCGCGAGCCAGCTCGAAATCAGAAGAGAATCTCCCCCAGCGATAATCGCGTGCCCCAAGACGCGCGGCGAAAAGAGTACGCACGCCGTTCCAGCGAGCGCGATCGCCGCGCCGTAGTCGCGTCGAACCCGCCAAAAGACGACCGTCAAAGCCGCGCTAAAAAGGAAAACGCACCCCGAGCGCAACCGCGTCTTTTCCGAAATCGACCAAGGGAGCGCGCGCGCCGCAAAGTCCCCGAACGCGATCGCAAGGGACGCGCCCGAGGGATGTCCTTCGCGGTAGATCAGATGCTGAAACCCGATTTCGAGCGTTTCGGGGGAAAAGAGCGCGGCGCGAGACGGAAGCGTCGAAAAATAAAGTCGCAACTCGCGGCGTTCTCCGTCGACTTCGCGCGGATCGTCGCGACGCGTCCGTTCGGGCCCGACGACTAGCGCGCGAAACCATTCTTCAACGCGAACCGCGCGGTTGAACGCGTCCCCTTCGTCCCATGTAAGCGGCGCGGTCGACGCCAAATGGAGCGTTCCGAGAAAGACGAGCGCAAAGAGCGCGAAGGGAAGCGCGGCGCGACTAGCGCGACGACATAGCGGCGCGGCGGAAGTCATACGTTCGTCAACTCGTCTGCGGCGCCCGCCGTTAATTTATTGAACGCCGCGACAATTTCGCTCACTCCTGTCGTCTTATCGCGACCGAAAACGCGGCAGATTCGCGCGCTTTTAGGCGTGTGACGCAAAAGCGGATCGCGCGACACGTCGACGATTTCCTCCGTCTCTGGATCGTAGAGATAGTTCTTCGAAAGAGGAGAATCCGGACGATACGAGACGCGCGCTATATCGAACCTCAGCGGCGGCGTTTCGAATCCTGCCGGGAGCTTTTCGCGCAGCGCCGCTTCGAAAAGATGCGGCGACGAGAAAACGGACGATCCTTCCGACGCGTTGTCGCGAAACACGAACGTCTTCTCCGCGATCATTCGCCATTTGACGCGTCGATTGAGAAAATCGCGCCATTCCTGCGCCTGCGCGACCTTCCGCGCGTCCCCCGATTCCCCCCAACGGCTCGCGTCCGCAAGGAGCGTCCAGTCCGTGAAGTTCAGGTAACGATCAAGGGAGTCGAGAGGGTTCCCGTAGGGGTACAGGAGATCGGCGCCTTCGCGGAAAAGATCCGCGAGCGCGACGTCGATCGCGCGCACCGTGCGATGAAAGTAGACGGAGCGAAAAAGTTCGTGACGCGCTTCTAAAAAACCGAAAAGAGCGCCCGCGCCTTTGCGGTGGAGCGTGAATCCGCGTTCCGTGAAAAAGGAATAATGCACGAGACGGTCAAGGTCGTACGGCTTCGCGCCAAATCCGGCGTAGTACGCGTCGCGCAGGACGAAATCCATATTGTCGATCGTGTAGAGGCCGCAGAAGAGGACGCGGAGCATCCGAAGCCACGCGGGGCGTCGGCGATCCTCCTCTTCGCTTCGAGGGCGGACGATCAGGAACGCGACGTCGTCGGGAGAGATCGATTCGCCCGGAGCGAAGGCGCCGCGCGGGGAGCGTCGCAATCCTGAGATGAGATCGGCGAACTGCGTTTTGACGATATGCGCGCCGAGGGTTTCGTGCGTGAGGGGCTCCCCGTCGGGAGCGGCGTAACGACTGAGAAAATGGTCGTCGAAGAAGTGTCCGAAGGGGCCGTGTCCTACGTCGTGCAGGAGCGCGGCGACGCGGAGCGTCTCTTCTACGCATTCCGGGGAGGGAACGGGACGCCGCGCAGATTCGCACGTCGAGTCGTCGAGGTTCGCCATGACGGCGGTCGCGGAACTCATGAAGCTTTCCCGCGCGGAATCCCAGACGCGGCTCGCAAGATGCGCGACCCCGAGCGCGTGCTGAAAGCGCGAATGTTCCGCCGACGGATAGACGAGCCACGCCGTCTGGAGCTGGTGAATCTGCCGCAAGCGCTGAAGCCACGGAGAATCGATAATATCGCGTTCGAAACAAGTCTCGCCGCGGCGAGGACGCGGTATCCGCGACGGGGTCGAAATATAGCCGTGAATAACGTCCTGCACGAGCGTTTCCGCGCGATACGCGTCCAAAACGTCCTTAGTTTTTGAGGTCGTCGGGGTCATCGAGTTCCTTAACGGCGTCCCTATCGGAAAAGGCTAATCGTAAAACATGCAGAGAATACGTAATTTATTAAAGGTATTCCAATTAGAGACGGCGAAATTTCTTAAAATTATTGTCGTACGAGGCCAAAACGGGTGGAAATTCTTTCCAAAAAACGTTATTATTTGAAGGTGGTTTGGAGGCGTGACGCCGTCCAAACGTGTTCTCGTTTCGTCAAAATTAACGAAGTACGGGCGTCGTAGGGAGTTGCGATCGGATTCGCTTTTCCGCACGACTTGACCTCTGTATTGTTGTCAAATAAAAGGAGTTTGCAAGTATGAGCAAGCAGAAAATGCGGTTTTTTTTATCCTTTGTCTGCTTCTTCCTTTCGAGTTCCGTTCTCCTCGCTCAGCAGTTCAAGCTTGACCACTGCTTCCCAGATTCGACGCAGATCTTCTTCTCGATCAACAACGTGAAAGAACTCGGCGATCACTGGAACGCGACGCAACTTCACGCGACCCTATCCTCGCCGCAATTCCAAGAGTTCCGCGACTCGCTTCGGCAACAGATCGAAAAGGCGTGGCCGAATCGTCTCGGGTTGAATCTCTCCGATTTCACGACTCTTCCTTCGGGAGAAATCGCCGGCGGACTTATTGCGATCCCAGGTAAGAAGCCCGGTTTCGCCGTCATGATGAACGTCGCGGGAAACGCCTCCGAAGTCAATAATTTCCTCGTGAGAATCATCCAGGAAACGACGGCTCAACAGCGCGGAAAGGCCACGAAAGAACGCATCGACGTCGGTCGGCAATCTGTCGAAGCGACCGTCCTCACCATTCCGAATCCCGAAACGGGAGCCGTCGTTACGGCGTGGTATGTCGCTCTACCTCAGCTCCTGATCGCGACCGATCAGAAGTATCTCGCCGAGATGCTCCTTCACAAACTCGCGGGAGAAAATCTACCCGCGCTTGACACGAGGCCCGAATATCGCGCCGTCGTCGAACGTTGCGCTCAGGATTCAAAAGACGCCGCCGCGCCCCAGATTCAATTCTTCGCCAATCCTCTTCTCGCGGGGGAAGCGATTCGTTCTCTCGTACCTGCGGAGCAACTTCAAGGGCAATCCCCCTTCGTCGTCCTCTCCAATCAGGGTTTTTCGGGAATTCAAGGCGTCGGCGGAACCATCGACTTTACCAAAGATTCCTACGAATGTGTCTACCGCGTGAAGGCGTACATTCCCGAGCAGCCGACTAAAGCGCTCAGAATGCTCTCCTTCTCCAACGTCGAGTCCCTCGATCCCCCCCAGTGGATCGGTAAGAACGCGACGCGATACACCCTCATGAACCTCAACGCCCTCACGACCTTCAACAATATCGGTCCTCTCTTCGACGATTTCATCGAAACCAAGGGCGCGTGGAACGACGTTCTCGACTCGCTCGAAAAGGATAAGCTCGGACCGCAAGTCAATCTGCGCACGGATCTCGTCGCGAATTTCGGACGTCAACTCTCCTCGACGAACTCTTTCGATTCCGAGAAGACCTCCGACGGAGAAAAATTCGTCTTCTCCTTCAATATTCTCGAAGGAAAGGAAAAGACCGTCGCCGACGCGCTCTCCAGAATGTTCGCGTCCGATCCCGATTTCCAAAAGGTAGTCGTCAACGGTTCCGACTTCTGGCAGTACGCTCCTCAAAAGCAAGCGACGGGCGCAACGCGTCCCGGAGCGACACGTCGCGGCGTAAGACCCGGCGCGCGCCCTGGCGCCCCGAAACCCGCCGCTACCGAACCGGGTAAAGAGGTCGAACTCATCAAGGGCGTCGTCTTTGGCGTCGCTAACGGCGCGCTCTTCGTTTCGAACGACGCTCAGTATCTCCAGACGAAGGTCTTTAATCTTCCCGCGGGCGCTCCTTCCGTTCTCGATTCACCGGAACATAAGCTCGCAATGCAGCTCCTCGCTCAGGAACCCGCCGCTCAGTCCGGAATCTTCGTCAGGGGATATAGCCGAAACGTCGACGGTCTGCGCGAAAACTACGAGCTTTTCCGTCAGGGTAAGACGCCCCAGGGCAACACCTTCGGCGCGAAGCTCCTCAACCTCGTCTTGACCCCGCCCGATCAGAAGACGACGCGCGAAGTTAAATTCGACGGCTCCACCCTTCCTCCCTTCGACGAATCTCTCGCGAGCACGATCGGATTTAGCGCCTTCTTCGGCGTCGTTGAAAAGGACGGACTCTTCTGGAAGGGCTATTCCGTCTCGCCGACGAAATGACTCGCGGCGTTCGGTCGTTCTATTGAATCATTACGGGCCGCGTTTTGACGAGAGACGCGGCCCGTTTTCTATCCGTAAATTCGGAGCGGGGGGTTATGACTTGTAAAGATCAGGATCGGGAGAAAGACGTCTTAATCGTCGGCGTCACGGGGCGTCGACACATCGTGAAAGAGAGTTTGGACGCGGTGGAGAGCGCGACGCGGAAAGCTCTTCGCGCGATCTGCGCGGCGATTCCCGCGGGAACGCGCGTCCTCTTAGATTCGGGACTTGCGGTCGGCGCGGATTCGATCGCGGCGCGAGTATGCGCGGCGGAATCTGCGGCGGACGAAACGTTTCCGATGCGGCTACGCGCCGTCTTGCCCATGTCGCGCGAAAAATACCGCGACGACTTTAAGGGAGACGAGCTTCAAGGCTTCGAAACCCTTCTCGCGAACGCGAAAGAGATCGTCGAACTCCCGGAGGCGGAAGTTTTTGATCGGATCGCGCAATATTCGAAACTTCGCGACTACCTCGTCGAACGCGCCGATATTCTTCTCGCGTTTTGGAGCGGCGACGAATCGGAGGTCAAACCGGGGGGAACGGTCGACGTCGTTCTCTCGAAAAGACGCGTTTTTCAACAGGAAGGAAGGGGCGCGATCCTTTCGATCGCCACGCCGGAACTCAAGCGCGTCAAAGAGAAGGACGGAACGAAGCGCTACGAGCCCGAAGAAGGCGTCGACGCGGGGCGGATCGTCCTCGAAAGATTCGGACGCGAGGAATCCGCGCTGCGCCTTGAAAAGATTTTGAAAGACCGATAAGCAAGAATTTTGAAGATCGGCGCGGGATCGCGAGTCGCGTCTTTCGCCGACCGAGAAAATAAAAGAGCCCCGAGCATGGCGTTCTATCGCGAGCTCGGGGCTTTCATTTTCTCAATGGAGCGTTAATTTCACGCGTCTTTGAGCGCCTCGGAGACGATCTGACGCGCTTCGACGAGGATTTGGTCAAGATGCTCTTCGCTCTTGAAGGATTCGCCGTAAATCTTGTACGCCATTTCAGTACCGGAAGGACGCGCAGCGAACCAACCGTTCTCGGTCGCGATCTTGAGACCGCCGATCTCCGCGCCGTTACCCGGCGCCTTCGTCAGACGCGCGATAATCTTATCCCCGGCGAGGGTTTCCGACGCGACCTGCTCGGGCGTCATCTTCTTGAGCGCCGCCTTCACCGCAAGGGACGCGGGAGCTTCCACTCTCTTGTAGAAGGGGGAACCGAAGCGCTTCGCGAGATCCGCATAATATTGACCCGGTTCGCGACCCGTCTTCGCGATGATTTCCGCCGCGAGGAGATTGAGAATCAACCCGTCCTTATCGGTCGTCCAGACGGAGCCGTCGAAGCGTAAGAAACTCGCGCCCGCGCTCTCTTCGCCGCCGAAGCAGATTTCACCCTTGAAGAGTCCCGGAACGAACCACTTGAACCCGACCGGAACTTCGACAAGCTTGCGTCCGTGCGACGCGACGACGCGGTCGATAATCGCGCTCGAAACGAGCGTCTTACCGATTCCGAGCGTCTCCGGCCACGTCGGACGATTCTGCACGAGATAGTCGACGACGACCGCGAGATAATGGTTCGGGTTCATGAGCCCCGCGCTCGGCGTCACAATTCCGTGACGGTCCGAGTCAGGGTCGTTCGCGAACGCGATATCAAACTTATCGCGCATCGCGATGAGACCGCGCATCGCCCAGGGGCTCGAGCAGTCCATGCGGATCTTGCCGTCGTGGTCGATCGACATGAAGGAGAAAGTCGGATCGATCTTGTCGTTCACGACCGTAATATCCAGACCGTAGCGCTCCGCGATCGGCTTCCAGTACCCGACGGCGGCGCCGCCAAGAGGATCGACGCCGATCTTCACGCCCGCGCGGCGAATCGCCTCAATGTCGACGACGTTCTGCAAATCTTCGACGTAATCGGGAATGTAGTCGATCTCTTCCGTCGTCGGCGCGGCGAGCGCTTCGGGATAGCTCGTGAACTTGACGCCCTCGAGTCCGTTCTCAAGGTACGCGTTCGCGCGGCGTTCAATTTCGCTCGTCGCGTCCAAATCCGCGCCGCCGCCGTTCGTCCCGTTGTATTTGAGGCCGCCGTCCGTGGGCGGATTGTGCGAAGGGGTGATAATCACGCCGTCGGAGAAGTTCGCCCCGCGCGACTTGTTCGCCGCAAGAATCGCGCGAGAGACCGCAGGCGTCGGCGTCACGCCGTTCTCCTTCTGAACGTACGTCTTCACCCCGTTCGCGGCCAAGACGCCAAGCGCCGTCTTCTGCGCCGCGTCTGAAAGCGCGTGCGTGTCTTTGCCGAGCCACAGATACTCCGGAGCCCCTTCTGGTCGCGCGTTGCGCCAGTCGACGATCGCCTGCATGATCGCCTTGATATGATTCTCGTTGAAAGAAGTTTCCATCGCCTTGCCGCGATGTCCGCCCGTGCCGAACAATACGCGTTCTTCCGCGCGTTCGGGATTCGGTTTGCGTTCATAATACGCGCGTTCCAGCTCCGCGACGTCGATCAAATCACTCGGTTGCGTCGGTTGACCTGCTCGTGGTGAAACCATTCTCCTATTCCTTGTTCTTCATAATGCGCGCGTCTCGTCGATCGCGCTCTTGCGACAAATGAAAAACGCCGTCCTACTCGGCGACGTTATTCTGAAAGCTCTATAACGTCGTCGAACCTACCGATTCGGCCCTGGACGTTTATTATAATGAAACTTAAAGCGGCGCTCGAGTTCTTCCCCGAGATCGAAAACGTCGTCGAAATCCGCGCGCGACTCACCCTCCGACGGACAAATAAGCCCCGCGTCGATCATCTTATAGACGACGTCGCCAAGATCCCCAGTCGTGCGCAAACCCAGTCTTGAAAGGATCGTCCGCGCCATGAGCCCGTAAGCGCGCGTCGCGTATTCGACCGCGACGACGCAAACCTGCTCCGCCGTCACGCCCTCGGAGTCCTCGTTCTCCGCGTCTTCGTCCTGCGCGTCGGCTCCAGAATCCTCTTCCTCCTCCTCCGCGAAGGGGGACGAAGCAAAATTTTGAGCGTCGTAATCTAGCGCGTACGTATCCTCCTCTTCTTCCTCATCCTCTTCATCCTCCGCCGGGTCAGAATATTCGTCGAACCCGTCGAACCCGTCGAAATCGATCGGATTCGCCGTTTCGTCGCGCATCCGTCGAAAATCGTCTTCGTTCATCGGATCTACGCGACCAAGGAGTTCGAGGGAAAGGAACGCGACTTCCGGAGAACTCAAACATTGAAACACGGCGTCGACAAATTGATACGTCTCAAGGGAAAAACGCGGATCCTCGTCGGCGAGGGCTATCATTTTGAGCGTCTCTGCGTCCATCTTCTTTCGCGTCTCCTTTCGTTAAAAACGTCAAATTACGGGGTCGTGTTACGCCTTATCCCCCAGCACGATCGTCGTCCCGGAGAGCTTGCGCGTCGTGTATTCGTAACGCGCGAAGATCATGCGGCCAGCGCTCGTCTGCAATACGCTCGTGACCGTCACGACAACCCGTTCCGCAATATGCGCGCGCCCCTGATCGACGACGACCATCGTTCCGTCGTCCAAATACGCGACCCCCTGCCCCGCTTCTTCGCCCGTCTTAATGACGTCGACTTCGAAGCGTTCCCCAGGCAAAAAGACGGGACGCAGCGAATTCGAAAGGTCGTTCAAGTTGATAACCGTGACGCCTTGCAGACGCGCGACTTTATTTAGATTATAGTCGTTCGTCACAAGTTTTCCAGAAAGGCGCTTCGTCAACGCGACGAGCTTCAGATCGACGGGCTGATTCGCGAACTCGGGGAGATCCGTGTCGTCGATCTGGAAATCGACGCCTTCCATGTTCTGCAAACGATTGAGGACGTCGAGCCCGCGTCGTCCGCGCGTGCGGCGGTTACGATCCGCGCTGTCGGCGATATGTTGAAGCTCGACTATCGCGAAACGCGGCATGAGGAGCGGGCCGTCGACGAGTTTCGTCGCCATAACGTCCGCGATCCGACCGTCGATCACGACGCTCGTGTCGAGAATCAGAGGCTTGACCCCCTTCACGTTCCGTTGAAACTCTACGTACGGAATGATAAAGCGGAAATCGTTGCGCGTCTGCAAAAGGAAGCTGACGCCGGTATAACTGCATATCAAGAGGAGCGCCGCCGTCACGCATTGCCGGAACGCCTCCGTTTGCTCGCCCGCCTCGCCTGGCTGATCCGAGAAGAAGGGTTCAAGCGCAAGCTGCATCACGTACGTCGTGACAAGACCGATCAGGAGCCCGAAATAAACCGAAGAAACCCACTCGATACGCTTTTTGGGAAACGCCATATCGAGCGCAATGACCCCGACGGAAAGAAAGACGAGAAGAAAGAAGGTCGTCAACCCAACGGAGCTCGACCCCGCCGCGCCGGCGCGGACGATCGTGACCCCCAGCCCGCTCGTCGCAAGGATGAAGATGCAGCGTAGTATTAAAAGTGGCATTGTTGTCTGTTCCCATACGAGAACGCCGCGCGTTGCAATCCTCTCGAAAGAAGTCCAAACGGCGCGCGCGTAGATTCCAAATTCAATTTTCACATTATAGCGCCTGCGTAAGATTCGAACAGACGGGCGTCTAAGATATTCGAACGCCGACAAGGGACGGCGGACTCCCCTTGCGAACATACGCGCCCATTATATAATGAGTCGTTCAGTGGTATCAATTGAAGGTTGCGGCGAACTCGACGCGCAGGCCTTCGCTCGTTAGACCTGCGGCGTCTCCCAAACGCCGCGCTTTGCAAGGAGCTTGAAAAGCAAAATGGCTAAACGTTATTTCACAAGCGAAGCCGTGGGAATGGGACATCCGGATAAATTGGCGGACCGCATCTCCGATAGTATTCTCGACGCGTGTCTTGCCCAAGACGCGCATAGTCGCGTCGCTTGCGAAACGCTTGTCGCGACTGGCGTCGCCGTCGTCGCGGGAGAAATTTCCACAAAAGCCCAACTCGACTATCAAGACGTCGTGCGTTCCGCTATTCGACGCGTCGGATACACCGACGACGAATTCGGAATTAACGCCTCCACGTGCTCCGTCATGGTCGCGCTCGACAAGCAAAGCCCCGATATCGCCCAGGGAGTCGACGCCACCGACACGAAAGACGTCGGCGCGGGGGATCAGGGAATCATGTTCGGCTACGCCTGCAATCAGACGCCGGAGTTCATGCCCCTTCCGATCGCGCTCTCACATCGCATCATGAGTAAACTCGCCGACTTGAGACTCAAAAAAGCCGTCGATTGGCTCCGTCCCGACGCCAAGAGCCAAGTCACCTTCGAATACGACGGAAAACGACCCGTGCGCGTCGACGCGGTCGTCGTCTCCTCTCAGCACGATCCCGACGTCGACCAGGACGTCATTCGCGAATGGATCGTCGAAAACGCGATCATGCCCTCGATTCCCGAGGAACTCCTCGACGACGACGTTAAGTATTACGTCAACCCCACGGGCAAGTTCGTCGTCGGAGGACCGCAGGGGGACGCCGGACTCACGGGTCGAAAGATTATTGTGGACACGTACGGCGGTTGGGCGCGTCACGGGGGCGGCGCCTTCTCCGGAAAAGACGCGACGAAAGTCGACCGAAGCGCCGCGTATATGGCGCGTTACATCGCGAAAAACGTCGTCGCGGCGAATCTCGCGGACTCGTGCGAAATCCAACTCTCCTACGCGATCGGCGTCTCCGAACCGATCAGCGTCTTGGTCGATCTTCACGAAACGGGACGCGTCGACGAAGAAAAGCTCTCCGAAGCGATTCGCGATCTCTTCCCCCTCTCGCCGCGCGGTATCATCGAAACCCTCGATCTGCGTCGCCCGATCTTCGAAGCGACCTCCTTCGGCGGGCACTTCGGACGTTCCGGCGATTCCTACGCCTGGGAAAAGAATCTCGGAGTTCCTTGTTACAACTACTTCACGTGGGAAAAAACCGACAAAGTCGACGAACTCGCCAAATTACTTTGAGAAGACGGCGGCGCCATTTATTGACGCCGCGTTTTCTTTTCTCTAAAATATCTTTCGTTACGAGGCGCGGGGATTCTAAAACGACGCACACGAGGTAGGCTTTTCCCCAAAATCTCGCATCAACCGTACGCGCGTAGCGTCTTGAAAGGAAACAATACTATGAAAATGACTCGACAAGAATTTCTGAAGACCGTAGCCCTAGGCGGTCTCGCCACGACGCTCTGCCTCGACAGCGAAATCTCCGTTCTCGCTCAGGAAGGCAAGAAGGATGGAAAAGACGTCAAACTCGTCGCTCTCCTCGGCGGCGAACCCGCGCCGATGTTCGAAAAGGGTATCGACGCCATCGGCGGTATTGCCCAGTTCGTCAGCAGGGGGGACAAAGTCACCATCAAGCCGAATATCGGTTGGGACAAGACGCCCGATCTCGCCGGCAACACGAATCCGGAACTGATCGTCGCGTTAATCAACGCGTGCAAAGACGCGGGCGCGAAAGAAATCACCGTCTTCGACAACACGTGCGACAACTGGCGCCGATGTTATGAAAACTCCGGGATCGAAGCCGCCGCGAAGAAGGCCGGCGCGATCGTTATGCCCGCGAACGAAGAAAAATACTACCGCGAAACCGCTCTTCCTCAAGGAAAAGCGCTCAAATCCGCGAAGATCCACCAAGCGATTCTCGACTGCGACAAGTGGTTCAACGTTCCCGTCCTCAAGAATCACGGCGGCGCGCGCATGACGATCTCCATGAAGAACCTCATGGGTATCGTTTGGGATCGTCGCGCTTTCCACCAGAAGGGCCTCGATCAATGCATCGCCGATATCGGAACCCTCTCCAATCCCGCGCGCCTCAATATCGTCGACGCCTACCGCATCATGAAGACGAACGGCCCGCGCGGTCGTAACGCCGACGACGTCGAACTCACCAAGGCGCTCTTCATGTCGACCGACCCCGTTGCCGTCGACGTCGCCGCCTGCGGCTTCTTCGCTCAGTTCACCGGCCTCAAGCTCGACGAAGTCAAGTATCTCCCACTCGGCCAGGCGCACAAACTCGGCACTATGGACGTCAAGTCCCTCGACGTTCAGCGCATCAAGATCTGAGTCGTCCTTTGACCAAACGACAATGCGTCCCGGCCTCGCGCGGGGGCGCGTTTTCTTTATTTTGAACTGAAACGCCGTTCGAGTTCTCGCGGCGTTTCGTCATAAAGGCGCGATTTGTCGCGCGCCTGGAAAGAAAACGGTTATGCTCAAAAACAACATCCTGCGCGTCTGCCGCGTCCTTCTCGCGATCCTCGTGCTCGGCGCGTTTATCGCCTACTTCGTCGATTTCACCGAGAAAGTTCCCCACAAGCTCGCGTTCTTGGCGAAGCTTCAGTTCATTCCGTCCCTCCTCGCGGGCTCCTTCGTCGTCTTCGGAGCGCTGGTTCTCGTCACCCTTCTCTTCGGAAGAATTTACTGCTCCGTCGTCTGCCCTTTAGGGATCCTTCAAGACGTTATCGCGTTCTTCGGACGCAGGATCGCGCGTCTCGCCGACAAATTCAAGAAAGATCCCGCCCCCGCGAACGCGGAAGGCAAGCCCGTCGTCAAGCGCAAGCCTAAGCCGCTGCGCAACTACCAGTACGGCCCGAATCACAAGAAGATCCGCGTCGCCTTCCTCATTCTCGCGATCCTTTCCACGGCAGCCGGGGGATTCTACTTCGCGCTCATCGAACCGTACGGAATCTTTGGCCGAATCGCGCTCAACCTCTTCAAGCCGATTTACGTCATGATTAACAACGGGCTCTACGACTACTATTCGTCGAAAGACGCCCCTTCGAACTTCTACTACTACGCGCTGCGCCCCGAGAGTATCGGCGCCCTCGTCGTCGGCTCCCTCTCCTTCGTCGTCCTGTGCGTCTTCGCCGGACGATGGGGAAGACTCTATTGCAACACCGTCTGTCCCGTGGGAACGATTCTCGGTTTCCTCTCGAAGAAAGCGCTCTTTAGAACGCGTGTCGACGCGTCGAAGTGCGTGAAGTGCGGCCTCTGCTCCAAGCGTTGCAAGAGTTCGTGCATCGACTTCAAGAACAAGGAGGTCGACTCAAGCCGCTGCGTCGTCTGCTTCGACTGCTTCTCCGCGTGCAAAAAAGACGCGCTCTACTTCGGGCTCAAGCGTCCCGAAAAGTCGGACGTTCCGCAGGCCGACGAATCGAAGTCGAGCCCAGACGGCGCCGCCTCTTCCGTCGCGTTTGACGAAAACCGTCCCCTCGACTCCCTCTGCGGATTTGACCCCGGCAAGCGTCAATTCCTCGCCCTCTCCGTCGCTGCGGCGACCGCCGCCGTCGCAAGCGTCGCGCGGTCGCAAGAGCCGACTGGACCGATCCCCGCGCAGAACAACGAGAGTCTCGACGACGCCAAGCCCGAAGATTACGGCCTCACCCCGTTCAAGCGCGAATACACGATCACGCCGCCGGGTTCCCTCAGTCACCGTCACTTCCAGATGCACTGCGTCGGCTGTCAGCTCTGCGTCGCGAAGTGCCCGGCGCGTATCTTGAAGCCCTCCGGATTCGAAAACGGTCTGCGCGGATTCATGCAGCCGCGCGTCGACTTCACCCACGGATTCTGCAATTACGACTGCACCCTCTGCGGCGAAGTGTGCCCTGCGGGCGCTATCCATCTCTTCCCGAAAGAGGAGAAACAGCTCATCCAGATGGGGCACGTCGTCTTCATTAAAGACAACTGCATCGTCTACGCGCAAGACACGAGCTGCGGCGCGTGCTCCGAGCACTGCCCGACTCAAGCGCTCCATATGGTTCCCTACAAGGGAACGCTGACGATTCCCGAAGTCAACGTCGAGCTTTGCGTCGGCTGCGGCGGGTGCGAATACATCTGCCCCGCGCGACCTTTCCGCGCCGTCTACATCGAAGGGAATCCGAAGCATCTTGCCGCCAAGCCCGTCGAAAAACAGGAGACGATCGAGGTCGAAGAGATCGATTTTGGCTTCTAAGCGCCCTCGCTGAGATTTTTTGCGAAAAAGGCGCGCCGCGCTCTTGACGACGACGCGCCTTCGTTTATACTAGTACTGTTGTTTGCGCCGCAACGCGGGCGAACGCGATGGTGGGAGTAGCTCAGTTGGTTAGAGCGTCGGATTGTGGCTCCGAAGGTCGGGGGTTCGAGTCTCCTCTCCCACCTTGAAACGCCGGTTTGAAGTTTGCTTCTTCCGGCGTTTTTTCTTTTCTATTCTCTCCTTATTCCCCTTTTCAATCTCCCCTTTTTTCGTCATACTTATCCATAGTCGTTATTCTTTCGCGTCTTCCTTTTCACTACGGGTTGAAAATGAGTATCGAGCAATCGGACGCCATCGTCCTGCGAATCTACGAATTTATGGAGTCGAGCGTCATCGCGACCGTCTATACGCGCGACTTCGGAAAAGTCCGAGGGCTCGCGAAGGGCGCCAGGAGACTCAAAAATCCTTTTGAAAATTCCCTTGACCTCCTCGTCTCCAATAATCTAACATTCATCAAGAAAAATTCCGAAGCGCTCGACCTCTTCACGAAAGCGAGGTTGGTGCGAAGATTTTTACCTGACGCGAAGAATCGACGCGCCCTCTACGCGGCTTATTACGTCGCCGAGCTCCTCGACCTCATGACGGAGCTCTACGACCCGAACCCGCAGTTGTGGCGCGCCGCCGATCTCGCCCTCGAAGGATTCGGACACGGTCGACGCGCCGCCGAAAGGCTCTTCGCCTTCGAAGCGTTCCTCCTCGACGCCTTCGGCGAGTTCCCCTCCACGCGCTGCTGCGTCGAATGTGGAGAGGCGCTGCCCCTCGATCGCCCGACCCTTCCGCCCGGTCGTCCCCTCGTCTTCGACTTCATCCAAGGCGGCGTCATTTGCAAAAAATGCCTCGTCGAAGGAAAAGGAAAAGGATGCGGCCCAACGACCGTCGGCGCTCTCCGCGCCCTCGAAGTCGCGCTAAGAACCCAGTACGACACGCTCCTTTACGATCAGTCCTTCCAACTCAACTTGGCAAGACAGCTCGAAGAGGCGCGAAACGCTTTCGAAACGACGCGCCATCGGATTCGAGAGAACGCACGCGCCGTCTACGACCGACTCGACGAGATCACTCTCGCGCGACTCGGAAAATTCGAAAAGACTGAAACCGATCAGCTCCGCGCCCTCCTCAACCGCTACTTTATGCGAATCTTGAGGCGGAGGCCTCGCTTGATCGACTACCTAGGTTACGCGACACGCGGCGAAGATTATCCCTCGGGACTCGAGGATAATTTTGCAGATGCAACCGTCGAGCCTTCCAGCGCCTGCTGGGAGTACTCCTTAACATAAAACCGCAAAGGACAGGGACGTCCATATGAGTTTTTCGCAATACTTGAAACTTGCGACGATCGTCGCCATAAGCGGCGCCGCGTCTTTCTTCGCGCCCGCGTTCTCGGAGCTCGCCGCGAACGCGTCCCTCTACGCGCAAGACGACGATTTCCCAACCCTCGGAGACGACTTTCCTTCCCTTGGCGACGATTTCCCAACCCTCGACCAGGGGCCCGTCGACGACGGAAACGCGCCCCCTCAAGAGAGCGAACTCTCCGACTTCGCGCGCAACGGCGCCAACGTCCCTGAGCCATCCGGAACATACGAACCCGTCGACGACGACGATTTCCGCCCCGCCCCCAAACGTCAGTCGATCGCCGACCGCGAAGCGAAGGACGAGGAGATCGAATCCGCCTATAAAGAGTGGCTCAAAGAGCAAAAGCGAAAAAAGAACGTCAAAAGCGACGTTCCAAAGTTTCTCCGACCGATCGAAAGCGTCGATATTAACGACGAAAACGGACCCTTCGCAAGGCTCAAGGAGAACGAAACGCAAGAAAAAAACTTCATGCGCCGCGTCACCGCCGACGCATTCTCCATGATGCAGGACGAAGCGACCTCCGCGCGCGAACTCGAAGAATGGGAAAAGGAAACGCCAACCCCCGTCGATTGGTCGAAATACGCCTTCTCCTTCGACACGATCCGCTCGTGGTTCGGCATGGGGCCCGACGAACAGGCCGCGCTCGCTCTCATGCGCGAAGCGTGCCTCAAGCAGAAAGAATATTCCGAGACGAAGGATCGCAAATGCCTCAAAGAGGCCGCCCAGCTCTATGAAAAGGCTGCGGAACGATGGCCAGGCCCCGCGCTGCGACCCAACGAAGCGAAAAAGAACCCCTACGGCGTCGCCAAAAGCGGATGCCTCATCGAAGAGGACGGACTATTCTTCGCTGGGGAATGTTGGTTCTTCTACAAGGATTACGGACGCGCCGTCTCCTGTTTCCGCGCCCTCGTTCAGACCTATAACGCCTCGATCTACAAAGAAACGGCGATGAAACGCCTCTTCTTCATCGGCAACTACTGGGTCGAATGTTCCGAGAAGGAAACGAAGGCGAACGCCGACAAGGAAGAAAAGGGGAAGCCGACGCTGCGCACTTTCGCCGCCGCAAAGAAGGCGTACGAAGCGATCTTCCTCAACGATCCTTCCGACACGGGCCTCGCTCCCGCCGCCCTTTTCGCTCTCGCTAACGCATATATGCGGCGCGGCGTCAAGCAAGGGGACGGCTCCTACGCCTCCGCCGCGGAATATTATCGTCAGCTATACGACTTCTATCCGGGGAGCAAATACGCGGAAGACGCCTGCCGACTGCGCATGATCGCGCTCCACCGCTCCTATCAGGGCGTGTACTACGACGCCGCGCCTCTCGACGAAGCGCGAAAACTCGCCGAAACGATCCTCAAAAGCGGACGCGGAAACATGGACGTCATCTACGAAGAGCTCGACAATATTAAGGAAGAGCAAGCGCGAAGACTCTACGCCCTCGGACAATATTACGAGCGGCGCGGAAATTACGCGTCCGCGCGTTCATACTACATGAGACTCGCCGAAGAGCACGCAAGCTCCGAATTCGCGACCCTCGGCGCGCAGGCGTACGAGAATATCCAGTCGAAGCCCGCGCAAGCCGACCAGCTCTCGTGGATCAGACCCATCGCGCCCTTCTTGCCAAAGGATGAATCGCAGTACTTCGAGCTCGAACCCAAGAAGGATCTCGCCAGTCTCGCCGCCCGCGAAGAAAGGCTCGACTCCATCGGACGCGACGACGAACTCGACGATTCGAAAGAACCCGAGAAGACCGCGCAAAACGACGACGGCGCTTCATTCAAATGAGAGACGCTCCCCTATGATTCGTTCCGACTTCACCTTCGCCGCAATTCTCGCCGCGTTCCTCGCCCTCGCTCTCCAAGGGTGCGCCGCCCTCTCCGGATACAACGTCGGGCCGCGCGGACTCTACAACGGAAACGTGCGAACAGTCTACGTCCAGATGGTCGACGCCGACACGTACCGTCAAGGATTTGGCGAGCGTATCACAGAGGCCGTCTGCAAGAAAATCACCGAGCAGACCCCCTATCGCATCGCGACCGCCGGAGACGCCGACTCCCTACTGGCGATCAAACTCCATTCGGAAACGCAGTCCGTCAACGCCCGCGACAGATTCAACGGAACCCGCGAAAAGAATATTCGACTCACCGCGACCGCCGTTTGGAAAGTTCTCGACTCCTCGAACCTATCAGAATCTGGATTGACCCCCGTGAGCATGAACGACGGCGTCACCCTCGAATCGAGCGCCTACCTTGTCCCCGAGGTCGGTCAATCCTCCGCGACCTCCCAACAAGAGGCGATCGACAAGCTCGCCGACGAGATCGTCGGACTCATGGAAACTCCTTGGTAATCCCTTCTTGGGGCCGTTGGACCTTCGCGTCCTTCGGCCTTTTTTCTTTCCCTCCTAACTTCCTCGACGCTCTTGATTTCGACTCTTCGACAAGGTACAATTTCTCCAGCGTTCCCCTCGTCATTTTTCCCCGCCTACTTTAAGGAGACGTTCGTATGTCAACTCGAAGCCAACGCGTTCCTCTAACGCTCTTCTTCGCGTTCCTGGCCGCAACCCTCGCTCTTGCGGCGCGCCAAGCAAAAGCCCAAGACACGATCCTCTGGGATTTCGAGTCGGGAGAGCTCGCTCCGTGGAAGATCGTCGAAGGAGAAAACTCCAAGCCGATCGGTTCGCGCGACGTCGAGTTTCACAACAACTCGACCCCCTACCAGAAATCGGGAAAATTCTACCTCACCACCCTTGAGTCGTCGCGAGACGACGCCCCGACCGACGACGTGCGTTGCGTGATCGAATCCCCCGTCTTCCGTATCGAAGGAGACGCGATCCGCTTCCTCGTCGGCGGCGCGGGGAAACGCGACGACGTGCGCGTCGAACTCGCGCTCCTCGACGACGAAGGAACTCCCTCCCCCGTTCTGAACGCGCGCGGCGACGATTCGCAAGGGCTGCGCGAAGTCCTCTGGAACGTCCCCGAGCTGAGGGGAAAACGCGCCTTCGTACGCGTCGTCGATCAAGCGTCGGGCTCCTGGGCGCATATCCGCTGCGACGCGTTCCGAATCGACGGCGTTCTCGATCCCGACGGCGAAGACCTGCGCGACGCGCGGCGCGAACTGATCGTTCAAGAAGCGAGAGAACGCGAAGCGAAGAAGCGACAAGACGCTATCGACGCGCTCCCAGACGCCGTCCTCTACGTTTCGCGACGCCAATATCTCCCCGATCACCACAACACCGCGACGATCTTCCAGCGCGGCGAGATCAACGAAAACAGCTTTGTCGGCGGTTCGAAGCTTGTCGTATGGTTCCCTCATGAGGATCGCGTCAAAACGCTTCTCGAACTCCCCGAAGGGATCGTCCGCGACCCCTGCCTCTCATTCGACGCCAAGAAAGTCCTCGTCTCCGTCCGCAAATCAAAGCTCGACGACTACCATATCGCCGAACTCGATCTTGACCTCGACCTCGAACGTCCCGCGTTGACCCTTCTCCCCGAGACGACCGAAGAAGAGATCGCCGCGATTCCAGGATTCCGCCAGCTCACCTTCGTAACCGGCGCCTCCGATATCGACCCCGCTTATCTCCCCTCGGGAGAAATCGTCTTCTCTTCCACGCGCGAGCCGAAATACTGCATGTGCAACCGCCATATCATGTGCAATCTCCACAAGATGAACGCGGACGGCTCCAACGTCGAGCAGATCGGAAAGAGCACGCTCTTTGAAGGACACGCCGCGCTCCTCTCCGACGGACGCGTCCTCTACGACCGCTGGGAATACGTCGACCGCAACTTCGGCGACGCGCAAGGCGTGTGGGTCGCCAACCCCGACGGAACGAAGCACGAAATATATTGGGGCAACAACACCTCCGCGCCCGGCGGCGTCATCGACGCTAGGCCCCTACCCGACGACGACTCGAAGTTCGTCTGCGTCTTCGGCTCGTGCCACGACAGGCCCTGGGGCGCGATCGCTCTCGTCGACCGGAGACTCGGCGTCGACGGAAGAAAGCCCGTCATTCAAACCTGGCCCCCCGAGACGATCGAATGGGTTACCGACGACCCCGCCGCCGATCCCTTCAAAGAGGCGTACCGGTACGACGCCTTCTCCCGCTCCCCGCTAAAATACGAAGACCCCTTCCCCCTCGACGACGGCTTCATCATCGCTGCGGGACAGGTTCGCAGCGACGAAGAAACCGGTATCTACGTCCTTGACCCCGACGGCGACGCGACTCTCGTCCACGTCGACGCGCCCGGTTGCTTTGATCCGATCCCGATCTACGAGACCCCCGCGCCGCGCCAAGTCGCCAACCGCGTGAATCCGAAGGACGAGTTCGGTTATTTCTACGTCTCGAACGTCTACGAAGGTTTTGGCATGGAGAACGTCGAGCCCGGCTCCGTGAAATACCTCCGCGTCGTCGAATCCCCTGAAAAACGATTCTGGACGCATACCGACTGGCAAGGGAGCGGAACCCAGGCGCCCGGCATGGCGTGGGACGACTTCAACAACAAGCGAATTCTCGGAACCGTTCCCGTCGCGCAAGACGGTAGCGTCTCCTTCGCCGTTCCCGCCGAGAAATTCGTCTATTTCCAGCTTCTCGACGAAAATCAGATGATGATTCAGTCGATGCGCAGCGGAATCATGGCGCGACCCGGCGAGACGAACGCGTGCCTCGGGTGTCATGAAAGCCGCGTCGACGCGCCCCTCTCCTCGACGATCGTCGGTTCCGCCGCCGCCGGAGAGCCGCAAACCCTCGAACCATGGTTCGGAGAACCGCGACTCTTCAGCTACTACGAAGAGGTTCAGCCCGTCTTTGACAAATACTGCGTCCAGTGTCACGACGTCGGAAAATCGGGCGCCGAAAAGCTTATTCTAAGCGCCGACCGAAATTTGGCGTTCAACGTCTCCTACTGGGAGCTGCGCTCAAAGGGATACGCGCGCGTGCCCGGCGCGGGACCTCACAACGTCCTCCCCCCGAACAGCTGGGGCGCGGCGCAGAGCAAACTCGCGCAAATCTTCCTCAAAGGACACGAAGATCCTCAGATCGACGCGAAGAGACGCGAAATCGGCGTCTTCGTCGACGCGCAATCGGACGTCGAAGCCTTCCGACGCGTCGCGACATGGCTCGACCTCAACGCGCCATATTACCCGACCTACGCCTCCGCGTATCGCGACAACCCCTACGGTCGCTCCCCGTTGACGCGCGAGGAGACGCGACGCCTCGAAGAACTGACCGGACTGCAGGGGAACGCCCTTGCCGCCGCCGTCTATCTCGATCGACCGGAGCTGAGCCCGTGCCTCGACCGCTGGGGCGCCGCGAAGGCGCGCGTCTCGAAGGAATACGACGAAGCGCTCGCGATCATCCGCGCGGGTAAAGCGCGACTCGATCGGCAAGGACGCGGCGAAGAGGCCGACTTTGAGCCCGTCGCCGAAGTCGAGCGCGATCAGGAAAAACGATACCGTTACTTCCAACGCCGCGCCCAGACCGTGCGCGACGCCAAAATTAACGGACAATCCCTCAACGACCGGCAAATCGACGCCCTCGTCGGCGACGCCTGGCGCTGGTGACGTCTTGATACGAAAGGATCAAATCCTATGAAAAAACGTTTCGTCGCCGCGGGGGTTCTCGCGGCCCTCGCTCTTACCGCCGCGCCGCAACTCCCCGACGCGCTTTCGAACGCGCGCAACGTCGCCTCCGCGCAAGAAACACGCGCGGCGACCCCTTTCCGCGCGCCTCTCGTCGTCGACGAGAAAGCTCCCGTAAACCTCGTCAAACCCGCCTCCGGACCCAATCCCTATAGCGACGGTTTCGTCGTCGAAAAAGAGGGGGACGTCGACGTCTTCCGATGCGAATCGAAGGGAAACGACGTAAAGAACGGCGGCGTTTTCTATTCCTACGTCTTGAATCAGGAAACGCCCGCGCCGATCGTCGCGCTCGGAAAGAGCAAGGCCGAGAACGTCGAGGGCTCCCCGAACGCGGACTATTCGATTTACCTCGATATCATCTATAAAGACGGAAGCGTCGAATGGGGCGTCACGACCTCCTTCCCCTCCGGAACAGGAGACTGGACCGAAAGGACGATTACCTTTATTCCGATCAAGCCGATCAAGAGCTTGACGATGTACGGACTATTCCGCAATCATGAGGGGACGGCGTATTTTAAGGATCTTCGCCTGGCGGAATACGCGTCGGCAAGCGGCGCGACGGTCTTCGACGGAACGCCGACGCAAGAGGTTGCGCCTTTGTCGGGGGAAACGCGCGTTTTCATTCGTCGCGCGGAGGATCCGAACGCGCCCTTTTACGGGGTCGACGCGGATAGTGATTTTAGCGAAACGGCGGTAGGTTCGCTGCGCGTTTCGAAGAAAACGCAGAAGACGGCGGACGGCTCGAAAGAGGTCGTGTTGACGGTCAAGAACCTTTCGCGCGAAGACGCGGCGTTCACGCTCTATTACGCGCGAAGGATCCCGACGGTCGAGGGAGAAGAATGGGTCTGGTTCGACCATCCGCGCCGCGCGCGACCCCTTAGCGCGCACGACGCCTCCCTAACGCGGAGCTTCTCCGACGTCGGGCTCCAAGCGGCGTCAATCTACCCGTACGGAGTCGTCGCCAAGCGCGTTCTCGACGCCGACGGAAAGGAACGTTTTGAGAATCCGATCGCTTTGGGATTCAACCCCGACTATCCGGCGTTCTGCCGAATCGCGGCGAACGGGGGGACGCGCGAGCTGTACGCGGCGTACGATATCGCGTTCGCGGAAGGGCGGAATGAAGTCGAACTGCGCCTCGCCGAGTTTGAACCGACGCAGGGCTCCGTCGCGTCGAATCCTTTCCGCGCGACGATCGACGCATGGCGCGGAAGCTACCCGGAAGCGACGCGCGTTCGCGCCCTCAAGCAGGGAAACTGGATGGCGTTCGCGAAGATCTCCAAGGTCGAAGGATGGGAAGATTTCGGGTTCCAGTTTAAAGAGGGAACCGACGAAATCAAAGAAGACGACGCGCGCGGAATCACGACCTTCCGCTATACGGAGCCGATGACATGGTGGCAGAGAGTCGAAGCGCAAGAGGGGAAGACGGTCTACGAAACCGCGCTGGAAGAGGCGCGACGCCTCGCGAAAGAGGGGAATCCGAACGCGCGCGCCCTCTTCACGACGGGCTTCTCCGACGCGCAGGGAAGAATCCCTGGCCGCGTCATGGACACGCCGTGGTGCAAAGGCGTCGTCTGGAGTATGAACGACGCCCCCCAACTCGCCCTCTTAACGCAAAAAGGAAAGCTCGACGCTCCTAAAAACGCCGAGTTCGAGCCGATTGCTTCCTTCGATCTCCAATGGAACGAAAAAATCGCGCTCGATCTTTACGGACCGGCCCCGTATCTCATTCCCACGACTCAATATCAATATCTCTACGCCGAAGCGCAAGACGGTTGCGACGGAGAGTATTACGATTCGAGCGAAGGGTATGTCACGGATGTTCTCGACTTCGACCGCGCCCATTTCCTCGGAATGAACACGCCGTTGACCTTCGACGCCTACGCGAAGAAACCGGCGATCTTCCGCGGGATGATCGCGCAGGAGTACGTCCGCAAGATCTCCGACGACCTTCATAAGATCGGCAAGCTCTCGATGGCGAACTCAACCCCCGGCTCCCACTGGTTCCTCGCTCCTTATCTCGACGTTCTCGGGACGGAAACCAACTGGAACGGCGGCGGCAAGTGGTCGCCAATGTCGGACGAAGAGCTCATGTATCGCCGCGCGATATGCATGGGGAAACCCTACTGCTTCTTGATGAATTCGGACTTTTCGAAGTTCGGAAAAGACGCGACGGAGCTGTATATGAAGCGCGCGACCGCGTACGGGTGCTTCCCGTCTTTCTTCAGCGCGAACGCGTCGTCGAATCATTATTTTGAGAATCCGGAGCTTTACAACCGCGACCGCGATCTCTTCAAGAAATACATGCCGGTGGTGAAACGCGTCGCTCAAGCGGGCTGGGAGCCTGATCCGTGCGCCGTAACGAACGATCCGAAGCTCTACGTGGAACGCTTTGGCGCGACCCCGGACGCGCCGCGCGCGACGAACCCGACGACGATTGAGAAATCGATCTACCTCACCCTCTTCAACGACTCCCAGGAGACGAAAGAGTTCCGCGTGACGCTGACGCCGGAACTGCGCGCTCTCGTCGACGCGGGCTCCGAGATTCGCGACCTCTTCGACGACGCCCCCGTCGCGCTCAACGACGCGGGGGAAATCGTCGGCGTTCTCCCCGCGCAGGACGTCAAAGTCTTCGCGATCGCCAAATAATCGCGACGCGCCATGAAACAACGCTGTTAAAAAAAGAGGGACGCTCTCCGAAATGGAAAGCGTCCCTTTTTCTTTGTCGACGCGGCGTTTCGACGCGCCGTCATTTCGTACGCCAGTCGAAGATCTCCGACTTATTGAGGATCTGCAAATCGTCGCGACTATAATCGCGGAAGATCGGCTCGACCCAACGCGAATCCGCGTCGTGACCCGTCTCAGCGCGGTATTCGTCGAACGTCTTGCCCGGCGCCCCGTTCTTAATATTGTAGTGGAAATACTTGTCCCCAGCCTCATGATACGTTTTGGCGGCCCAGTACACGTTGTCGTTGATCTTATAATCGCCGATCCGATCGTGCCAGAAGGCGATGAACTCTTGCGACGTGTCGTAGAAGACGTTATGCCGCACCGTCACGTCGACCTTCGCCGCGTCGAGAGAATACGCTAAAAGCGGCGTTCCTCTCTTGTCTGGACGCTGAACGTGACTCCACCCCCGACCGCTGTCGACGCAGAGATTGTCTTCGAAAACGCAATTCTCGACGACCGTTTCCGGATGTGTGAACCAGATCTCGAACGACTGTTCGCAGCGGATCATTGTGCAATTGCGAATCGTCAAGTTTCGCGCGACGTCTTTCTCGGGGCCCTGCGTCGTCGTCGCCGTGTCGTATACCTCCGTGAAGCGGCATCCCTCCACCGTGCAGTCGACTAGACCGTCCCAGAACTCCACGCCGTTACCGTAACGCACGCGCTTACCCGCGCCGCCGCCCCCGTAAAGGTCGCTCCCACCGATCCAATGGAAGTCGCAATTACGAATCGTCGTGCGTTCGCAACGAACCGCAGAGACCCCGTGCGCGCCCGTGTGCGTGAACGCCAGATCCTCTACGATCACGTCGCGACCATTCTCGATTCGACAGCAATTCCCCTTCATCGGCGCCTCGATCGAAAAATAGCGCCTCCCTGGATTCTGATTATCCTTTACATAGACGCGTCCTTTTTCGCCGTCGTACCAGAAATCTCCGAATAACTTCAGATCGTCAAGGGTCCATTTCTTGAAACCGCAAATTTCCCATCCTTTGTAAGTCGGGTGGAAGACTTTCGTCGCGCTATTCTCGCTCTGCTTAATGCTGCCGCGCCACGAATAAACGATGTTTCCGACGTCCGCGTCAAGCCACGCGCCCGACGCCTCGACTTCGCGCGCGCCAAGAATCACGAAATCGAACCACCAATCCTTTGAAAGCGTATCCCCTAAGAAAAACGTGATCCGTCCGTCCTCCGCGTCGCGCGTCGTGCGAAAAATCAGATCGAATTCCCGCCATGACCCCTCAAGGGGTCCGGAACCGACGACGCATTCGCCGTACGAACTCCACGGCTTACCTTTCATCATCAGCGTCGGATTGAGGGAAATCGGCTTACCCGCGCGCGCTTTCACGCGCAGCGCTACGAGGCGATCCTTCCTCACGGGGAATCCTTCCGTTGTGAGCTGGAAGTGGGTTCCGCGAGTTCCCGGCGATTCGCAGATCACGCGATATCCTTTCGCGCCGCCAATATCTTCGAATTCGCGCTTTTTGCACGTTCCGCTAGCTTCCTCTTCCGTGTAGATATGCCAATCCCCCGCGGCGAAAAGCTTCGTCTCGTCGCTACTATCGACGTCGACGTACTTGACCTCTTTCGTAGCCCAAAGTTCCTCGTCGACTTGTTCCCAGAGTTCGGGATCCGAGAGGTCCGCCGAGTACATAATGCGCGGCTTCTCGCCTTCCCCATACGCGTCGTATCGCGTCGGCGCGTCAGGCTCCCCCGACTTAGGACGCAACGTCCCGCGCCAAACGCGTCCGCGACGGAAGTGCACCGCGTCCCCTCCTTTGATATCCGCGCCGTTCACTTTGTCGAGACTTTTCCACGCCGTAGACTCCGTCATGCCGTCGTTCGCGTCCGAGCCCGATAACGAATCGACGTAATACTCGGTCGCCAAAGAGCTTCCGGCAATCGTCGCGACGACCGCAAACGCGAGCGCGGCGAACTTCTTTCGTCCTGTTGTCATCATCTTATTTCCTCATACTCGTAAAAATCGGTAATTCCGCCCTTTTATCGCGGCGTGTTGATTATACAATAAGAAAAAGCGCGGGTAAATTGTCCCGGTGGTTTTTATTCGTTCATTTACTCAAGAAGGGGTCGTGAGATGACGCAACTTTCGATCGTCGTTCCCGTTTACAATGAAGAAGAGAGTCTCGAAGCGCTTCACGCGGAGATTTGCGAGGTCGTCGAAAAGATCGACGCCCAGATCGAGCTCCTGTTTATCGACGACGGTTCGACCGATTCAAGCTGGTCGATCATTACGAAACTGGCGCAGAAAGACAAACGCGTCCGCGCGTTCCGATTCCGACGAAACTTCGGGAAGGCCGCCGCCCTCGACGTCGGGCTCCACGCCGCGACAATGCCCCTCGTCATGACGATGGACGCCGACTTGCAGGACGATCCGCACGAAATTCCCGATTTCCTGCGACTCATGGACGAAGGTTTCGACGTCGTCAGCGGATGGAAGAAAACGCGCCATGATCCGTGGCAT
>CAKVCP010000008.1 GCA_934725735.1 uncultured Thermoguttaceae bacterium
GCAAAGAATGTACGTGCGGTCAAGACGGTAAGAAGTGTGATTGCGGGCCGGACTGCGCGTGCGGTTGCGAGGAGGACGGTTCTTCTTGCGGTTGCGGCTCGTGCGGTTGCTGGGGCGCGGAAGGTCGTAAATTCCTGGTGAAGCGCTGGGTGAACGACAATTTCCGCGCGTTGACGGAGCTTTACTACGAGCGGATTCAAGCGTTCCTTGAACGTTGCGAGAAGGATCGCGCGATTGCGGACTGCATAGAAGCGGAACGCCTTTACAATGATTATCGCGCCGTACTTCACGACGACGAAGTTCTCGACGAAGAATTCCTCGATATGATCCGAACGCTTCGCATCGCGCTGTAATGCGACGCGACGTTTTCTGAACGCAAACTGACGCGGCGTTTCGAGTATGAACGACTCGGAACGCCGTTTTTATCTTCTTGTCGTTCCATCGAACTCAACGCGCCCTGAAATGGTCGAAATGGTCTTAACGCGCGTCTGCTCGCGTTTAGCGGAGGCGGTGAATAGAGAACGGTAGATTGAAAAACGCGTTAATACGCGAAAGAGGGGCTATAGAACGCGTCGAGTAATAAAGAGATTATTGAGCGGCTTCGTCGAATTGCTTTGGAAGCGGGGCGCTCAACGCGCGAGCAAAAGAAAAGGCGTCCCGAGGATTTCGAGACGCCTTTTGCGTTTAGTTTACCGCGAACGGTTCATTTTCACTTTTTGGGGAGAATGATCGTCTGGTTTTCGTTGAAAGAGGTATGGATGACGTCGCCGTCGTTGATGCGATAGGCGATGCGGAGCGTCTTGACCTTGCCGTAGACCGGGTCGCCGAAGATATCGTTATACTTCTTGCCCGCGGGGAACGGAATGACGCGCGTGCCGTTGAAATATTCCTTGAGTTTTTCAAGGACGTCGACGCGCTCCGCTTCTTCGCCAGGCCCGTAGTTGGCGGCGACAAGTTCAACTTTCAGGTTGTCGTTCTTGACTTCCGCGAGGGCGATTTCAAGTTGAGCGTCCTGAACGCGCTTGTTCGGGTCGAACTTGGGATCCGCGTTGGGGAGGAGCTTGAGCGGCGGCAAGAAGGCGCTGGTGTCGCCGTCTTGACGGACGTCGAAGCGGTTGATCTTAGGCGCGGTGGCGATACGCGGACGAATCTTCGGAGCCGTGTTGATCGCGACGCTGTCCGGGTCGTACATAGCGCGGATTTCTTCGTCGCCAAGGTACGGGCCGTTGACGTCGATCCAGGCGAGGAGACGTTCGCGCGCTTCGCCTTCGACCTTAACGCCGTGATGTTCGCCGGAGAGGGCGTTGTGCGCAAGGCGGCTGACCGGAGAGTACGCGGAGTACGGCGGGAGCGTCTTGAGGTTGTCGGGATCGTTCGGGCCGTAGGCTTCGACGATGAAGAGGCCGGCGATGTTCTTAGGAACGTTGCGTTCGTCGCGCTCTTTCGCGCCGCCCCACGGGGTGTCGCCGGTGACGAAGGTCATGTAGGGTTCATAGAAGGGGCTGACGTCGTCGGGACGGTGATGAACCCACGCCCACCAACCCTTGGTGGAGGGACGCCATGTCATGTTGATCGTCTGATAGGCTTTGTTTTCAGGATCGCCGTGGCACTTGATGCAGTACTTTTCGATGACGGGATCTTGGACGAAGCGCTTGTAAGAGATCGATTCGGCGGAACCCCAGCTTGGCTGTTCGAGATCCTTGGCGGGACGGGTGACCGCTTTACCGACTTGAGCGCCGTCGGCGGCGACGTTCGCCTGGGTGTTGAGCTGGGATTCATGGCAGCCGGTGCAACCGCGGCGTTCGCCGGGCATGACGCTGGTGAAGGTGCGCATGACGTGGATGGCGCGTCCTTCCGCGTCGAGCATTTCAAAGAAGATCGCTTCACCAGCGGGAACCTTGAAGTTCACGCTGCCGTCTTCTTCGATCGGAACGGTTCCGAGGATGCGCTTGACGCCGTCCGCCTGGAAGACGGAGACGGCGGGACCGTCGTGCTGAACCGTCTTGTTCCACGTCGTGTAGGTCTTGGGATCCATTTGGATGACGCGGATGAACTTACCGTTCTTCTTGAGTTCCGGATACTTTTCGGTGCCTTCGAAGACGTTGTTGGAGTAGAGTTCGCCAGGAGCGGGCTTTTCGCCGGAGCCGATCTTGGGCCATTTGACGACGTCGGGTTTGACGGGGTAGAGGCCTTCGCGGTTGACGACGGGGATCGCGTGATACGCGTTGTAGGCGCCGCGGTAGATCAGCTCTTTATTGCCGTAGACGTCCATGAGGTAGAGACGGAAGAACCAACCGTTGTCGGCTCCGCTATAGAGGTGGCCGCCCTCGCGCGCGCTGACGAGGAAATATTCTTCGCTAAGCGGATAAGGGGTCTTATACGCGAAGATTTTGCCCGATTCGTGGTAATCGACTTTCGGAGCGGGGTCGGTCGGGCCGTTGCCGACTTCAGGCCACGCGACTTCGCGGGTGACGCGATCGAGACCGTCGGGATAGTTCAAGCCCGCGGTGGGGTCGATAATGCCGATGGAGCCGTTGAACCAAGCGTGGTGACCGACGGCGGTGAAGATGACTTTGGAGCTATTCGGAATAGCGCGCGCCTCGGTGAGGACGTCGGGCCAAGTCGACTGGTTGCCGTAGAAGGTCTGCTGGTTCGTGCCGTCGGGATTCATGGTCCAGAGGGACTGAACGCGCCAAAGAGCCTTGTCGGTATATTCCCAACGCGTGAAGATGACGCGACCGTCGTTCATCATGGAGGGGAGATATTCCGGTTCGCCGTTGGCGGAGATGACGTAGATGTTCTTACCGTCGGCGTCGCAACGGGAGACCGCGAAGGAGTGGGTCATCGGCATGCAACGGACGTAAGAGTGCTGGCGGCTGGAGCAGAAGGTGATTTTGCCGTCGGGCGTGTAGATCGGATCGAGATCGTCGTAATCGCCGAAGGTCAACTGCTTGAATTCGGAACCGTCGAGATTGCACTCGTAGAGGTGGAAGGACTTGTCGCCTTTGGGCTGGAAGGAGAAGAGGAGCTTCTTGCAGTCGTACGAAATGTCGGGACGCCAGAAGCTTCCTTCATGGTCCTTGAGGACGTCGACGACTTCGCCGCCGGGGTTCAAACCGACGATGAGAAGTTTTCCGCCCGGTTCCGCCATGAAGCCGTTTCGGTGACGCGCTTCGTGACCCCATTCGTCCGTCGCGTCTCCCGGCTTCCCTTTCGGGTACGGGTTGTCGATGAGGACGATCTTATCGAAATCGATAAGCGGGTTCATAAAGGTGATATCGCGCTTGACTTTGCGAACTTCGAGGTAAAGTTCCTCGGCGAGTTCGGGAGTCTCGGTCGCGCCGTCGATCTTCTTTTCGAGTTCGTCAAGTTTCGCGAGTTGTTCGTCGAAATCGGGAGCGTCGTCAAGATCGGAAAGACGATCGGCGAGATCGCGCGCGTAGCCAATCTCTTGTTTCGCCTTTTCAAAGGTCGGTTCGTCGTCGCATTGGAAAAGCCACTCGGTCTTGAGTTGCTCCATCCCCTGAGGGGTAATTTCCGACGCCGTTAGACCCGTTGTCGCCAAAATTGCGACAAAGAGCGCCAGCAGTGTTTTTTTCATTCGTAATTCATCCTACGTTTAAAACAGAAAATGGAGCCTCAGGATTCATGCGGCTCCCATAAGTTCCGCACACACATCGTCAAGAAACGATATTGTGTCGTGCTATTGTAACAATCGCCGCCAAGCGCGTCAAGAACGCGAGGGCGTGAAATAATGAAAAAAATAAGGAAGATAGGAGATTTTTTTAAAATAAATTCAGTACAGTTATTCCTTTGACCTCTTAACGTTGTCCTTTCTCTTTCTCCCCATTACGTTTGCGAAGGGCGTCTCGCGCGGCGCCGAAGGAGAACCCAGGCGACCGCTAAGATCGCAAACGAGACGAAGAGCTCCGACGCGCTCCACGGCACTTCTCCCCCGTCGTCCTCCTCTTCCGGCGGCGCGACGCTTACGACTCGACCCACAAGAACCGGCGCGCGCGTCCACTTCTTCACATCGCTCGTTTCCGTCGCGTCCTCCCCAGGAGTCGGCGCCGACGAGCGATACGCCCACGTCTTATAGAAGAATCCGTCGATCTCGATTTCGCGACGATACCCCTCGCCGCTCCCCGTCTCGAGCCCCGCGGGAAGTTCCGGCGCGCAAAGGACGATCGGCCACCCTTGCGATTCGTTCGTGAAGAAGAAGATCTGATAATACTTCTCGATCCCCGTCGTCGCGCGAACTTCCGCGTCGTCGACCAGGATCATATTGACCCGACGCGCCCAGCCCTTGAGACGAACGCGCCGCCCCTGACTCGACTCCGCGCGATTGAAGAGCGCGACCTCGTCGACTCCTTCCCGCGCGTCCTTGACCCTCCCTTGCGCGTACGCGCGAAGCGAACCGTAGAAGGAGCGCCGATCTTCCGCGCGCCACCGAAGCGCTTCGAGAATTTCGCGGCGTCTCTGCGGATCCTTCTCCCTTTCGTACGCTTCGCGCGAGTAGACGCGCGTCTCTTCAAACGCGCTCAAATCGACCCCCGCGCGACCCAGCGGCGCCCCCTCCGGAAGCCATTCGAGCCGCGTCGCCAAGTAGACGCGCGAGCCCTCCTCCGTCCCGAAGCGAATCCCCAGCGCCGCGACGCGCTCTCCTATACCCGGCGTCGACGCCTTTGCGCGCGGCGCGTCGAAGAAACCGTCCGGCGCCGCGAAGCGCGGGAGCCGCGTCAAATAAAGCGCCGCGCGTTCTTTTGACGGCGCGCCCTCCGCGCTCGACGTCGCGATCTCGACGCGATAGAGCGCTTTCCCTCCGACGCCCCGCGCCTCCTCCGCGTCGAGCGCGAGACTTTCGATCCGCGCGACTCGTCCTTCCACGCGTTCAACCTCGTCCGCGCCCCTTTCCAGAAGCGCGTCCGCGCTCAGAAGACGCTCCCCCCGCGCGAGAACCCCGAGCGCCGCCTCTCGACGCTCTCGCCCCGCGTCCATACCCGCGTCGAGGCGCGGGCGATCCTCCCCAAGCTGCGCCTCCCAGGTCGCCGCGCTTGTCCCCGCGACGACGCTCCAAAAAACGTCGCGCGGCGGCGTCGCCTCATCCTCGACTCGCCCCCAAAGCGTCCCCAAACTCCCCCCGAGAACGCACAAAAAAGCGCCCGCGATTTCCCTCCTTCTTCCCTTCGCGAGGCGCCCCCCGCGAAACGCGAACCAAAGCGCTCCCAGCGCAAGAATCGCCGCGATCTTTATCAGAAGCCCGCCGCCTCCCGCGTCGGGAGACGACTCGACCGCCGATTCCGCGACGCGAAATTCAACGCACGCGAGCGTCGGCGTCGTGAGAAGATCCTCCCCCGCGTCGTAACTCGTCGCGCGGTAATAGACGCCCTTTCCTTCGACCGTTTCGCGCCGATATTCCGCGTTCGGATCCCCCGCGCGGCTCGGCAACGGCGCGGAGTCGACCTCGAGCCCCGCAGGAAGCGTCTTCGAGAGAACGCGAATCGGATCGCGCTTCGAGTCGGGGAGCAGAACCCAGAGATCGTAAAAGGTCTCGTCGTCGGAAATCTCGACGCGGTCGACGCGCAGGAGCCGTCCCTTGAATGAGAGGAGCTTGCCGCGATATTGGGGCCCTTGGGCGCGAAGCTGAACCGTCTCGGCGCGCGCGAAAGGGGGGGCGTCGGGCGCGGCTTCGAGCGTCTTCCAGAGATCGCGGAGCGCGAAGACGTCTCGACTCGGCTGAAAGGGGAACCCGTCTTCGCGCCATAGAGAATAGTCGGGCCGGGGAAGTTCGTCGGCGAAGAGTCGCGGCGCGGCGAGGATCGCGAGAAGCGTGAAAAGCGCGAGAACAACGCGGCGGAGGACGGACGTCGGCATGGCGAGACCCTTTCGATATTGCGACAAGACGAGAGGACGAGAACGACTGCGTTTTCCCATTATATCGAACGCGGGCGCAAGACGCGAATATTTTTCGAAAAACGCGCGGGAGAGAAACTTCTCGCGTCTTGGGAGAGTTTCTCTTAAAGAGAATTGATTTTTAACCGAAATTTATGTATGATAAGGTTGGATTAGGCTAGACCTATTCACCGTTCCTTTAGATTCCACGTTCCATATAGAGAGAGAAGATGTATCGAACGCAGCGAACAGGAGAGAAAGGTCGCGCGCGAGTTCGCCTGGCGACGACGGCGTTTATCTGCGCGTTGATTTTCATCGCGTCGCGCTCTTTTGCCGCTGAAGATTGGGCGGCGTTTCTTGACGCGCTCAAGACTCGCGGTTACGACGACGTCGCGCTCGTTTATCTGAAGCAGTTGCAGAGCGACGGTTCGGCGCCCCCCGAGCTCAACGACGAGCTCGATTACCGCATCGGGGCGGCGGCCTTCGACGAGGCGGCGAAAGCGACGGGAGCGCGTCGCGACGCCCTGTGGGACGAAGCGGAGGACGCATTCGCGAAGTATCTCGAAAAATCGCCTTCCGGGGAGTTTGCGCTCGAAGCGAATTCGGGAACGGCGGATATCGAAACGCGCCGCGCCGACGCGCTCTTTGCGGAAGCGAATCGCAAGGGGACGTCGGAGGAGACGCGAACGCAGAAATTAGAGCAGGCGCGCGTCTACATGACGAACGCGTCGAAGAGCCTCGCCGCCGCGTCGAAGCTCTCGACCGAACGCCTCAAAGCGAGCCGCGGACAGGATTCGAACGCCGCCAATTTCGCCGCCGATTCGCGACGCGCGCAGGCGACGCATATCGACCTCATGACGCGTTACGCGAATGCCCGCGCTCAGATCGCTCGAACCTACCCCGAAGGTTCTTCGGAGCGCAAGGAAGAGCTCGAGCAGGCCGCGGCGCGATTCGCGAAAATCTTCTCCGCGTATCAGCAGTATCCCCTCGCGTTCAAGGCGCGGCTTTACGAAGCGCAGATCGATCGCGAACTCGGCAAGGACGCCGCCGCGCTTTCGCTTCTTTCGGAGATCGACGTTCTGCCGTACGAGCAAGAGTTCTTCGCGCTCAAAACCCTCTCTCTCGCGCTATACTCGCAGATCGTCGAAGAGCGGGGCGGGACGGTCGAACAGATGACGCTTGTTCAGAAATATCGAGCGTGGCGCGCCGCGTCTCTTCTCGAGTCCTTCTACGAAAGCGCGGAAGGTCGCGCGATCCAGCGCCGCGCGGGCGCCGCGCTCCTGACGCTGGAGAAAACGCGGCGGACGAACTATAGAGAATACGCCGACGCTGGGAAACAAGTCTTCGTCGACGCGACCGATCCGGTCTATAAGGAGCTCAACGTCGGGGAAAAGAAGAGCGTGAACAAGCTCCTGCTCGCGAGCGCGAAGATTCTCGGCGCGGTCGGAAACGGTCGCGACGAGGAAGCCGCCGCCGCGAAATCGCTCTTGCAAGACGAGCTCTTCCAGGGGCTCGACGTCGAGAAGCTCTCGACGAACGTCGTCGACGGGTTCGACGCGGCGGTGAACGAAGCGTACCGCGCCGCGTCGATTTTCGCGCAGAAGAAGACGGCGCGCGACTCCGCGTCACCCGAGTTTGCGCAGGAGGCGCAGAAGGATTTCGACGCCGCCGCGATCGCCGCGCTTGACGCGTTTCGCGTCGCTCTCGACATGAGCGCGAAGGAAATGATTCCCGACAAGCGCGGGAGTCTCAACGCCGAGAACGCAACCGCCGCGCGCGACGAAGTCAACAAGATCCTTCTCAAATATTCGGTGATCGCGTATTATCTAGGGCGCTACGAAGAAGCGTTCGTCGCGGGGGATCGCGTCGCGCGCGAGAAAGAATCTCCGGAAGCGGAGCAGGGGGGAGGCCTCGCGCTCAAGGCGCTGCAGGCGATTCAGGGGGAAGCGCGCGCGCAAAACTCCGCGGGGGCGGATAGTCTTGACGCGAAGGTCGACGAGTACGCCGCGTTCTGTCGAGACGCGTGGGGAGAGAACGAGGATTCGCTCGTCGCGCAGGAAGCGATCGTCGCGCAGCTTGAGAACGCCGTCGCGTCGGGGGATATCGACGGGGCGGTCGCCGCGCTGGAGAAGATCCCGGAGAGTTCGCCGCGCCGCGCCTCCGCCGAGTTGTCGCTCGGGCGCGCACTATGGTCTCTCGCGTCGAAGAAGAACGCCGCCGCGACCGATTCCGATCAGACGGAGGACGCGCAGGATTCCGCGCAAGACGCCGCGCGGGAAGACGCTCCCGAAAAGCTCTTCGCCGCCGCGCAAAAATACCTCTACGACGGACTAGAACGCAAGATTACGACCGACTCGGGAACGCTCGACGACGACGGCTCCGCGATCTATTCGGCGTACCTCTTGGCGCAGAGTTACGTTCAGCAGGGCGCGTACGCGGACGCGGAGAAGTGGCTGACGCACCCGCGAATCGGGGCGTTGGCGCTTATCGCGCGCGCGGAAGAAGGGAACGCTCCCTCTTTCATCGACGATTCCTTTAAGATCGCCGCGCTCTCTTCCGCGCTCCTCGTTCAAGGGAGCGACCCCGCGCGACTCGAGGAAGCGAAGGGAACGATGGCGAAGCTCGAAGCGATCGCCGCGAACTCTCCCGACTCCGGGAAGAAGCTCACGAACGTCTATCTCTCGCTCGGGCGACGCTTTGAGGAGCGGCTGACGCTCCTGAAGAATCAGGCGGCCGCGGGGGACGAGTCGAAACGCGCGGAATTGTACGACGCGGCGAAGGGTCTCGCGACGTTCTTAGACAACGTGGCGTCGCGAGCGGACGAATCGAACTACGCGGCGCTCCGCTGGTCTGGGGACGCGTATCTGACGATCGGACGCGAACTGCGCGGCAAGACGGCGGAAACGTCGACCGAAGCCGCTCCCTATTTCGTGAAGGCGCGCGACGTCTACAAAACGCTCGTCCAGAAGATCGACGCGGATCCGACCTTCGCGCCCTCTCCCGATTCGCGCGTCGCCGTCCTTTTGAAGGTCTGCGAGATTCTGCGCTATGAAGAGAAATACTCGACCGCGTATAAGAACCTTACCGCGATCTTGGAGAAACGCCCCGATTACGTCGACGCGCAGTGGGAGGCCGCGACGCTTCTCGAAGCGTGGGGACGCGTCGATTCGGAATATTATACTCTCGCCATGACGGGGGACGGCAAGACGCTTTGGGGATGGAACGGGCTCATGAAGCGCCTCGGCGCGGCGGCCGCGAAGGACGATCGCGCGAAGGAGCTCTATTTCGACGCGTGCAAGGCGAAGGCGCGGACGCGATATCGTTACGTCTCGGCGTTGAAGGATCCGAAAGAGAAGGAGACGCAGGCGAAGAACGCGGAGATGGAGCTGGAACGTCTCGCGCAGTTGCACGCGGGTTTTAACGGGCCCGAATCGGTCAAGTATTTTAACGACGCGTACCGAGCGCTTCAGCGTTTGCGCGGGGTCGCGTCTCCGAAAGATTTAACGAAAAAGAAGTAACGAGCGAGTGAAACGATGCGAATAACGAACGCGAAACAGAATGTCGAGTCGCGGATGGTCGCGGCTAGTCTGCGCGGACTCGCTACTTTGGCGGCGAGCTTCGCCGCGCTCCTGGGCGTGGTTGCGATTCCCGGGTCAGCGCGCGGCGTCGATCTAGTCCGATACTGGGAGAAGAACGCGCAAGGCGTCGTCGAGGAGCGCACGGCGCAAGGCGAGACGCTCGGCGTCGATCCCAACGGCGTGGCGATGAACTGCGAGTCGGAAGACGTTGCGCCCGACGAGAATCCGATCCCTTCGGAGCGCGTCCTTTGGGTGCAGTACGACGCGGCGCCGATCGAATTGTCGGCGGCGCGCGTCGAGACGGAAGTTGGAAATTACGAAGAGGCGCTCGAGAAACTCAACAGTATCGCGCCCGAAGACGTCGACCCGGACTCTATGCCGCTGATCGCTGCGGAAGCCGCGTGGTATAAGGCGTACGCGACCCTCAATCTTGCGCTTTTAGGCGCGGGAGACCTCAAGGAGGGAGGGGCGGAGATGACGCGCTTCGTCCAGCAGTATCCGACGAGCTACCGCTATTACGAAGGGTGCCGTCTCCTCGGGGACGCGTTCTACGCGTACGCGCAAAGCGCGGCGAAGGACTCGAGCGCCTTTGTCAAACGCGCGGAAGGCGCTTACGGCTCCCTTTTGAAAGCGGATTCCGACTCGGTGAAGGCGCGCGGAAAGCTCGGATTGGGACGCCTGGCGCTCGCGGCGGACGACGTTGAAAAGGCGAAGACGTATTTCCAAGAAGTCGTCGATATGGACGCCTTTGACGTGGAGAAGTCGGAGGCGCGGATCGGCCTTGCGCGCGCGACCTCGAAAGAGGGGGATCACGCGGGGGCGCTCGCGCTTCTCAACGCGCTCTTGGCGGAGACTCCCGACGACGCGACGCTGCGTCACGCGCGGATTTACAACGCGATCGGAGACGTGAGCGTCGTCGCAGATCGTCTGCAAGAGGCCGCGGTCGCGTACCTGCACGTTGATCTCCTCTATCCTCAAGCGCGGACGGAACGCGTCGCCGCGCTCAAAGCGCTCGTCGGCGTCTGGAAAGAGCTCGGGCGCGAAGATCGCGCGATCGAGACGGAACGACGCCTGCGCGAGCGATTCCACGTACAACCTTAATCGACCCCATCGACCCGACGACGCGCGTCGTCGCGCCGTCCCTTAAAATCGCGTCCGCCCTTGGCGCGGACGGTTGACCTTGAGAGGCTTTGCTATGTTCATAACTCGACGTCGTCCCTCCTTTTTGATTCGGGAAACGTTTTCTCGCGCGGCGAAGGCTTGCGTCTTCATCGCGCTCCTCGCCGCGTTGGCGTGCGCTTTTTCCACGCGCGGCGCTTTCGCTCAGGACGACTTCTCCTTCGACGAAGAGTCTGAACCCGCTGCGGCGGCTCCCGAGCTTCCCTCCGCTCCCGCCGCCGCTACCGCCGCGCCAGCCGCTCCCGGAGAATCCGGAGACGCCGCCGATTCCGGAGAATCCAAAAAGAGCGACAACTACCTCATGTGGATGTTCCGATCCCTCGGATGGTTCTTCTCCGTCATCTTCGCGCTCCTCTCCATGACGATGGTCGCCCTTATCGTCATCAATATCGTGAATCTGCGCCGCTCGCAGATCGTACCGGAAGCGCTCGTTGAAGATTTCGGAAAGCTCATCGACGAAAACCGATTCCAGGAGGCGTACGAGTGCGCGAAGGACAACGAGTCCCTCCTCGGACAAGCGCTCTCCACCGGTTTGGCGCGCATGCCTTCGGGATACGAGAAAGCGTCGCAGGCGATGCAGGATGTGACGCAAGCCGAATCGATGCGCCTCGAACATCAGCTCGGGTATCTCGCGCTCATCGGGAATCTCGCGCCAATGATCGGCCTCTTTGGCACCGTCGTGGGTATGATCGCGTCGTTCCAGGCGATCGCGTCCGGCGGCGCGGCGCCTTCTCCTCAGAAGCTCGCCGAAGGTATCGCGACCGCGCTCTTTACGACGGAACTGGGCTTGGCGATCGCGCTCCCCGCGCTTGCCGCCTACGATATCCTCAAAAATCGACTCGCGCGATTCATCCTCGACGTCGCCGTCGTGAGCGAATCCTTCATGGGACGCTTCTCACCCTCGAAATAAGAGACGCGCGCCGTAAGAGGACGACATTATGAGAAAGAAACGCGAACTGGTTACGATGGAGCCGACGGAACCGAATATGACGTCGATGATCGACGTCGTCTTCCTCCTCATCTCCTTCTTTACGCTCGTGATGAACTTTTCGCAGGCGGAGCAGCATGAAGAAATCGCGCTTCCAAAAAGCGAGTTGGCGCAGCCCCCCGAGGCGGCGCCTCCCGAAATGATAACGCTCCAGATCCTCCCCGATCAGACGATCGTCGTCGGGTCGAAGCGCTGCGCGTTAGAGATGGGAGACGTTCGCGCCTCCTCCTTCAGCGGCGTCTTGAAGGACGAACTCGACGTTCTTCACACCCTGCGGCGCGTTCAACCCGCGGACGTCACGATCGTAATTCGCGGCGACGCCGATTTGCCGATGGGGTTTGTGCAGCGGCTTATCTCCGCCTGCCAGGATCGCGGCGCCGACAATTTCGTGCTGCGCGCGCGGCAAGCCGTCGAGTAGCCCTCCTTAAAGGAGATTCTGAAGATATTCCTCGCGCGACGCGTAGAGCGAGGGGGAGCATCCGAGGACGCGATTCATGTACGGCGTCGAGCCGGGTTCGTCGGGGCGGCGACGTTTGTGCCATTCTCGAGAATCGGGGATGAGTTCCGCAAGCCCCGGCCACGGCGTGAAGGGCTGACGCCCCAAGACTTCGCAAAGCTTGCTTGAATCGAGAGAGCAGTTGCGCACGCGCGGCGGAACGGGGCACGATTCTTCCGTCAACATTCCGAAGAGGAGCTCCCCGTCGAAGCCCCCCGCGCGGTTGATGATCTGCGCCATCTGGTAAAGGTTGACTTGACGCGACCCCCCGCAGTTGAGGAGACCCGCGTAGTCGTTGGCGAGAAATTCGCGAAAGACGCGCGCCATCTCGTCCACGTACGTCGGCGTGCGAACCTCGTCGTAATAGAGCGTCGCCGGACGATTCGGTCTGAAACGGCCCGCGATCCAGTCGATCGCCCCCGCGTGTCCGTTGAAGGAGATTCCCATCGGCATCGAGATTCGGAGCGTGACGGCGTAGGGGTCGATTTCCGCGACCGCTTGCTCCCCTTGAATCATCGTTTCGCCGTACGCTGCGGCGGGAACGGGAGGCTCGTCTTCGCGAAAGCCGCCGCGAGGACGCCCCGCGTAGACCTGATCGACCGAAAGATGCGCGAGACGAATACCGCGTTTCCGCGCGTAGAGCGCCAGATTTCGCGCGATCGAAACGTTCAGTTCCCGCGCGAGTCGAGGATCGAGATGGCACGCCTTGAGCGCGCAGTTCCCCGCGCAGTCGAGGATCGCCGCGACTTTCCGTTCGTCGAAAAGACGTTCGATTTCGGCGTAGTCGCGAAGGTTCGAACGGATGAGATCCGGCGCGGGGAAATCGACGTCCGACTCCTGCGCGACGCCGAAGACTTGCCCCGGAAATCGCGCCTGAAAATAAGCGAGCGCCGCGTAACCCGCGACTCCCGTTACCCCCGTGATCGCTAGCGGCAGGCGCGGACGCGGAAGATCGCCCCCGTCGGGACGTTCGCGTTGACGAAGGGACTCGGCTAGAAGCTGGGAATATTTCACGGGGTTGCGCGACATGACGTCGATCTCCTTATATGACGACGCGTCGAAGGGACTCCTCGACGCGATAGTTGTTGACGGTCGTTTATTCAGTATAAACCCGCGCTTTTGACCGGGAAGGGGCGCGGAGGGGCGTTCCCTTCTTTTCCGCGCGGAGAGAGTCGAGGAAGGGACGCGTCGCGGGGCGTCGTGTATTCCGACGATTCGCGCTCTTGGCGCTTTGGGAAAGTCGGTCGGCTTCGCGCGCGAAGAAGGGCGTTGGCGAGAATAATTTTTAGAACGTCATAGCGAGGATTAGGAATTTCGATGGGTAGAAGAGGATATGACGACGGAAGAGGGTATAACGCCGGAAGAGGGTACGACGACGATTCGTCCGGCGGGGCTTTGTTGTATCTGATCGCTGGGGGCTTGTACTTTTGCAGAAAGCTCGATCTGGATCCCGTGTTCATCTTAGTCATGATCGGACTCCTGATCTTGGCTCTTTTCCCGTACGGGTTGTTTTTCGACGCGTTTCTGCATCCCAATAGACGCACCGGGCCGCCGAATTTCATTTCCGACGTCGGGCGTAAATTGGGAAGGGCGGCGCGTATCCCCTTCTTCTGGGTGAAGCCTATCGGCAAATTCTTCTTCGACGTTTTCTTGCAATCGTCTCAGCAGAAGGCGAAGACGAAGAACGCGACATTTTCCGCGCAACCGCCGCTCGACGTCTCCTCTTCCGAACAACCGACTAACGACGCCTCCTCTCCGAGCTCAATCGACGCTATTTTAGACCCCGCGAAGAGAGGATTCAACGAGCCTTTCCTGATACGCGAAGAGTCGGCGCAGGCGAACGCGGAGAATTGGCTGATCTCCCTCTTCGTGAGTCTTCCGCTCGACTTGGCGGCGATCGTCGCGATCTGTCGCTGGGGCGGGGAGCTAACCGAGGGATACGGCGTCTTCTCGAAACTCGCCTTCCTTTTCTTTTCCGTCGTTTTCACCGCGCTTTTTTCGATGACCCTCGTGCGCGTTTTCATCAGATGGGGGAAGCTGCTGCGCGACGCGAGCACCCTCTTTCCTGATCCTATCCTCTATTGGCGCCTCTGGGGCGAAGAAGAAGGGGAGGTGAAAAAAGACGAGGAGGACGAAGCGTCGGGCGAAGAAGAGGCGGGTTCCCATGAAATCGTCGTTTCACGATACGTTCAAAAGGACGATTCCGCGCGCGAAGGCCGCGTGACGCGCGTCGTCGTTCCCGACTCCATCGACGGCTGCCCCGTTACGCGGATCGCGGACGGAGCGTTCGAAGATTCGCCGTATCTCAACGAGGTTATTCTCTCCGACTCCGTGACGACGATCGGCGCGCGCGCCTTCGCCGATTGTCCGCGACTCGACTCGATCACGCTCACGGACTTCGTGACGACGATCGGCGCGGACGCGTTCTCGAAGCAGACGCGTCTCGTCGTTCCGTCGGGAAGTTACGCCGAAGAATGGGCGCGAAAGAACGGCGCGACGATTCAGGTCGTCGCGTCGAAAAAGTCGGCGCGCGTTCCGTCGTCAAGCGCGTCTTCCGCGCAAGCTTCTCCCTCTTCCTCGAACGCTCCCAGCGCGCCCCAAGCGCCAACCCCCGCGGGAAACTGTTGGGGCTCCTTCTACTGGATCGAAAACGGAGAGGACGCGACGATTACAGGAATGGCGTCGACGCAGGTGACGAAGCTTAAGATTCCGTCGGAGGTCGCCGGACGCAAGGTCGTCGAAATCGGGGCGCGCGCTTTCCAGGGAGGCGCCTTCCAAACGGCAACCTTCCCCGACGATTTGAAGACGATCGGTTTCTGCGCCTTCGAAGGATGCGCGAATCTGAAGCGCGTCGATCTTCCGCGTCGACTCAAGACGATCGGCCCCCTCGCGTTTCAAGCGTGTCGAAACTTGACGAAAGTCTCCCTCCCCAACGGGCTTGAAAAGATCGAAGACTCCGCGTTCGCCGACTGCGACGCCCTGAAGTCCCTCCATTTGCCCAGCTCGCTCCAACAGATCGGAACCGCTCCTTTCTCCGGACAGACGACGCTTACGGTCATCACGGGAAGTTACGCGCAGGGGTGGGCGGCGGCTCAGAATGATTGCCAATATCGCGCGATGGGCGCTTCCGGACGCGCGACCGGCGCGACTTCGGGAAAGGCGCCGCGACGAACGCCGTCCCCCGCGCCGAAAAGCGCCGGAAACGCCGCCGTCTCCAACTCGAACGTCTTTTACGTCCCGAAAGGCTACAAAAACTCGCCCCTCGACGCCGTCGGCGAAGCGGTCTTTAAAGGGGATCCGACGATTGTCGAAGCGGCGATACCCGAAGGGATCGTGCGCGTCGATAATATGGCTTTTTACGAATGTTACCGCTTGCGCCGCGCGATCCTCCCCGATTCGCTACGCGCGATCGGCGCCGGCGCGTTCGCCGAGTGCCCTCAACTCAAGGAGGTCGTGGTTCCCAACGGGGTTGCGTCGATCGCTCGCAAGGCGTTCGATAAGAACACGACGCTCGTCGTCGCGCCGTATAGTTACGCGCAGCGCTGGGCGGACGAGAATGGGATCAAGACGCGCGTTTTCGACTGGCAGGAACGCTTGCAAGAAGTTCAGATCTTGCGCCGCGCCCCGAGGAACTAACAGGAACGCGTAGGAATAACGAATGATAACGACGGTAATTTTTGATTTGGACGGACTTCTCATCGACAGCGAGCCGATCGCGTACCGCGTCGACTGCGACCTTTTGAGGGAATACGGGCATACGCTGAGCTTGGAGGAGTACGCGCGCGACTATAGCGGACGCACGGGGGTGGCGAATATGATTCGTATGGTCGAGCGTTATTCGTTGCCGATCACGGTGGAGTATGGTCGGGCGTTCGTGGCGCAGCGTCAACGCGAGTATATGAAAGAGGGGATACCTCTCAAGAAAGGGGCGCGCGAACTCTTGACGTATCTGCGGGAGAACGGTTACGTCGTCGGTTTGGCGTCGTCGAGCGCGCGGGAGAGGGCGGAGCGGATTCTGAAGGCGCGCGGGCTCTGGGATTTCTTTGACGCGCGTGTCTTCGGAGAGGACGTGAAGAGGAGCAAGCCTTTTCCCGACGCGTATTTGACGGCGTGCGCGAAGGCGGGTCAGGCGCCGGAGAATTGCCTCGTTCTGGAGGATAGCGAAGCGGGAATCTTGTCGGGCCGCGACGCGGGTATGACGGTGATCTGCGTGCCGGATATGAAGGAGCCGAGCGCGGAGTATCGGAAGATGGCGGCGCGTGTCTTGGGGTCCCTTTCGGAAGTGGTCGAGTATTTGGAAGAGTCGCGAAAATAAGGGGCGTCGCGTTGGAATTTTCACAGGCGTTATAAGCGGCGAAATTTTTTGAAAAGCGCTTCTTTTTTTAGAAAACCCTTGACGCCGCGCGCCGCTGGCGATTATGATATAAGAGATAGAGTATCGTCGGGGCTCGGCGCCTCGAGCGGGTTGGAAACAGTGGTGATAAGAGAACGGTAGAAATCCATGGCACACACCTCATCTTTCGGAAGTCGCGCGTTCGCGGTCGGCGTACGTTGTTCTTTTTTAACGTTTGTCGCTGCGGCGTGCTGTCTCTTGGCGACGGCCTCCGCCTTCTCCCAGGAGTTTAAGGAAGCGACGGTCGACGATTCTCTCGCCGCGCAAAAGGCGACGATTATCGGAAGCGGCGACTCCGCTCAAATTAAGGATTTCCTCCGCAAATACTATCTCGCGCGATGGACCGTTCGCGCCAACGCTCGCGATCTCGTCAAATACCGACAGGAACTTGAGCAGGACGTCCTCTCCCTCTCCGGAGACGCGCAGAAGACCTTTATCGCCGAAACGCTCAGCGCCCTCAACAGCTACGCGTCCTCCGACGCCTGCTACCCCGCGTGCCGCTTCAACGTCGCGCTGGCGATGGGCACGATCGACGAAGCCGCTTCCGCCGACCGCAACGGGGCCGCGACTCCATGCGCCGACGCTATCGCCCCTCTGGCGACTCTCGTCAACTCCGACAAGAAGCCTTATCCCGATTACGTGCGTCTCGCCGGTCTCATCGGCCTGGTGCGTCACGCCGAGCTCGGCATTAAGGACGACAAAATGCGCGGCAACGTCAAATCCCTCTTCGTGAAGATTCTCGACCCGCAATTCGCGGCGCAAAAGGGATTGCGCGACGACGTCTACGAATGGTTCCAAGAGAAGGCCGTTCAAGGTCTCGCGGCGTTCAAGACTCCCGACGGCGCCAATGGCGGCACGGGAACGCTCGACCTCTTCAAGCAGTTGATTAACGACGACAAGCAGAAATACGAAGTTCGTTGCCTTGCGGCGCGCGCGATCGGCGATATGGATCTCACTGCGGCGTCGGGCTACGATTTCCTTGACCTTTCGAAATCTCTCATCCTTTTGGCGCGCGGATTCTGCACGGAAAATATGAGCTACATCGACACGGAAATCGTTCGCGACTCCGTAAAGAGTAGCGCTGCGTCGGGCGTTTCGACCGGTAGCGGCGCGATGAGCGGCGGCATGGGCATGGGAAGCGGAATGGGTATGGGCGGCGGCATGTCCGGCGGCGCGATGGGAGGCGGTATGGCCGGCTCCGGAAATATCCAGAACGTGAAGAGCCTCGAAGCGATCGCGGCGCGCATCCTTTACGGCTTCGACTCGATCGAACGCGCCGTCAAGGGCGTGAAGAACGGCGGTCAAGGCGTCTTGGCGCAGCTCGACGACTCGAAGGCTGCCGAGAAGGAGATGAAGGCGAATCTCGACACGATGATTCAAGAGTTCGCCGAGACGTCCGAGTTCGTGAAGAACGGCTCTCAGAGCGCGGGAGGCATGTACGGCGGGATGACCGGCGGCGGCATGGGTATGGGCGCGACGAGCGCCGCGGTCGGAGCCGACGCGAACTCCCTCAAGAATCACCTCTTGGAGAAGCGCATCAAGTTCGACGAACTCCTTGGAATCGACTCCTATTGATTCTTGCGTCGACGAAAACCGAAAGCCTTGCGATATCGCGAGGCTTTTTTTATTGCGTAGACTCGCGTGTTAGAGAAGATAAACGGCTTATGAGGGACGCTTGTCGCGCGGAAGAAAGAAAAGGGAAATTTCTCGGGAAAAAGAGTGGCGCGACGCGTGGGAAAAGGCCGATTCATAGGCTATGGTTCGAAGCGCTGTAGGCGACGAATCGTCAGCGCGGCACGGGCGTCGTGACGGCTGCACTTTTTTAACAGTTAGAGTAGATAAGGTTTCTATAGATGAAAAAAGAAATCTATGCCGACGGCGTTGGCCAGATCCATTTCGCAGGCAATATGGTTCGTTTTGACTTTGTTACGCTTCAGCCCGCCGCTGACGGCGAATCTCCGAAGCCGGAACCGTCCGAACGCGTTATTATGCCGCCTCAAGGCTTCCTCTCCATGTTCCAAAGCATGCAGAACCTGATCGACAAGCTCGTCGAAGCGGGCGTTCTCCAGAAGAACAACCCCAGCAATAACTGAGCGGCCCGGCGTCGCGTGAAGCGCGCTTGCAGCCCGATCTTAAAGGATCGGGTTTTTTTAATCCTCAGGCGTTCTTTTTTGGAAAAAAAGAGAACATTTGACGAGGCGCCCCTTTTAATAGGGCTGTTTGTTGGTATAATACAAGACGCTATTAGTTTAATGGCGCGACAACGTACCTTGGATGAATCCGCTTCGTGCGGATTCCTGGTTAATATAAACCTGTCTCGCAGCTCGCGGGACTCTTGACAGTCAACGGAGATAAACGTGGGAACGAAAAAAACGGGTAAAGGACGACGTAAGCTCGGTCGTAAAAAGAGACGAATGCGATCCAAGATCCGACATCGAAAGGACTGAGAACTCCAGGTCGGTTGGGTCCCCCAGCTTGCGCTTCACGCGTTTTCGCTGGTTCCTTCTGGCCCCGTGACGTTCTCGCGATTCGCCAAGATCTTATCGTCGGCGGCACATAAACCTCGAAATCTCTATCGGTTTCGAGGTTCTTTTATTTCTTGACCCGCGCGATCCTCTCTCCCAAAAAAAAGACGCCCCCGATTCTTCGAGAGCGTCCTTGGACGACGATGCGTCTGTCTTTTTAGCGTTCCGCGCGATTAGCGCTTCGCTTCTTTTTGACGCGTTTCATACATGTTGTAGCCGACGCGACGCGACGCTTCGATCGTTTCCGCGTAAGGGCGGTCGCAAATGTCTACGAAACCGATCTGGTAGTTCTCGCCGTCGAAACGACCCGTCGTCGCCTGATCTCCGTACTGGAACCAGTGCGCCCCGACGATCCACGGATTGCGCAACGCGCTCGTCACGTACGTTTCGTACGCCTTCGCGCGCTCGTTTTGATCTTCGCAGGGAACGAGACCGGTGTGGAAGAGTCCGCAATCTAACGCGCCAAAGTGGAATTCGCCGATCATGACGGGCTTGTCTTCCCCTTCGACGGGCTTGAAGGAACCGACTTCGCGCTGATAGAAGTTGTAGCTTACGACGTCGCAGTATTTCTGAGCGGCGGCGCGCGCCAGATCGTTCGTCCACGCGAAGCGGCAGCCGAGATAAAGCTTTTTCGGCGCGACTTCGCGAATCGCCGCGACGATCTCGGAGAAGTATTTCTCGCAGATTACCGTGTAGAACGCGTCGGAGTCGGCGTTCGCCGCGTCGTTCCTAGGCGTTTCGAAAGGATTCGCGCGGAGCCAATCCCAGGACTCGACCTCGACTCCCCACGCCGCGTTGAACTTCTCGATCGTTTCGTACTTCGCCTTCAGCCAGTCGACATACGCCTGCTTCGCCGCTTGTTTCGCGGGGGAGGCGAGAGACGCGCGGGAAAGGGAGCCCTTGTCGCCCCACGAGATTTCGTTGTCGACGAAGTAGCCGATGCAGTAAGGATCCTCGGCTGTGCGTTCTTTTTGCGCGTTTAACGCGTTACGAATCCCGACGGGGAACGCCGGATCGAAGGGATCGATGAATTTGCCCCAATATCCGGAGGAGCCTTCGATACTCGGGGCGTTCGTGCCGACGGTCGCGACGTACGGGGTCTTCCCCTTCTGCGCGATCTTCGCGTCGGACCAGTTGCCGATGGTGTTCAAGCCCCAGCTTCTGAGGCGACGGATTGCCAAATCGATGGATCGTTCGTACCAATCGTCTCCGAACTTCTTATAGAGGTTCGACGAAGTGAAGTTGTACGTCGCGTATTCTCCGCGTCCGGCGTAGTAATTGTTTACCGAATGATTCGATTTTCCGAGGAAGGCGCTCAGGGGATTCTTATCGTCGCGAACGCGGGGAATCGCCGCGTCGAAGTAGAATTTGCGATCCGTGATGGGAGTGACGCCGTTGCTGAACCCGACGCAGTCGATTCCGTTGGACCAGAAGAGGTTCCCGATCGGGTCGACGAGATACCATACGCCGTCGATCTTTTGCGTGCGGAAGGCGCCGGTCGCTTCATATTTCGGGCCGTTCTTCCAACCGCCGAATTCGTCAAACTCGGAAGGTTGACGCGCCGCGAGCTCCTTGTCTTCGATCTCGATTTGAGCGCGGAGTTCCTCGAGAGAGCGCGTCTTGCCGGGCCAATCCTTATGCTTGAATTGTCCGAATTCGTCGATCATCGGGAAGAATTTGTCGGGCCCCCACGAGAGGTATTCGGGCGCGTTATCGTCGGGTTCGGAGACCGCTTCGACGCGTTCCAAGACCCATGAGTCGCCGCGTTTATTTTGGGTTTCAAAGGGGCGAATCGCGACGACCTTCGACCAATCGTAGGTCTTCGCGTCGTCTTTGGAGTAGGCGTCCGTCTTGATTCCGCCGGGCTTTCCGCGCATGGCGAAGAGGCGTTCGCGCACGTCGGGATTGAGGGGCGCGCGCATCGAAACGGAGAAGGTCTTCGATTCGCCGGGCTGGAGCTCGACGTTCTTCGTGATGATCCCGGTGAGTTTAACCGGGTCGGATTTCTCGAAGTCGAAGCGAATATGGAGGGTGATCGCTTCCTTGCTCGTAGAGCGGAGTTTGAATTGAATGGCGTCGTATGCGCTCAGGTCCCATTTTCCTTCGAAATGGATTCCCGGCCACGGGTCTTTTTCGCCGTTGGCGATAAGAAGCGCGCCGTCGGCGTCTTTGGCGACTTCAACGCCTTGGAGTCTGAGCGAATCGACGGGGGTCGCGGCGTCGTAAAGGACGTACGGGTCGGCAGGCTGAGCGCGTAGGGCGCCGCATAGCGCGCTTAAGAGGCACAAGCACGTCGCCGCCGTCGCGTAAAAATGACGTGACATAAGATTTCTCCAGATGAACGATATGGGATCCGTCGAGAAAGGCGCGTTTCGGAAACGCTCTTATTCTTGAGGATCGAGTGAGGGTTTAAGACGTTCCGCGTCGTCTTGAAGACGATCGGCGACGTCGTTGACGCAATACCTGTCGTCGGGCTGAACGAAGAGTTCGACGCGTTCTGTCGGCGCGAATTCGTCCTCGGGATCCTTTTCGAGGGGCGTGCGTTTGAGATACCATTGGTCGAAGATCGCCGCGCGTTCGCGAGAGGACTTGTCCCGCGCGACGATGACGAGCGAGTCGTGAATTGGGCGTCGTTCGTCGACGACGAGTTCGAGAAGATTGTGTCCTCGGCGCGTATCCTCAATCGCCGCGCCCCTTTCGGCGGATTCTTCGCGCAGCGCCGATTCATCCTCGGAGTCGAGCGTCCACTTTCCGACGACGGCGGAGATTTCGCACGGTTCGAGCTTCCAAAAGTCGAGATCGACGAGTCGCGGCGCGAAGTCGGGGAAGTCGCGCAGCGTCGCGAAAAGATCCGTCGGGCCGCAAAGGGTCGGCAGACGTAGCGTCGCGCACGTCTTGTGGGGAAGGCGGAGGATGAGCGGCAGGCGCGTTTCCTCAGAATAGAAGGGGGAAGAAACGTCTTCCGGCCCCGGCGCTCCGAGCGCCGACGGCGCGCCTAACGCAAGACTGCGCGTTCCGGTAAGGGCGAAGAGCGTATTTTTCAAAAGATTATGCTCCTTCAGGAGTTCGACAAATCCGTCGAGCGTCTCGTCGAAGACGCCGACCCCTGCGGCGCACGCCTCCAAAACGCTCTGCCGCCGTTCCGATTCGTCGAGCGCGTTGAGTCGCGCCCTCTCCCGCGCGGCGAGGGACGCGTCCTCTCCGACCGCGACGTCCTCCGTAATCTCCACCGAGCGGAAGGCGCGACCGTGAACGCGTCGCGAAAGGGGCTCTCGACGCCAATAAGGGGGGCGGACGGCGGCGTAAGGCTCCGGATCGCCTTCGTCTTGGAACGCTTCGCGCATCTCCGAGGGGAAGTCCCAACGTTCGTTCCAGCCGGAGAGATGGGCCCACGCGAACCACGGCTGAGGGGAGTCGATGCGCGCGGAATCGTCGAGGGACGAGAGGAAGCGCGTGAGCTGCTCGAAGTTCTTGAAGAGCGCGGTTTTTTCGATCGATTCCGCGGGCTCGTCGCGCTCCTCTTCCGTCTCGAGGAGGAAGCGTTCGACGTGATCGCTGTCGACGCAGGGGGAGAGCGCGACGTTTTCGACGTCGGAGAGGAGGAAGGTGCGGTATCCGCGCTCTTTCATGAGCTGGAAGATCGAAGGGACGTCGTCGGAAGGTTCGTCGTCGAGGTTGACGGCGCACGGCTCTTCGCCGCGCCAAAACGCGCGCATGAGGGCGTCGAGATCGAGGGACGTCGCGTGGAAGTTGTCGAAGAGGATCGACTCGGTCGAGAGGGCGTCGAAGGCGGGCGTCGAGTTCCACGTCGCGCCGTACGCGCCGAAAAGGTCGGGATTGATACGATCGATCGAGAGACAGAGAATATTGGGGAGACGCAGGGAGGCGCCCTGACGTCGTTGCGCGCGTGTTACGATCTTCATCTATTCTTCTTCGGGTTGAGGGAGGATAACGATTTATGACGCGAACGCGTCCACTGCATTGTACCAAGGGCGCGTTAAGTAATCAAGTCGCGTCAAGGCGTCGACGCGTCGACGGAAAGAAAAAACGCCCCGAGGAGAGACCCTCGGGACGCGGGGAATTTTTGACGCGTCGATCAAGCGTGGGAGACCTGCGGAGCGGTCGCGTCGACATTCTTCGCCGCTTCGGCCGCCGCTTGCGCCGCGAAGTGACGTTCGAGAAGGACGACCATATCTGCGGCGATCGTTTCTTCTTCGCACAGGACGAGCTGCGCCCCCGCGCGTTCGAGAGGCGCGACGTTGACGCCGAAGCGCGTTCTCGCGGCGATCGCGACCGTCGGATTGAGCGCGCGCGCCGACTTGACGATCTCGAGGGAGACCGCGTCGTTCGGCGCCGTGACGAAGACGAGCTGCGCGCGACCGATTCCCGCGCGTTGGAGAATTTCGTAATCCGCGCCGTTCCCTTGAACGGTCGGAACGCCGCTCTGTTTGAACGGTTGGAGATTGACGGGGTTCAAATCGACGAGACAGACGGATCGTCCGCGCACGAGAAGGGTTTTGGCGACGGTGCGCCCCATCGGACCGGCGCCGACGATGATGGCGTGCGACTTCGCGTTGTTGATCGCGCGAACGAGCGCGGGGGAAATGTCTTCGTCCGATTTGTTCGCTTCGGGCTCCTCGGGGGGCATGCCGAATTTTGTGAGGGCGATCTTGACCATGTTCGGGGTGAGGACGAGGGACGCGACGGAGACGAAGAGCATGGTGTTGTACGTCGTTTCGCTGATCGCTTTGGCGTTGAACGCGACGGAGAGGAGCATGAAGGCGAGTTCGCCGATCTGGGAGATACTCACGCCGAACGCGAGCGCGCCCTTCTTATCCATGCCGCAGGCGCGCAGCGCGAAGGTCGCGCAAAGCGCTTTGAACGCGACCGCTCCAACGAGCGCGAGGAAGCACGTTTCTGGATGATGGAAGACGTACGAGAAGTCGGTCAACATTCCCAGCGAGATAAAGAACATCGCGGAGAACGCTTCGCGGAAAGGCAAGACGAGCGCGTCGATCTGATGCGTGAGACGGTTTTCGCCAAGGACGATGCCGGCGGCTAGAGCTCCCAGCGCCGGAGTCAACCCGAGCGCGCTCGCGACGACGCACATCCCCGCGAGGACGACGATCGCGTAGAGGATTACCACGTCGTTCGAACGAAGATTCGCGAGGAAAGGAACGATGAAGAGACGGCTCCCCTTCTTGAGCGCAAGGACGATCGCGCAGAAGAGCGTCGATTTCAAAGCCATGTCGACCCAAGGATTGCCAAACCAGTACGCGGACGTTTCGGAGTCCCCCGCGCCCAGAACGATCGGCAGGATGAGGAGGAGCGGAACGAGCGCGACGTCTTGGAAGATCAGAAGCCCGAGGGTCGCCTGCGCGCGCTTCGTGTCCGCTTGACCTAAGTCGCCGAAGCTCTTATAAACGAGCGCCGTCGAACTAAGCGCGACCACGCTTCCGAGCGCGAGCCCCGCGACCCAGCTGAGCTTAAAGATTATGCACACCGCGATTCCAAGCGCGATCGTCAGCCCCATCTGGAGCGTCCCGCCGACGAACATATATTTCGCCGTCGACGCCAGCTGCGCGAAGGTGAACTCGATTCCGATCGCAAAGAGAAGGAGGAGCACCCCGAACTCATTCGCCGCTTCGAGCGCGTAATGCCCTTCGTGCATCCTCTCAAGCTCGCTGTTATGAACGACGTGCGTCAGCGTTTCGCCTTGTTTCCACTGCTTTTCTAACTCGTTTTTGATCTCGGAGATTTCGCGGCGCAGATTGACGTTCTCTTGCACGACCGAATCGGGGCGGAAGTCTTTCGACTCCGTTTTGCTCGCTTCTTCAAGCTCTTGGTAATGTTCGAGGGTCGCCGCGCGTTCTTCTTCGACCTGCGCGATGCGCGCCTTCTCCGCTTCAAGCTCCTTCTGGTATTCGCGCGTGCGCGTCAAATCCAAACCGCCGGGACCGATCAACGCGCCGACAACAAGATAACCGATGAGAGGAGACGCCTTAAAATACTTGCAGATCACCCCGGCGACAAAACCTGAAAAGAGGATGATCGATATGTTGAGAACGAATAATTCGTCCATCGATATGCTCCTTGTGAAAAGATACGCGCGCAACTCCTTGCGCGAGATTCCCTGATATAATAGCGCCCACTCCTGAATTGACAAGCGTCGCCTTTATTTATGCAAGAAGCGAAAAAATTTTTGGGGGCATTGAGCTATTTGGAAGGCGCTTGTAGAATACCGCCGGTTGGAACTGTCACCCCCCTAGACCAGGGTGATATTTCCAACCTTTCTGTTCGTTTAAACCAAGTTCGCTAAAACCTTGAAGAGAACGCGCCGATGAACTCTGGCGTCGATACCCGAGAATCTCCCTTCAAGCAAACTTGGCGTTAGCGAGCGAACCAATCCGACGGCTGGGGACTCGCGACCTTCGACGGCGCTTTCCCGAGATCGAGAAGGAGCCCGAAAACGCGCTGACGCGTCGATACTTGAAACGTCGGCGCCGCGCCTTGCGCAATATTCCCGATAGTGGGCCCCCCTCTTGAATAGACGAGGGTTGGCGCTATTCATGAAAGAGAGTTGAAGAAATAATTTCAATTCCTATTGACTTAGTAGGAATTGGTTGTAAAAAAGAACAAAGCTGGAGCGGGCGCGTAATGCGCGACCCTCCGTTTGATATGGAGCTCAATCGTCATGGCCGAGCTAAATTTGAACTTTGACAAATTCGTGGAGCGCCGCGGTACGGACTCGATAAAGTTCGACGCCGCGGAGCTATTCGGCAAGCCGAAGGATCTTTTGTCTTTCTGGGTCGCCGATATGGATTTCAAGACGTCCTCGTACGTGCAGGACGCGACGCGCGAAGTTGTCGAACGCGGCGTTTTCGGATATTCGACGCCTTCGACGCGCTATTTCGAGGCGGTCGGCGCGTGGATGAAGGAGCGACATGCTTTCGAACCGACGAGGGAAGGGTGGCTCATTACCCCCGGCGTCGTCTTTGCTGTGACGCAGTGCGTTCGCGCCTTCACCGAGCCGGGGGACGCGGTTCTCATTCAGGAGCCGGTCTACTACCCCTTCGCGAATACGATTCGCGCGAATCGTCGCGTCGTCGTGAGCAACGACCTCGTCTTGAGGGACGACGGACGCTATGAGATCGACTTCGACGACTTCGAGCGCAAAATCGTTGAAAATAAAATCAAGCTCTTCATCCTCTGCTCCCCGCACAACCCCGTCGGGCGCGTGTGGACGCGCGAAGAGCTCGAACGCCTCGGCGATATATGCGTCAAGCGCGACGTTCTCGTTCTTGCGGACGAGATTCATCACGACTTCGTCTTCCAAGGACGTCATCGCGTCTTCGAGACCTTGTCCCCGGAGTTCGCGCGACGCTGCGTTACCTGCACTTCTCCGAGCAAGACGTTCAATCTTGCGGGTCTGCAGATTTCGAACATTTTCGTGTCGAATCCGGAGCTTTGCGCGCGCCTTCGCGCCGAGATCGAATCGACGGGGTACGGCGAGCCGAGCGTCTTCGGTTTGGCCGCGTGCCGCGCCGCGTATGAAAAGGGCGCCGAATGGTTCGACGCCGCGCTTCGGTATATTGAAGGAAATATCGACTACGCGGTCGATTTCATCAACGCGCATATCCCGTACGCGAGCGCGCGCAAGAACGAGGGAACGTACCTCGTGTGGGCGAACTTCCGCGAGACGGGGTGGAGCGCCGAGGAGCTCGAACGCGTCGTGTTGCGCGAGGCGAGGTTGTGGCTCGATCCCGGAACGCTCTTTGGCGCGTCGGGAAGCGGTTTTGAAAGGATTAACGTCGCGTGCCAACGCTCCTACTTGGAGAAGGGCTTGAACGCGCTGCGCGAAGCGGTGATAAACGCCGCCGTCGCTAAGGCGAAGATGAACGTTTGACATGCGCTTTTACGGTAAATGGTCGGCGCGTCCTTCGCGTCGGGTTCTTAACAACTTAACTTTATTTAACTTTTAGTCTGCTTTATATGTGTTCTGAAGTATCCGATATGCAAGTCGAGTCTCACATGGCTCGTTACGAAGTCTCAACGTTGCGTTAGAGGAAGGCGCTTCTCTAGTTAAGCCGCCTCTTCCCTTGGCGTCGGCGTTGCGGAAAAGGGAAGAGGCATTTCTATGTTTCATTTAGAATCGTCCAAAGTTAAAGATCTTATTCTTCAAGGGAAAATAGGTTTAGAGAAAGAGAGTCTGCGCATTGACACGATGGGAAGAATGGCGCAGACGGCGCATCCCTTTTCCGTCGAAGACGAACGCGTGACGCGCGATTTCTGCGAAAATCAGACCGAGATCAACACGCTTGCGTATCCGAGCGCGCATGAGACGGTCGCCGCGCTCGACGAACATAACCGCTGCGTTCAGCGCGCCCTCGCCGCGCGTCCCGAAAGGGAATATCTCTGGCCCTTCTCGAATCCCCCTTACATCCGCGACGAAGAGGATATTCCCGTCGCGCGATTCGACGGAATACGGTCCAATAAAACGGAATATCGTCGCTATCTTGAGGAGCGCTACGGAAAGTACAAAATGGCGTACTGCGGAATCCACTTCAACTTTTCCTTTGGCGAAGAGCTCTTGGAGAAGGACTTTCGTGTCGGCGGAGGGTGGAATTTTCCCGACTATAAGAATCGCCTCTACCTCGATCTCGCGCAGAAGGTCACCGCCTACGGATGGCTCCTTACCGCGCTGACCGCCGCGAGCCCCGTCCTCGACGGATCTTTCCTGACCAAAGGGCTCAAAGGAGAGGACGCGTTTCTAGGACTTGCGTCCCCGCGTTGTTCCGAGATCGGATACTGGAACCACTTCACGCCGATCTTCGATTATTCGAGCGTGGACGCGTACGCGGCGAGTATCGAGAAGTACGTTCTCGACGGCTTTCTTCGAGCGCCGACGGAGCTCTATTATCCGGTTCGTCTCAAACCGCGCGGGCTCAATAATCTCGACGCGCTGCGCAAGAAGGGCGTCGATCATATCGAGTTGCGAATGTTTGACCTCAACCCTCTTTGCCGCGAGGGAATCGACGCGCGCGACGTCGTTTTCACGCATCTCTTCTTGGCGTTCCTTGCCGCGACGCCGAGAATTACCCTCAACCCGTTGGCGCAAGTCCGCTCGGTTCAGAACTTTAAAAACGCGGCGAAATACGATTTAAATCTCGTCAGGATTCTGCTGCCAAACGACAGCCCTTATTCGCTCCTCGACGCAGGGAGAACGATTCTTCAGCGGATGAAAACCTTCTTTAAGGACGCGGGTAAGGAGATTCTAGACGTTTTGGATTTTGAGGAAGAAAAGATCGCGAATCCATGGAAGAGATACGCCCATGAAGTTCGGCGTCTATATTCGGGAACCTTCCTTCAGAAAGGCTTGACATTAGCGAAGCGACGACAAGGGGAGTACTTATAAGATGTGCGAACTATTTGCATTGACGACGAACAAGGAGACGCGCGCGAACGAGGCGCTCAAGGCGTTCTTTGCGCGGGCGGAGAACGCCCCTAACGGCTGGGGACTTGCGACGTTTCGCGACGACGCCCTTCCCGTGATCGAGAAGGAGCCCGAGAGCGCGTTGACGAGCCTATACCTCAAGAATCGCCTTCGCGCGTCGATCGTTTCGAAGACGATCTTGGCGCATATACGCCGCGCGACGGTCGGGGCCATCGCTTACGAGAACTGCCACCCCTTCTCGCTCCAAGACGCGACGGGACGCACATGGACGCTGATTCACAACGGAACCCTCTTTCACGCGCCTCAGCTCAACTCGTATTCGGCGCGGCAGCGCGGCGAGACGGATAGCGAACGCGCGTTGATTCGCCTTGTCGTGAAGATCAACGAGGCGACGCAGGCGCGCGGCGACGCGTTGCTACCCGACGAGCGCTTTCAGGTCGTCGAAAGATTCGTCGCGTCCCTTTCGCAGGGGAATAAGCTCAATCTCTTGATCTACGACGGCGAGTTCCTTTACGCGCATATGAATTACGCCGATTCTCTCCATTATAAGGAGATCGACGGGGGATTGATCTTCGCGACGCAGCCCCTCGATTCGGGGGGCGCGTGGAAGCGCATGCCCCTCACGACGCTGCGCGTCTACCGGGAAGGGACGCTTGTGCACGAGGGGAAGAAGCACGGAAATATCTTCGTCGACAACGCCGACGACATGAGGTATCTCTTCCTTGATTTCGCGGTTCTATGACGCGACAAAAAAAGCCGCTTGGCGAGAAGCTCGAGCGGCTTTTTCTTTTCGTATCGCGTTCGTTTGCGACGGTTTATTCAAAGTCTACCTTGAAATTCTTGTCTTTTTTGGCGACTTCGATTTCAGGCGCCTCTTCGCCTCCCATGCCGTATTTGGAGAGCATTTCTCGATATTCTTCCGGCGCGGGGTTCGTCTCGGGATTGTCGTTCCAGTAGACGCGAACTTTGCACGTTCCCGTCTTGACGCCCTTTTGGGAGGCGGTGTGGACGAGTTCGAATTTACCGCCGGGTTGGATCACGCCGAAGCTCGGGCGGCTTCCGTCGGTTGGTTCGAATTCGACGCGGAATCCTTCGGGAAGGGGCGTTCCTTGGTAAGAGGCGGCTCCGGAGATTTCAACGAGTTCGTACGGCGCTTTCGGAGCGCATCCGATCGCCGCGAAGAGGCACGCGCAGACGAGTCCTAAAAACGCAAATGAGATTTTGTTCATGATTTGAAACTTTCCTGATGTGTTATATCGTTGCGAAAAAGGATTAGAAGAGCGCGGGGCCGCCGCCGGTCTGAAGGCCGCCCTTGCCTGCGGGCATGGAGGCGCTTTCGCGCGTAAAGGTCGCTTTGTAGAGGTCGAAGTTGCATGTTTCGGGGACGAAATGGACGGAACCGTCCGCCATCGCCGAGTTCATGCCCCCCGCGTGGAAACTGCGCGGCGTGCGCGTGTCTTCGTGGTAGGTCATGCAGTTCACGGGAATGTCCATGACGCCGTAGTGGGTGTGAATGGCGTATCCGTCGGACCAGTGGCCTACGCAGATGAAGGGATTGGCGGATTCGCTCTGCTTAAGGGAGCCCGGAAGCGTTTTGCTCGAAAGCTCTAAAACCATGAAGGTGTGCGACGTGCCGTCGGTGATCGCGGCCATATTCAAACCGCTGTTGCACCAAAAGAGCCCGGTAAGGGGGCCGCGCGCTTTAACCCCCGACTTCGTGAGCCCGGAGACCGAGGACGTGACGGTGCGTTCGGGGAGTTCCGCGCCGCCGTTGACCGCGTAATCCTTCTGAGAACCGAGGGGCGCGCTCGAGGAGCACGACGGGCAGCGGAAGACTGCGGGCGCGTTCGAGCCGACTTCCTTATTCGCTTCGTCCCCGCACGTGAAGTCGCTGTCGTGACCATACGCGTTATGGTGCTTGCAGTAGTTGGTGTACGCGCGTTTCGTGAAGTCGACAGATTCGTAAAGGGCGCTCCCTTCGATGAAGGGAAGAATGAACGCGGGCCAACCCATCATTCCATGATAGACGCCGCCAGCTTCGCAGCCTTTACCCGTCCCTCTCAAGTTTTCAAAGAAAGTATTCCCCGGAGGGAAGGAGTTGTGGACGTCGTGATAGTTATGCATCGCCAGTCCGATATTCTTGAGATTGTCCGTGCACTGCATACGCCGAGCGGCCTCTCGCGCTGCTTGAACCGCAGGAAGGAGAAGACCGATTAAGATTCCGATAATGGCGATAACGACAAGAAGTTCAACGAGGGTGAACCCCGAACGATGACTGTGCATAGTTTGCATATTTTTCTCCCTGTTGTAAATCGTATATATCATTATGTTTAGCGTATCTTGATAAATACGTACGATATTTAGATGATAACTGCCGCTGTGACGTATTGCAAGACTTTTTGTAAAATAATACGAAAAATTTTCATGGACGCTATAGCGGATTTCTTTGCGCGACAAGAAAGGAGGAATAGATAGGGTCGCCAATCCTTGGAATACGAGAGAAAAACGCCGCGTTGAGAGCGTGTGCGACGACGAAGAGTCGCGGAGGAGGCGTCGAGAAAAAAAGGGCGTAGCGTCGCGCTAAGCCCTAAGGAAAGATTCAACGTCTCAAAAGAAGTCGCGTCGATCAGTCTTGAGGAGGATCGATTCCGAAGTCTTTGATGGTGAGGAGGGAGCGAAGGGTGTATCCGCGCGAGGTGAACGCTTCGCGGCCCCCTTCCATGCGGTCGACGATCGCGATGACGCCTTCGACGACGATTCCCGCTTCTTCAAGACGTTCGATCGCTTTGAGGGAGCTTCCTCCCGTCGTGACGACGTCTTCGACGACGACGACCTTATCGCCAGCCTTGACGGGGCCTTCGATGAATTTGTTCGTGCCGTGCCCCTTGCTTTCTTTACGAACGAGGAACCCTTTGAGATCGATTCCGCGCGTCCCCGCGACGGTCAGAACCGCCGCAGTGATCGGATCCGCGCCGATCGACATGCCGCCGACGGCGTTCGGGAGCTTTCCGTCCGCCTCGAGGAGTTCTAAAATACCTTCGCCCACGAGGGTGAGACCGCGCGCGTCGAGCGTCGTCTGCTTGCCGTCGAGATAGTACTTCGCTTTCTTGCCAGACGCGAGAATGAAATCGCCGAACTTTAACGAGCGTTCGAGAATGATCTGCTTGAGCTCTTCTTTATTGTACATCATGCGTTCCTTATCTTGAGAATCAACCTTGTGTGTCGGCGAATCATGCCGAACGCCTTCATTATAGTTCCGTCCCGATAATTGACAACGACGCCAAGCTCGCAGAAGGTCGCCGCAAGGAGCGCGCACCAGAGGATCGCGTCGTAATCTTTCCGCGAAGCGTCTTCCGCGCCGACGTCAAAATCCGCGATCTTGAGCGCCCCTTCGAGATACGCGGGGAAGATTTCGAGCCCCGGAAGGGCCCCGAAGGAGGCGTCGAGGCCGACGGACGACCATACGACGCCGTTTTTTAGGCACGAGAGGAGCGGAGTCCCCGACGCGCGATCACGCAGCGCGGCGTCCGCGTCCGCGCCGTAACACGCGGCGACGCGGAGGATCGGCAACGCGTCGATTCCCGACGTTTCACGCGCGGGGAAGGCGTCGAGAAAGCGCTTTTCGAGGGGCGAGGTCGCGACGCGCGGGGCCTTTTCCAGCGCGCCGTCGTAGAACGCGACGTCGAGCCCCCACTGCGCGAAGAGGTCGGCGCGCGCCCTTTTGTCGAGCTCCGCGCTTGGGAAAACGAGCGCTTTGCCGCCTCGGGAGACGAAGCGTTCCACCGCGTCCGCCTCTTCCGTCGAGAGGGATGAAAAATCGGCGAAGCAGAGGACGTCGCAGTCGTCGAGAATCTCTCCGCCGCGCGTCGCGAAATCGAGGGGCGCGACACGACGAATCGACGCGGCGCCGTCAAATTGCGCGGAGAGCGCGAGTTCGAGATAATCGGCGTTTGTCGGCTTCCCTTGACTTCGCGCGGAGTCGAACCCCTCGACGACAAGGACCGTCGCGACTTCCTCGGGCTCGGCGTTGCGCGTCGGCGTCGGGCTTTCCGGAGCGCGTTGCGGCGCGACGTCGGCGTGATTCCAGAGGAACGCGAGGGAGAGGAGCGCGGCGCAACGCAGCGTCGCATGGAGGATTTCGCGCCATGCGCGGCGACGCCGAGTCTTGCGCGTCGTCGCGCGTAGAAGCTCAAGCGCGGGGAAGGGAACGCGCGACGCGGGGGCGCTCCTTCTTCGAACGCGGAAGAGGAGAAGAAGCCACGGGACGGCGGCGAGGAGGTAGGGCCAAAGGCGTGGAGTCATCGGCGATTATGCGGCGAAGGACGACGTCAAGTCGTAGAGGATGAATATAAAGAAAACGCCCCGGCGGACGCGCGGGTCGCCGAGGCGCGGAACTTCTCTCAAATCAACGCGCGAAAACGCGGTCGATTAAGCGAAATCATTCGATTCCGCTCGCGGCGGACATGATGTTGTACACGTCGCTATTGAAGATGAAATCGCCGTCGAACTTCCAGAATTTCGCAGCCTTCTTGTCGTTGCCGCGGACGAAATCTTTGTAGCAGTCCGCGCCCGCGCCCTTCGCCCAGACGGGGACGAGAGAGTTGGTGTGTCCGGTAGACAAATACTGAACGGCGGGAACTTTCCCCTTCTTGCTCTTTTCAACCTTTTCGAAGCCTTCGAAGGTATCCTTCTTGGAGCTGTAGCGACCGTTGTTATCTTCGTCGACGTAGGTTCCGTCCCCCCAAATCTGACCCGTTTCATGGTCGGAGGTGACGATAATGAGGGTTTCGTCCCAAGAGGAGTATTTTTCAACCCATTCGACCGCCGCTTCAATCGCTTTGGCGAATCCGGTGTGTTCGAGGCAGGATTGATCGGCGTTATTACCGTGGTTCGCGTGGTCGATGCTTCCCCCTTCGACGAGGACGTAGAAACCGTTCTTGTTCTGAGCAAGGACGTTGAGGGCCGCGAGGGTCATTTCGGAGAGGGACGGCGTTTCTTCGACGGTCGTCTTGGAGAAGCGCTTAATCATCGCGTCAGGATCGTCGACGTCGCCGTCGATCGGCATGACGTCCCCCGTCGTGCGGACGATTCCAAGAAGGCGATTCGGAAGCTCTTTGCCGCTGTCGGGAGTCGCGGCGGCGAGGGCCGCGAAATCGCTGCGCGCGTCGATGAAGCTCCAGCCTTTGAAGCCGTCGTTCTTCTTAACGTTGTCCCAGGTCTCGCGTCCGCCGACGAAGTTGTAGTTCAGTTCGTCCGCAGACTTCTCGATCTTCACGCCGTTGTTATATTCCGGGTGTCCGGAGCCGATAAGAACCGTCAACTGGGATTCTTCGATCTGCTCTTTCCCGATTTCCGCGTAGTTGTTGCGGTTGATGTTATGGGAGGAACCGCCTGCGGGGGTGGCGTGAGAGATTTGGTTCGTGGAAACCATACCGGCGGAACGACCCGCTTTGATATTCTTTTCGGCGAAGTTTTCGACGTCGTTTCCGTTCATATCTTTTCCGATATATCCGCCGACGGTCTTATGTCCGGAGTTGAGGGCGGTGGAAGAAGCGGCGGAATCGGTCGTTTCCGTGTTGGTGACGCGCCACTGAGCGCCGTCGGGTCCCTTCCAGAATTCTTCGGGGGAATAACCGAAGTTCTTCTCGGGCTCGGCGACGGGATCCCACTCGACGGAGCCGTTGGAGTGTTTGTGGACGCAGAAGGTCGCAGAACCAATGAAGACGGGGAAGGACTGGTAGACCTCGCCCCATTCTTTTCCGGTGTGGTAGTAGGTTCCGAGCAGCTCGGAGTTGAAACCGTCGCCGTCGCCGATGAAGAGAATGACGTTCTTGGCGGTTCCCTTACCGTTTTCTTGCGCGTAAGAGATAGTTGCGAAAGAGATGCACGCGCCGACCGCTAATACAGCGGCGAAGAAACGGCGTAAAGCGTTAAATGAAGGCATTGCTATGCTTACTCCTTAATTTGGCCGTCCGACTTCCTACGGACGGCGTTGGGGCTCACGCCCATTCATATGCTTCGTTCTATTATTTTTAGAGCATATCGTGAAAACTCAAGACGATTCATTCCGCGTTAAAATGAAAAGACTTTGAATTTTACATAGATTTTACAATAAGTTACAAATTCTAAAAGAGACATTTACATATAAAAATTAGAAATATCAAACTCTTGACGAAGTCTTTACTGTTTCATGACTTCGGTAGATAAAAAAAGGATCCTCGACGCGCGAGGATCCCTGTAATGTTGAACTTCGAGTTATAACTCGATCTTAAAATTCGTCGTTATTGTTCGGACGACGACGCGGACGGCGTTCGCCGCGTTCGGGGCGTTCTCCCTTTTCGGGACGCTCGCCTCGTTCCTGACGCTCGCTGCGGAAACCGCGATTGCGACGTTCGCCGCGATCCTCGCGTTCGCGCTTTTCGGAACGTTCCGCGCGTTCTTCGCGACGCGGTTCCTGCGCCTCTTCGACCTCTTCCTTCGCGCCCCCCTCGACGCAGTCGGTTTCGCCGCGTTCTTCGAGCACGGCGCGACGGCTCAACTTCACGCGATTCTGATCGTCGATCGCGATGACTTTGACGTCGAACTTGTCGCCGACCTTGCAGAAGTTCTGGATGTTGCTGACGTATTCGTCGGAGAGTTCGCTGATGTGGCACAGACCGTCGCGACCGGGAAGGATCTCGATGAACGCGCCGAAGTTCTGAATACTCGTGACGACGCCTTCGTAAATCTTGCCGATTTCGACGGAAGCGGTGAGTTTCTCGACTTCGTTCATCGCGGCCTGAGCGCTGGCGAGATCGTTTGCGGCGACGACGACCGAACCGTCGTCTTCAACGGTGACGCTCGCGCCCGTCGCTTCCTGGACGCCGCGGATCGTCTTGCCGCCGGGGCCGATGAGGACGCCGATCTTGTCGGGATCGATCTTCGTGCGAAGGAGACGCGGCGCGTATTCCGAGATTTCCTCGGCGGGACGCGGCGCGGCGGTCAACATCTTGCGAAGAATACCGATACGCGCCTCGCGCGCTTGCTTGAGCGTCTGCGCGATGATTTCTTTCGAAATGCCGTTCGTCTTCAGGTCGAGCTGAATACCCGTGACGCCGTTCTGCGTGCCCGCGACTTTGAAGTCCATATCGCCGTAATGGTCTTCGTCCCCCATGATGTCCGTGATCGTGATCCAGCGTCCGTCTTCTTCTTTCACGAGACCGATCGAGATACCCGCGACGGGGTTGACGATCGGAACGCCCGCAGACATAAGGCCGAGGGTCGTGCCGCAGACGGTCGCCATGGAGCTCGAACCGTTCGATTCGAGAATATCGGAGATGACGCGCACGGTGTACGGGAAGGTTTCTTCATCGGGCATGACCGGCTTGATGCTGCGTTCGGCCAAAGCCCCGTGACCATATTCGCGACGACCGACTCCGCGGTAAGGCTTGCATTCGCCGACGGAGTAGGGGGGGAAGTTATAGTCGAGCATGAAGCGCTTGGAGTATTCGTCGAAGAGCCCTTCAACGCGCTGTTCGTCCTTGGAGGTGCCCAAGGTGACGGTGATGAGCGCTTGGGTTTCGCCGCGCTGGAAGATCGCGGAACCGTGGACGCGCGGAAGGACGTT
>CAKVCP010000009.1 GCA_934725735.1 uncultured Thermoguttaceae bacterium
CGCGCGAGAAACTGCGATTCGGAGACGACGCGGAGCGTTCCGTTTTCAAAGGCCTGGCGCGATTTCTCGTCGAACGCCTGCGCGAGCGCGACGCGCGTTTGACCCAAATCCGCTCCTTCTCCTAAAACGACGAGCCCGACCCCTTCGTGAAGCGTCGTCGCGACGCGATACCCCGCGCCACGCGCAAGCCGAGTCGCTTCATGCCGCGTCGCGCCTGCAAGCTTTCCGAAAAAATAGACGTCTGTTTTGAGTTCGGTCGGTTTCATCTCTTTTGCGAATCGTGCGCCGATTCGCGCTCCGTCGTTGGTTCAAGGCCGCGTCGACTTGTTTTGGGCGCGTTTTCGTAGTATTATAACAAAGATTCGACCGCGCGTCTCGCCTTTGCGCGGTCGCCGCGCAACTTCTTCGATCCCTTCTTCCAGGCAACGCGCGACATGAAGTTGAATCCGTTGGGCGATAATTTTTTGAATAGGAAAAAATATCAGATGAAAAAACTATTCCTTACGACGGCGCTAATCGCGTCTGTTGCGACAGTCGGTTCCTTTGCTGTTTCTTCTCCCGTCTTCGCTCAGGAGTCGGCGGTTGAAGCGAGGGCCGCCGAGAGCGAGGAAACGCGCCGCGAAGAGGGGAACGCGATTTATTTGAGCAAGACGCTTACCGACGGCGTCGTCGTCAACGTCGTGAAGAAGGGACAAGAGCCCGCCGTCGCGAATATTGAGATTCCCGGCGCTGAAAGCGTTTCGATCGACGCGTCTTTTGACGCGATCGACGAAGCTCCCGAATCTGCGCGCGAGTATCTGCTCGGCGTATGGGAACAACTCGGCGAGACTCCGAAAAAGAGGATCAACGTTGAGATCGACACGACGGAAGCTCCCGACGCGCAGGAATGGGCGGAACGCGCGAAGCGTCGCGTCGAATATTGGTATCCGCGCGTCGTCGAGATGCTCGACGGCGAAGAGGGGCTGGCGAATATTCCCGACGATTTCAAAATCCGTCTCGTCTTCAAGCCGATGGACGGCGTAGCGTACGCCGCTGGGCGCGAGATTACGGTTTCGAGCCGTTATATCAAGGCGCGTCCGGGCGATTTCGGGCTCGTGATCCACGAGACGACGCACGTCGCGCAGGCGTACCCGCGCGTTCGCGAAGTTTGGGCGATGGAAGGTATGACGGACTGGATCCGCTATTTCGTGACGGAACCGCGTTCGCGCAATTCTTGGCGCGTCAATCCCGAACGTTCGAAGTACACGGACAGCTACGGCGTGACCGCGACCTTCTTCGAATGGCTCGTTGAAAATAAGGATCCCGAGTTTATTAAGAAAATTCATAAGGTCTTCCGCTCGCGTCGAAGCGTCGAGAAATTTGTCGTCGAAGAATATGGGAAGACGTGTCAGGAACTCTGGGACGAGTTTATCGCGTCCCAGGGAGAGAAGCGCTGAAACCGCGCGTTATTTTTTCGCCGCTTTCTTCGCGAGTCGTTCTTTTTCCTCCGGGTCGAGCGCGTTGAAGTGTTCAAGGGGTTCGAGACGAAAGAGCGGAGCGACGAAGGGGCCGGGAAACGTCGTGATCTTGGAGTTGATCTTTGAGACGGCGTCGTTGTATCGTCCGCGCGCGTCGGTGAGATTCGTCTGCGCCGACGCCAAATCTTCTAACGCGCTCCTGTAATTGAACGCGTCGCGAAGTTCTTGAAAGGGCTCTACCGCTGCGAAGAATTCGCCGAATTTCTGAGAAAGGTTTAAATCGGCGTCGGCGGCGACGCTGGGGGATTGCGCCCCGGCGAGCTTCGCGGCGGCGTCGCGTATCTCTGCGACCGATTTTTCTAACGCGTCGCGCTTCTTTCCTTCTTCGTCGTCTGCGGAGGGATGAGATTCTAGGAACGACTTAACCACGCTCTCCAGCGTTTTCGTTCCTTCTTCGCGTTCCGTTATGCTCGCGCGCAGGTTTTGCCATTCGTGCCGCGCCGTTTTGTTCGCTTCAATGAATGTGAACTGTAAATACGCTCCATAGCAGAGCATAAGGAAGAGAATAAAGAGCGGAAAAGCGATTTTGCGTCGGAGACTAGCTTTGACGACGTTGTTCATTCGTTGACCTCTTTCTATAAAAAAGTCGGAACGCCGCTTGGCGACGTCCCGACGCGACTCGTTCATTTTAACGCTTCGTCCTTAAACGTCGAGCCAGTCCAACGTTTCAGGAAGCGGATTCCCCAGATTGACGCAGCCTGTTTCCGTGACGGCGACGATATCTTCCGAACGAATACCGCCAAGGCGCTTGTCGTAAAGACCAGGTTCAACCGACACGACGTCGCCGACCACCAGCTCGGGGCCGCGGAAATCGAGAAGAGGCGGTTCGTGAATCGACAAACCGAGCCCGTGCCCCGTGCCGTGCGTAAGACGCGGATTATTCTCCGCCTCCTCCGTACCCGGCGCGGCGTACCCGTATCCGTACGCTTCGAGCGCTTCGATCGTGGCGCGATGGACGTCTTCGCCGGAGACTCCCGCGCGGATTGTCCTCATCGCCGCCGCCTTCGCCGCGCAAATCGCCTCCAACATTCGCTTGTATTCAGGGGAGATGATTCCGTGCACGACCGTGCGCGTGCAGTCCCCGTTATACAGCGTCGTTTTACTCATCGGGAAAACGTCGACAATGATCGGTTCTCCCGTATAGAGGTATCCGGAGCCGTAATTATGGCAATCGCCGCCGTCTTTCTTGCCCGCGACGATCGACGGCACGTTCTGATATTTCATGTCAAGAAGGGTGCGGTCGATGAACGCGCGCATATTATCCGAGGTGAGGAGTTCGCCGTCGAGCGCGACGAGACGTCCTTGGTCGTCGGCGGTCGCGGTCGCAATACGCTTGCAGGCGAGACGAATCGCCTCTTCCGTCGCGAGCTGCGCTTCGCGAATGTAGCCGAGTTCCGTTTCGTCCTTTGAGCGACGTTCCAACACGCCGCGCCAGACGTCGCATTTGCATTCGATACCGGCGTCGGCGAGCGCGGAGACGTACACGAGGGGAAGCGTGCGGTCGGAGACGATCCGTTCCACGCCCGCGCGACGACACGCTTCCGCGACGCCTTGCGCCGTCGCGATTTCGCGGTCGCCGGAGAGGCCGCCTTCGGGGGTGAAGTCGGCGGGGCACGCGACGAAATCGGCGGCGGCGCAACGCGCGGCGCGTTCGTTTTCAATGTCGCGTAAGATCAGAAGTCGAGTGTGCCCAGGTTTTTTAGGAGAGAGGGCGTTCGTCGATTTCTTCGCTTCGGGGAACGTTCGGTCTTCGTCAAATTCGATCACTGCGGCGGGGTCGCCCACAAGAAAACGCATCTTCCAGTAGAGAGTCGCGCTTGTCGTGGGTACGCCGGCGGTTAAATAGGCTGTTTTCATATCTGATTTCGTTAAATGATTTTAATGTGAATAAAGAGCTCACTTAAGGAGCTGATCAGGATGTTCCTGCGCGAAATGCAGGAGGACGGCGCGCGAGAGCGCGAGTCCAATTTCATCGATGTTCGCGATGATCCAGTTGCCGTCTTCTTCATTGTCGTGGAAGGCGATTTCGACAAGGCACGCGGGCATATTCGACGCCGCGGGCTCGTGCATCGGCTTCCCTTCGCCGTAACGATTGCAACTTTCGCGAACGCCGCGATTCGGGCCGCTGTAGATCGTGAGAAGTTCCTCGTTGATGAGCTTCGCGAAACGTTCTCCTTCGCCTCCCTTGCGGTGGCAATATACTTCCGTACCCCGCGCTTTGCCGTTGAAAGCGTTCGAATGAACCGCTAAGTAGAGGTCGGCGTTATACTTATTCGCCTCGGCGGTGTAGTCGCGAATGCTCTTTTCGGGATCGTTGCGGTAAACTTTGATCCCTTGTTTTTCGAGGATCGGAACCATGACGTCGGCGACTTCGTTCATCCGTTGTTTCTCGGAACCATATTCGCCGAATCCGATGTTGCGAATCTGATTGGAGGGGCTCAGATAGAGGGAAAGGGCGTTCTTCTTGAACTTAGGAAGTTTCGTTTGAGGGGCGTCTTGCGCGTTGGCGCTGAAGGCGAACGCCAGGGAGAAAAGGAGCGCGAAAGAGAACGCGGTAAAGAGTTTGCTTTTCATAACTGTGACCTTTACAGAATGACGCGATGATGGGAAAAGGTATTATATTATCGCCTATTAGGGAGCAATGAACCGATAATTGGCGCTAAAGTTTTCGCCGTCGTCTGGATGCTCATCGATTGAAGGGTGACTCGGCCTGGCCCGGTGATGATCGTGTCGAAGAAGCCTTCGCCTCCGAAAAGAATATTGTTTAAACCGCTGACCGCTTGAACCGTCATTTTGCACGACTCGTCCATCCACGCGAGCGCACCCGTGTCGCAGACGAGTCGTTCGCCCGGTTGGAGTATATATTCATACGCGCCGCCGTCTAGCTCTAAAAAGACGACGCCCGGTCCGGTGATGCGTTGCATCACGAACCCTTCGCCGCCGAAGAGACCGGTTCCGATTCTTTCCTGAAAATGAACTTGTAGGGAAACGCTCATCGAGGCGGCAAGGAACGACCCCTGTTGGCAAATGATCGACTCGCCGTCGCGGAGAACCCTTGCCGTGATACTTCCGGGGAGGGGGGGCGAGAAGGCGATTTCCGCGGGCCCCTGCGCGACATATCGCGACATAAAAAAGGTTTCGCCGGAGAGCCAGCGTCCAAAAGACGCCATAAATCCGCCTCTCGCTTTTGTGTCAAATCGGATCGGCCCCTTCGCCCAGACGCGTCCCCCCGCGCCGCTATAGACTGCGTTTCCTGGGTTGAGGTAACAAATGACGTAGGGAGTGGAGCCGCCCCCGATCATGTAGTCGAGATACGGCGTTGAGACGCGCGGACTGGGCGCGGGCGTACCCTGCGGCGCCGACGCTGTTTGGCCGTTGCCAAAGACGATTCCGCGAACCTTGCCGCAGACGCTTTCTGATCCGTTCAACCACAAGCGCGTTGTGGGGGAGATTTCGCCTTTCATCGCAAGACGAAAGAGTTCCGTTGAGTCGACGACGCGACGCATTCCTTTGTATTCGATTTCAAGCGGCATAGTCTTAATATGTATAAAAAAAGAAGAGGCGCGCGGGAAAATTTCTCGCGCGCGGGAATTGAGAATCGTTTAGTCTTCGATTACGAGACGGATTCCGACGTTATGCACTTTCTGCCACGGGAGATACGCCTGGCGGAAAGAGCTTCCGGCGATCTTGGGACGATCGGCCCAGGACGCGCCGCGAGCGGTTTTGCGCTCCTTGGCGTCAAGGGAGTTGCGTCCGTCCGCGTCGTTGTAAGGATACGCCTTGTAATCGGTTCGCGTCCACTCGGCGACGTTTCCGATCATGTCGTAAAGCCCCCACGCGTTGGGGAGGTTTTGAGCGACGTAGTCGACGATGAACCAATGGTCGGTGAAGCGATCGTCGCGCAGCGGGAAGACGCTATTTTCGGGATAGTTATGACGCACGTGAATCGTCGCGCCGTTTTCCCACGTCGTGTAGAGTCTTCTACGATCCGCGTCGGCGAGGTTCGCGTACTTCGAGAAATCCGCTTCGAAAGGTCCGAAGTAGAATTTTTCGGCGCTACCCGCGCGCGCGGCCCATTCCCATTGCGCTTCCGTCGGGAGCGAGGCGTTGACCCCCTTTTCCGTGCGGAGCCATTCGACGAAGCGCTGCGCTTCGTTCCAGCTCACGCGCGCGACAGGCTGATTCGGATGGTTCGCGATATAACCGGGAACGATGTGGTCCTTGCCGTGTTCTTCGATATAACGCGTGTCGTGTTCCGGATCGTAGACTTCGTACTGCGCGTTGGTGACTTCCGTCTTGCTCATCCAGAAAGGCTTGTCGATCGCGACGACGGCGCGAGGATATTCGTCCATGCATCCGTCGAGAGAACCCATGACGAACTGGCCTGCGGGGATGCGGACGAATTCGATATTAACGCCGGGGGCGAGTTCGACCGATTTGGTCTCCGCGCCACCGTCGAGCGCCTGCTTTTGGAGCTCTTTCGCGGTCGCTCCGTCGAAGGCCCAGGCGGAACCGAGATCGTCTTTACGCTCGGGCGTCTTTTTAGGCTGGACGAACTCGGGCGCGGGCATAGCGCGGCGTTCGTTCAGGAGGACGTCGTATTCAGATTCGACGTCGACCGCGGCGGAATCCGCGTAGAGTTCGGAGAGTTCGAGACGACGCTTCGACTCTTGTTCGTTCCCCCATTTGCCGCGCCACGGAGCGTTGAAATCGATCCAGTTGACGATCAGACGATACGCTTCGTCGTCGATTTTAACTCCGTAATGGCCTTTTTCGAGCATTTGGAGGAGTTCGCTTGTCGACGCGTGGTATTCGTAAGGGGGCAGGACGTCCATATCGGTTTCAGGACCGGGGCGTCGGACGAAGGGATGGATATTGTCGTAAGCGGATTTCGCGTCGGCGAAGGAAGGACGATCGTCTTTCGTACCGTCGTGGCAACCGATGCAATATTTCTTGACGACGCGGTGGTAGAGATCAAGCTCGAAGGTAATGGGACGCGCGGGGCCGAGGTAATCTTGGATTTCGCTCGGCTCGCGGCGCGACGCCATCGTCAAAACGGACTGCGTGGCGTCGAGCTGAGATTCGTGGCAGCCGTTGCAGCTGGCGTTTTCGCCGGGCATGCCGACAAACCAGCTTCGGAAGAGCTGGATCGCCGCGCCGTTCTTGTCGACCGGTTGGATTGAAATCGGCGTGTTGGCGGGAATCTTGAAGAACGCGGAGCCGTCCTCTTCGACGGGGACGTATCCGAGAAGGCGTTTGATATCCCAGCTGCTTTGAACGCCGACGGACTCGTGACCGCCGGTATGGAGGTACGCGAAGTGATACGCGAAGAGCTTGAGGCCGACGATTTCGCCGCGCGGAACGTCTTTCGTGCCTAAGCCGTTGTAAACGTCGGTGATAAAGACGGTCGCTTCTTTGGAGCCTTCTTCAACGCGGTTCGGGAGGACAGGAGGAAGATCGCGTTCGACGAGAGGCGTGGGGAAGAAGTATCCTTCGCCCTTGACGACGCTAATGGGGGTCATGTTGTCGAACGTGTCGACAAGATAGAGACCGTAAGTTCCGGGAGCGCCGTCAATTTCGCAGTTGACGAGGATATAGTTTTCGCAAAGAGGATAAGGGAAAGTGAAGTTGTACTTGAGACCAGTCGACTGCATGTCGAGGACGTTTCCGACGACGTCGCGTCCGTAGCCGGGAATTTCGGCGACGAAACCGGTTTGTTCGGCGGGAAGGACGTCGGGATGCGCGTCGAATTGGGTGTTTTCAGGGCCCCATTCAAGACTGGTCGGACGATAGCGGAATGGATACTTTCGCGCGATCGTCGGATCGATGATGAGAAGACGACCCGTGTCGCCGCGTCCGTGGTGTCCGGAGCCAATACCGACGATCTTAGAGGAATCGGGGAACTCGCGCGCGTGTTTGAAGGCGGTCGGGAAGAGAGAGCCGGAGCCGTAGAGTTCCGCTTGGTTCGTGCCGTCCGGATTCATATGGAAGAGGATGCGGCTGTAATAATGCATAATGTCGCTGTATTCCCAGCGCAAATACATGATGCGCCCGTTCTTCAACGGTGTGGGGTGCCAGTCGGAATCTTGCTCGAAGGTAAGTTGGCGCACCTTCTTGGTTTCCGGATCGATGAGGTAGATATTCGCCATCGGGTCGGAACCGTTGATGCACGGCAAGCCTTGTTTACCGGCGTTGGAGCAGGCGACGACTTTCCCTTCAGGCGTATAGCAAGAATCGAAGAAGTCGACGTCGGGCTGATCGGTCGGGGAAAGTGTTTTGAGTCCGGTTCCGTCGACGTTGATTTCGAAGATCGCCCAGCGTTTGTTCTCTTCCGAGACGCTTGTGAACATAATGCGTTCGCCGTCCCAATTGAGTTCGGGCTCAAGGATCGGGCGCCCGTTCTCGGGCTGATAGATCGTCGTGAAGGTTGGTTCAAGATCGCGAAGATTTGAGAGGATCCCAAGTTGCGCGTTCCAACCGCCTTTGGAGACTTTGTCGATCGTCATGAAGTCGTCGCCGACGGCTGGGAGACGATTCGTTCTTACGACGACGAGTTCGAGGTCGTCGAGTTCGGGGAGCGCAAGGAGCGCTTTGCGTCGAAACGCGGCGAAACGTTCTTCCCACGCCGCGTCTTTTGGCTCTTCTTTTTCGAACGCGTCAAGTTCTTCAAGATAAGCTTCGCCGTCGGCGTAATCGTCGCCGAACTGAGTTATCATATCATTAATCGCGCGACGAACCGATTCTACTGTGTTCATCGGACGGTCGTTGTCGTTGCCGGGGAATTGCCGCGCTTGCGTTTCAACGCACAAGAGGAACGCCGCGCAGAACGCGAACGCACACAAGATTTTTTTCATAAGTCGATCCTCTGTATGGGTTAAAATGCGCTTCAAGGCGGTTAAAGCGCACACTTATTAACGTACTTTTTTATTCTAACAAATTTGAACGCTGCGGTCAAAGAAAATATCGTCGAGTCCTAAATATTTTGGGAAAGATTAAGCTAAAGAGACTTGTTAAAAAAGACGTTTTAAAAGGGAAAAGACGAATGAGACGATTAGTGAAGTCTTTTTAGAAAAAGTTGTGAAAAAAGGGAAATTTTTTGGGGAATATACTTGCGTCTGGCCGGGCTCCAGGTTAATCTTTTAAGATAGTTAAGTAGTATAGCCTAACGACGAGAAGCGTAAGAGGTCTATACGAGCTTGGCTCGCGCATACTTTGGGTTATATGGGCGTATGCGCGGCGCGCCAACTGACGTGAACGGCACGCGCGCTATCGACGCGGGACGCGTCGGCGCGGTTAATCGGCTATTATTTCGCGCGCGACGCGATGATAAAAGAACCTGATAGAGGACTAAAATGAAACTTAACCACATCACGACCTCGACGTTCCGCGTCGCTAGAACGGCGCTTTGCACGTTCCTTCTACTTGGACTTTTAGCTTGCTTGACCCCGCAAGGGATGTGCGCGAATAACAATAATAACAATAACAACAACAATAATAATAATAACAACAACAATAACAACAATAATAACAACAATAGCAGCGATTACGACAACGACTACTATCGTTATGGGTACCGCAGTAGCGTCGGCGGCGTGATGATCGACGCTAATCGAATTCTTCGCAACGCGACTCAAGGCGAGTTGCAAGCGTCGACCGCTGAAATTATTGCGCAGATGGAAGCGATTCCGGAAGACTTGAGCAAACCTTCCGACGCGCGTAAGATCTCCCTAAAGCGCATTGACGCGATCCTCAAAGAAAGCGCCGAGAATAACCTCAAAGTCGCCGACGCCGTTCGTTACCTTGGCGGTTTGACTTCCATCGATTACGTCGTCGCCGATTCTGAAGCGAACGATATCTATCTTGTCGGTTCCGCCGAACCGTGGACCGTCGCCGAGAACGGCGCGATCGTCGGCGCTAAATCCGGTAAACCCGTCTATCAGCTCGAAGACTTGATCGTCGCGATGCGCGCGTTGACCGCTGATAATCACGAACTCATCTCCTGCTCGATCGACCCCAGCCAAGAAGCTCTCGCGCGTCTTGCGGCTCTCCCGAATCGCGCGAATCCTGAACTCAACGTCACCGCGATGGGCAATATGAACGTGACCCTCACCGGTATCCCCGCCGACAGCCGCATGGCGAACGTTCTCGTCGCCGCCGACTATCGTCTCAAGAGAGTTTCTCTTGGTTTCGATGAAATCAACGTCAAGAACTTCAAGAGCTACTTCAGCATGATCCTTCCCGGTTCCAAGAGCGCTTACGCTCAACGTTTCTGGATGGAACCCAAGTACGACACGGTCTACCGCAACGCCGACGCTAACGTCTGGAAGCTCTCCGAAGCGAGCGTCAACGTCATGACGGAACGCGAATACTTCACGGCGGCTGGCGAACGTCAGGTCAGCGCGAAGCGCGACGCGGTCGCTGAAAAGTTCGCCGAAAGAATGAACGAACGCTACGACGATATCGCGAAAGCCGAACCCGTCTTCGCGGAAGCGCGCGGATGCATGGACGTCGCTCTTGTCGCCGCCCTGATCTATCGCGAAAATCTCCAGAAAAAGGCTGGTTGCCAGTTGACCGAACTCACCGGCGCCACGCAGATTCCCGCGCTTGCCGCTCCCGCGCAGGTTGCTAGCGACTCCCTCGCGCGTCGCGCTGGAAACGGCGTCGTCTCCGTCACCGGCGGCGTCCTCGTCAATCCTTGGGAAACCCTCGAAAACAACGTGAAGGTCGACGAAACCCTCGATTCCTTCGCCGTCAACTTCGGATCCAACGCCTGGTACGCCGACTGAGCGATTCTGAGTTTCTCTGAATAAAAAGAAACGCCCTGTTCTAACCTGGGCGTTTTTTTATTGGTCGAGTTAGACCGATTCTTGTTACGAGCGACTCTTGTCAAAGGACGAGCGCATAAAAAGACCTCGACGCGAACGCCGAGGCTCTTTTCATACGATCGAATTATCGGGGAAGATCAGCTCTTCTTAACGTTTATCCAATCGGTGTGGAAGGGGCCTTCGCCGGGTTTGTCGACGCGCAGATAGGTGTGAGCGCCGAAGTAGTCGCGCTGCGCCTGAATCATGTTCGCGGGGAGAGACGCGGAGCGGAGGCTGTCGTAATAGGTGAGCGCGGTCGTGAAGCCGGGCGTCGGGACGCCGAGTTCGATCGCCGTCTTGACGACGTTGCGCCAAGCGACTTGCGCGTTTTCGACCGCGTCCTTGAAGTAAGGATCGAGGAGAAGGTTTTCGAGCTCGGGGTTTTTGTCGAACGCTTCTTTGATGCGTTCAAGGAAAACCGCGCGGATGATGCATCCGCCGCGCCAGAGAAGGGCGATGCGTCCGCAATCCAAGGTCCAACCGTATTCCTTCGCGGCGGCTTGCATTTGAACGAAACCTTGCGCGTAGCTACAGATCTTCGAAGCGTAAAGCGCCTGCTTGACCTGCGCGATGAATTCGTCTCGATTTCCTTCGAATTTCTTCTCGGGGCCCGAGAGCGCCTTGCTCGCGTTGACGCGTTGCGACTTCATCGCGGAGATCGCGCGCGCGTAGACCGCCTCCGTCACGAGCGTGCTCGGGACGCCGAGGTCGAGCGCCAACTGGCTCATCCATTTGCCCGTGCCTTTCGCGCCCGCGCAGTCGAGAATAAGATCGAGGAGCGGCTTCCCCGTTTCAGGATCGTCGACCGTGAAGATATCGCGCGTAATTTCAACGAGGTAGCTGTCGAGCTCGGTCTTGTTCCATTCTGCGAAGATCTCATAAAGCTCTTTATTGGAGAGCCCCAGCGCGTTCTTGAGGATCCAGTACGCGTCGCTGATGAGCTGCATGTCGCCGTATTCGATGCCGTTGTGAACCATCTTGACGTAGTGTCCGGCGCCGCGATCGCCGATCCAATCGCAGCAAGGCACGTCGTGATTCGGGCCGACTTTCGCGGAGATCGCCTGGAAGATCGGCTTCACGAGAGGCCACGCTTCAGGATCGCCGCCGGGCATCATGCTCGGTCCGCGACGCGCGCCTTCTTCGCCGCCGGAAACGCCCGTTCCGATGTAGCGAATCCCGCGCTGCTGGAGATATTGCGTGCGACGTTCGGTGTCTTTGAACTGCGTGTTGCCGCCGTCGATGATGACGTCGCCCTTGTCAAGAAGGGGAAGAAGTTCGGCGATGACCGCGTCGACCGCCGCGTTCTCAGGATAGAGCGCGAGTTCCGGCGCGGGAACGGCGTCCTTCGACTTAATCATCAGCATAATTTTTCGAGGGCTCTTGAGTTTGGAGACCAGCTCTTGGAGGGAGTGCGCTCCTGTGAGCTTATCCCCCTTAGACTGCGCCTCAGGAGTCGCGAGGAAATCGTTGACCTTGCTGGTCGTACGATTGAAGACCGCGACGTCAAAGCCATGATCCACCATGTTTAAGACGAGATTCTGGCCCATGACCGCCAGACCCATCAAACCAATATCATATTTTTTTTCTTCCGCCATTGGAATATCCTTGCTTGCCGCGGGGCGGCGAACGTCAGTATTGATGACGACGTCGGTCGCGATGCGACGTGAACGTCTGAACAGTTTCGTTTAGTATACTGGATAAAATGTACAATAAAAGTAGAGACTTCTTTCATATGAAGGCTTCTTTGCGCTTGACGCTTTCCCCTCTCTCCCATATGATAACGCTAGAAAAGTAGAGTCGCGCGAGGAGCGCGCGCCTTGCGAATAAGATGAAAAAGGCTGTGTGATAAAATGAAGGTTTGCGTTGTTGGCGCAGGGAATGCGGGAAGCGCGTACGCTTGCAAGACGTCCCTTGAGGGGCACGACGTCACGTTGTTAAAAACGTCCGACGCGATTCACGAGGAACATTTTAAGGCGACGCGGAGTCGCGGCGGCATGACGATGCGCGACGTCGACGGTTCCGAGGTTTTTGTTCCCTTACGGAAAATGACGCGCGATCCCCAAGAGGCGTTTGCCGAGAATTTCGACGCGATCCTCATCCTGACGCAAACGACGCGGCACAACGCCGTCGCGGCGGCTCTTCGTTCGACGAACGCGCGCGCGAAAGCGCTACTTGTCGCCCCCGGTTATTTAGGATCGACGATCTTTCGACGCGAGCTCGGAGATCGGTGCGCGATATACGCGGAAGGCGAATCTCTCGCGTACGACGCGCGGATCGAAGAGCCTGGCGTCGTGCGAATCTGCTTCAAAAATTATCGCAACGCGTTGGGGTTTATCGATCCGGAATCGATCGACGAAGGGCTCGCGCTCGCGGCGGGTCTCGTCGACACGTATCAGTACGCGCGCGCCAACGTCGTCGACTCCGCGCTGCGCAACCCGAATCTGATTCTGCACACCCTCGGCTGCCTCGTCTCCGCGTCGCGCATCGAATATAGCGGCGGCGATTTTTGGATGTATCGCGAGGCGTTCACTCCTTCCGTATGGCGCCTTGTCGACGCGCTCGACGCCGAGAAAATGCGCGTGCAGGAAGCCTTTGGCGGACTTCCGACGCCTTATCTGCGAGATTGCGCGTTTCGTAGCGATCCCGATCCTAACGTCGAGCAGATGGAGTCGTTCCTTCGGTACGCGCGCGACGGCGGACCGAAAGGGCCTAGCGCGCTCGACACGCGTTATCTCACGGAAGACGTGCCTTGCGGTTTAGGACTTCTCGTCTCTTTGGGCGCTTCCGTCGGGATACCGACGCCTGTCGCCGACGCGGCGATTACCCTCGCGGGAGCCCTCCTAGGACGCGATTTACACGCGAATATTCGATCTCTGGAATGTCTCGGATTCGATTCCGCCGCGTCGCTACGACGCTTCTGCAATATTTACAACGCATAGCGCTTACGCGCCTCCTTTATTAACAATCGATCTAGAGCGCTTTCTATGACGCGAACCGAAGCCGAACGTGAAATCGAACGCCTGACGCGTGAAATTCTTCGATGCGACCAACTCTATTACGTCGAGGCGACTCCCGACGTACCCGATCATGAATACGATTTCATGATGAAACGTCTGGAGGCGTTGGAACGCGAATTTCCCGATTTAGCGCGCGAATCGAGTCCCACGCGACGCGTCGGCGAAAAGTTGGAGGGAAAGGGCGAGGTCGTGCGTCACGAATTCCCGATGCTCTCGATCACGAACGTCTACAACGAGGAGGAACTCAAAGAATTTGCCCAGGCCGCCCAGAAAGGTTTCAGCTCCCCTTTAGCGTGGGTTTGCGAACTCAAAATCGACGGGATCGCCGCGTCCTTAATCTATGAGAATCGCGAATTTAAACGCGCTTTGACTCGCGGCGACGGCGTCTTTGGCGAAGATATCACCGCCAACGCTCGAACGATTCGCGACGTTCCCCTGCGACTACCCGACGACGCCCCCGAGTTTCTGGAAGTTCGCGGCGAAATCTACATGACCAATTCGAATTTGACGCGCCTAAACGAGGAAGCGCGCGCTCTTGCTCTCGAGACGGGACGCGACTTTAAACCGTATGCGAACGCCCGAAATCTCACCGCAGGAACGATCAAACAGCGCGACCCGAAGATTTGTTCCGAGAGAAAGTTGCGATTCTTCGCTCATTCCACCGGCGCCGATCCCGTCGAGGTAGCGTCGACGCATTTCGAGTTTATGCGGAAGTTGCGCTCCTTTGGATTTGCGACGGCCCCGCTTGTCAAACGTTTCGACACGTTCGAGGAAGCGGCGGCGTACGTCCCCGAGATGCAGGAGAAGATGCAAGAGCTCGATTTCGAGGCGGACGGTATCGTCTTAAAAGTCGACGACTTCGCGGCGCGCGAAGAAATCGGCGCGACGACAAAATACCCGAAATGGATCGTCGCGTGCAAATTCGAAAAGTACGAAGCGACTACCCGCGTCCGCGACATTATCGTTCAAGTCGGAAAGTCAGGCGTCGTCACTCCCGTCGCGGAGCTTGAGCCCGCGCAGATCGCCGGCACGATCGTTTCGCGCGCAAGTCTGCATAACGTCGACGTCATCAATACTTTGGGGGTGCGCGTCGGCGACGTCGTCGTCGTCGAAAAAGCGGGGAAAATCATACCGCACGTCGTTCGCGTTGAAACGTATTTGCGCGATCCCGATGAGCCGCGCCCACCGTACGTCTTTCCGACGAAGTGTCCCAGTTGCGGCGCGGAACTTCGACGCGATCCCGACGGCGTCTTCATTCGTTGTCCCGATCCTGAGTGCCCCGCGCAATTTCGCGAAAGACTCGCGTTTTTTGGATCGAAGAGCGCGATGGATATCGACGGAATCGGCGACTCTGTCGTCGAAAAATTGACGGCCCCGTCTCTTGTCGGGCTCCTCGAAGAACCGCGCGTTCTCGTCAAAAGTTTTGCCGATCTCTATCGACTCAAGACTGAAGATCTTTTGAATCTCGAAGGTTTTCAAAAACGTTCCGCCGAAAAGTTAATCAAAGCGATCGCCGCGAGCAAAACGGCGGGGCCCGCAAGACTTCTCGCCGCGCTTTCTATTCAAGGAATCGGCGTCCAAACCGCGAAGGCGATTGTTAATAAATATCGCGGATTTAAGGGAATCGAGGCGGTCGAACGCCCGGAGGATTTCGCCGTTGTCGACGGTATTGGAAAAATCCTCGCGGAAAATCTCTTCCATTTCTTCCATTCGCCAGACGGCTCGCGCATTATCGCGGAATTGCGCGCGGAAGGACTGGAGATGGAACTCCCTGAAGAAACGGCCCCGGAAGACGGCGGAGTTCGACCGCTTGAAGGGAAAACGATCTGCGTGACGGGAACCCTCGACGGATACGATCGCGTGGAGATTAAAGAAACGATCGAGCGTTTGGGGGGGAAGGCGACGTCCTCGGTTTCGAAGAAAACGGACTTTCTCCTTGTCGGCGCCAAGCCGGGTCAGAACAAGATTGACAAAGCGAACGAACTTGGCGTTCCTCAACGAACGGAGGAGGAGTTCAACGCGATGATTCAGAAAAAGAACGAGTAGCGGCGTTTCTTGATTTATCCGTTGCGATCTCTATACTTATGAGGGTAATTAGGTATTGACCGCGCCGTCGTGTTTAAGGAGCCGCTTATGAAAGACGATCGTAAATTACCTCATGGCGAAACTGAGGCGAATAAGGATGAAGGCGAGCGTTTGTCGCAACAGAGAAAATTCGTTCCTAAGCGACTCAAAACGTCGACGTTAGACGATTTTCTCGCGTCCTTTGAGCCGCGCGGCGTCGCACGGCAGACGCGATGCGACGCGGGAATCGACGATTTCAACGCGGAGATCGAGCGTCAAGTGAAGCGCGGTAAGACGCTTCCGCCAAGGCCGCGCGATCCCGACGCGTCGCGCTTTGCGTCCCCGTCGATAACGCCGTCGCAGAAGTCGAGCGTCCTACCCGCGACGCCCTCTAAGCCGACTTCAAAGCCCGTTACGGCGCCTAAAGTCGGCAAACCGGTTTCGACGCCTACGCCGACGCCGACTCCGACGCCTGCGCCGAAGCCCGCGAGCAAACCCGCGCCGAAGCCCGTCGCGTCGAAAACGGCTCCGACGATTGATCGAGAGACCCCGCGCTTCAGAGAGACGGACGCTCCCTCCGCTACTTCAGCGCGTAGCGCGAAGAAGCCCGCGCCTCGATTCGATTCCGTCACGGGCAAGCCGCTCGATCCGAATTTGGCGCGACAAATCGAGGCTCTGAAGAATCAAAATCAGGAGAGACGCTTCGATCCTCAGACGGGAAAGCCGATCATCCCTACTGAGGAAGAGCCCGAAATCTTCCTGGAGGACAAATCGACGCCCGCTGCGAAGAAGAATGGGTGCGGCCCCGTTCTCTTTTTTGTATTTCTCGTCGCCATGATCGGAAGTAATTACGGCCCGCTTGCTGGGTTTGCAACGTTGATTTGCGGTTTTTCGCTTTTCGCGATAATTAACTCGATTAAAAAGTTGTAATCTTTTTCTTTGTTTGTTCGCTAGGACGCGCTGAGTCTCGAAGGATCGAGCGCGTCCTTCTCAATATTGATAATCAGCATCTCAGAGGAGGTTTTCTCATGAGTCGACGATTAAAACGATGGGCGTTCGCGGCGCTTCTCCTCGCCTCGACCGCGCCTTTGGCCGTCGCCCAGGAACAGGAAAAAGTCGGCGAACGCCCTTATGAAATGGTTTGGGCTAACCGAACGGAAGAGGTTCGCGATCCAATTGTCGATTTCGAATCTCTCGACGGGTGGACCGTCGAAACGGAGAACTCCGAGGCGACCTTTGAACGCTCGCGCGAAGAACAGATGTACGGAACGTACGTCGCAAAATTGACGTATCGCGCAAAGCGCGACGCGTCGTCTCCTTACGTCGTCACCATGCGTCCTCCGAAGCCGATCGACGTTCCCGCCGACGCCGATTTCTGCTCCTGCTGGATCTACGGAAACAACTGGATGTGGGTCAACCCTCCGGAGACGCCGCGCGTCAACGTCTTTGCGCTCCTACGCGATTCGAAGGGGAACGAATATGAAGTCGACCTCGCTTATGTCAATTGGCGAGAATGGTTTTTGTGTTATATGAAGATTCCGCAAAACGTGCGCGACGCGATGAAAGACGGCGCTCAGTTCGCCGGTTTGCGCGTGAGAAACGGATCGAGCTTCCAAGACAGCGTTCTTTATTTCGATTCCTTCTGCGTCTTTAAAGAAGACCGAAAGCCGCTGGAATTTAAATTACGCGCCAAACCGGGGATCGATCTCTTTGAAGGTCAGCCGTTAGGCGTCAACGCCGGGGAAGGACGTCTGCCATTTCCGACGAATCCCGATACGATTCTGCCAGATTCGGCGCAACAACTTATCAAACCCGCGACGCATTTTTACGGCGATTCCTGCGACTTCGTGTATGAAGGACACGACGGCGTTCTGGTCTACGAATATCGCCCTCAGTCAGGGAATTGGTCCGATCTTTCCGCGAAATGGGGTAGGGGCGAGAGCTTCAAACCGTGCGCGGATGGGGGCGTGACGAAACTTGTCGGCGACGACGGCTCGATCGAGAACGTTGAAAAAGCGGAACTTCTCGAATTCAAAAAATTAGACGAAGGATATTCCGCGCGATGGCGGCTACTCTCGAAAACCGCGCAGGCGGAAGTCGAATATCGTTTGCAAATTAAGGGCAAGAGCCTGATTATCGACACGTTGGCGAAGGGAGGACGCGTTCCCGAGGTTGCCTTTGGAAAAACGACCGGTCTCAAATCCTCGCGCGTCTTCACCGTCCCGTATTATCTTTACGACTACGGCAGGCGTCCCGGTATCGGCCTCATTTGCCCGCAAGGGGATAACGCGGAGCCGATCTATGCGAGCGCCCATATCGACTGGTATCGTAGCGGCGCCTCTTATTTGAGGGGCGAACATGGCGCTTCAATCGCTCAACCCGACAAAGGCGTCTCCGCGAGCGCCATTCTCAACGGGGCCGCGGAATATCGCGTGAAAACCGACGGAAAGCGCAACGACGTTTACGAACGATTCATTTTGACCTTCTCTCCCTCTTTCGAAGAGACGCTGCCAACGATCGCCAACCCGGCGTCCCCCTATCGCGACGTCGCGGGCAAAGGCGTCTGGAGAGCGCATGGCGCGACGACGCGCGACGGCGATAAGGCCTATTGGTCCTCCATCCAGCGTCGCGGAATCCGCCATATGATCGTCACCGACCATGAGGTCTGTTGGCGCGACGGAGGCGAGAGTTTCACCTTCCGCACGAAGCCCGCGCCTAAGAAGGGGGGCGACGAAGGATGGATCGATTACTCGCGATTCATGCAGGACACGCTCGGGTACGTCTACGGTCCTTACAATAACTTCACCGACTTTGCGCCCGTCAACGAGTATTGGTCTCCCGACATGATTAACCGCAACGCCGACTGGTCCCTCGGAACCGCGTGGGCGCGTTGCTATGCGCCGAAACCGACTCGCGCCGTCGAATATTGCGAAAAACTTTCTCCTCTTAACGAAGAAAAGTTCAAATTTTCATGCGCCTATTGCGACGTTCACTCTTCCGTCCCCGCATGGACGCGCACCGACTACGACGAACGCGTTCCCGGCGCCGGAACCTTCATGAGCGTCTTCTATCCCTACGGGGAAATCTTCCTTCTTCAGAAGCAGGCTTGGGGAGGCCCGACCTATTCGGAGGGGCCGCATCATTGTTTCTACGCGGGCCTCACGGACGGCAATTACGGGCAGGATCAACCTTACAATATGTTCCTAAACCCGTGGCTCGTCGATTTCGATCTGCTGAAAATGCATGATCTAGAGGTCGATTTCGGTATGGGGAACGTCGGAATGTTTGCGCCTGGTTACTCTCCTCAAACCGATTTAGAGCGGGTTTCTCTCATCGATCGCTTTAACGCCGCGACGTTGGCCTTCGGACATTCGGGTTTCTTGGCTGAGGATTACGGACGAATCTACGGGGCGCGCACGTACTTCATGATCCAGCAGATCGCGAGTTACTACACTCAGGCGTCGATCGATACGATCCGATACTACGACGCGGACGGAGTCGGACACGCGACTTCGGAAGCGCTCGCGCTCGACGTCGTTCGTCGCAGTCAAATCGCGCTTCGATATAAGGACGGAACGATCGTCGTCTCGAACGGGTCGACGACCGAGCCGATGCGCGCGACGATCGAAGGGCGCGACGTCGAACTGCCGCCGAACGGATACGTCGCCTGGACCGCCGACGGCAAGGTCTTGGTCGAATCCTTCATGTCCCCTGCGGGAGCGCGCTTCGATTATTGCGAATCCCCCGAATATATTTGGTTTGACGGTCGCGGTTCTTGGGTGGAACGTCGACTTGCCGCAGGCGCCGGCGCCGCCGCGTGTCTCTTCCTCGACGAGGGGATCGAGATCATCCCGTACGACGATCGCGAAGTCGGATTCCGTCTGGACACGCGCGGCAAGAAGGCCGTCGCCGTCGCGCTCGCCGAAGATCGATCCGAGATCGGCCCCGCGACGCTGCGCGTTTCTCGCGGCTTCACCTACGTCGTTCCCGTTCCCAACGCCGTTTCGTACATGATTACGACGACGGACGAGCCCGCGACGACCGGCGACGCGTCGGCGCCCTTTGAGATCGCGCCGGGGGAAAAAGTCTCGATTCAAGTCGGCGATCAAACGGTGGAATGGACGGCGCCCAATCCCTTCACGGGAAGCGATTTCGTCTTTGAGGAACACGCTTGGGGAGTCGACGGCGCGAAGACGATGGTTGCGAAGAAGGCTGCGGAACACGTCTGGGCGGAACTTCCTTCTGGAGACGCGCTCGACTTCCTCGTCGTTTCGCCTTATAATGTCGTATTCCGTTGCGAAGACGGCGTTCTCAAAGGAAAGCGCTACTCCTTTGTTTCCGCCGAGAAAGACGGAGAGTTTAAGGTCGTAGAGTTGGCGGAGCCGACGAATATTGGGAAGGAGACGATCGACGCGAGTTTCGACGGGGGCAATTTCGTTTTCACCTTTATGGTTGAGAAAGTCTACGATCCCTTCGAGTATGACTTCATGGATCCTGCGAATCCTGGCCGTACGTTCATTCAGCGCGACGGTCAAGAACCGACCGATAATCTGAACGGAACCGGTTCTCACAATCGTATAACCGAAGTCTCGAGTTCTGGGGTTACGAAAATGGCGCATAGCGTTCATCCGCCGTACCTTAACGGTCCCACGGGCTGCGTCTATTTTGAATACGACGTCGATCTTCCGGCGGACAAGTCGCTTACGCTTCGCGCGAAAGTCGGGAAGGGGGACGGCTCCGATCCTGGGAACGGAATCGTGTATAGAATCGTGGCGCGTCGTCAAGGCGAACCGAAGGATAAGGAGACGACCGTAACGTACGTATACTACACGACCAACATTTGGCTTCCGCTAGAGGCGGACCTTGGGCGTTTTGCCGGCGAAAAAGTCACGTTGAGTTTCATTGCCGACGCGCATAAGGATTCCACCGGCGACTGGGCGTGCTGGGCCGATATTCGCCTCGAGACGACGCGCTCTCATTTAGAGCGTTCGTTGACTCGCGTCGCCGCGTCTTTTTGACGCGTCGTTTTGGCGCTCGACGTCGAATTTGACAGCCCCTTATTTCAAGAAATAAAAAAGCGCCCGAATCGTTTTCCGACGGTTCGGGCGCTTTCCTATTGGAGGTTACGACGCGAGCGTTAAGCGCGCGCTTCGCCTTGGCTCATTATTTCTGTTCGTCGAACTTGAAGACGAATTCGTCCCCTTCGCGAGTAAGGGTAATCGCGCGCCGCGCGCGCTGCGTCGGATCGACGAAACCGGGGCGCTTGAGCAGTTCGAGCGCCAAGGGGTTCTCGAGGCGTTGCTGGATGACGCGCTTGAGAGGACGCGCGCCATATTCCGGCTCGTAACCCAGATCGGCGATCGCGTCGAGAGCGGAGTCGGAGATCGCGAGGTCGATTCCCTGTTTCGCGAGAAGCGCTTGCAGCTTTTTCGTCTGAATCTGGACGATTTGACGAATCTGATCCTTTTCCAGAGGATGGAAAACGATCGTTTCGTCGATACGATTGAGGAATTCGGGGAGGAACTTGTCACGCAGCACGAGGTTGACCGCGTTTTCAAGTTCTTTCGCCGTGCCATGGTTCGACGTTATATCGCGAATGACCTGGCTTCCGAGGTTCGACGTCATGACGATGATCGTGTTCGTGAAGTCGACCGTGTGTCCCTGATTGTCGGAGAGACGTCCGTCGTCGAGGACCTGGAGGAGGATGTTGAAGACGTCGCGATGCGCCTTTTCGATTTCGTCGAAGAGGACGACGGAGAAGGGCTTGCGACGGATCGCTTCCGTCAACACGCCCCCTTCTTCATAGCCGACGTATCCTGGAGGGGCCCCGATGAGGCGCGCTACGGTGTGTTTTTCCATGAACTCGCTCATGTCGATGCGCACGATCGCGCTTTCGTCGTCGAAGAGCGCTTCCGCAAGCGCCTTGCACAACTCCGTCTTACCGACGCCGGTGGGGCCGAGGAAGAGGAAGGAGCCGATCGGGCGATTCGGATCTTGCAAGCCGCTTCGACTGCGGCGCACCGCGTTCGAGACCGCGTCGACCGCTTCGTTTTGGCCGACAACCCGCGCGTGCAGACGATCTTCCAACTTCAGCAACTTCGCGCGTTCCGTCTCCATCATGCGCGAGACGGGGACGCCGGTCCACTGCGAGACGACTTCGGCGATTTCGTCGGGGCCTACGACTTGGCGCAGGAGTCTCTTTTGAGGGGTCTTTTCGGAATCGCCTTGGTCTTTGTTTTCCGCTTCTTGGGCTTCGAGCTGCGCGAGGCGTTCTTTGAGGGATTTAATCTCGTTGACAAGATCCGCCAATTTCTGGAATTGCGAGTTATCCGCAGGTTTGCCGCTGTAGTAGGACTGTTTGACCGCGGCGTCGAGATTCTTGTATTCGAGCTCCGTCTGCGCGATCTTTTCGCGGAGTTGGTGGACGTCGCCGACGCCGCTTTTTTCCTTCTCCCAGCGGAGGTTCAATTCCGCGAGTTCTTCGTTCTTCTTCGCGATCTCGGCGCGAACCTCCTCCAAACGCGCGACGGCTTCGGGATCCTTTTCGTTGACCAGCTGGCTTTCCGCGATCTTGAGCTGGACGATTCGTCGTTGAACGTCGTCGATCTCCGTCGGCACGCTTTGCAATTCCATTGCGAGACGACTCATCGCTTCGTCGACAAGGTCGATCGCCTTATCGGGAAGGAATCGGTCGGAGATGTAGCGGTTCGAGAGTTCCACTGCGGCAACGAGCGCCGAATCGGTGATCTTCACCCCTTTGTGGTGTTGTTCGTAACGCTGTTTTAATCCGCGCAAGATTGACAACGTCGCTTCGATCGACGGTTCGTCGACCATGACGGGCTGGAAACGACGTTCGAGCGCGGCGTCTTTTTCCACGTATTTGCGGTATTCGTCGAGGGTCGTCGCGCCGACGCATTTGACCTCGCCGCGCGCCAACGCGGGCTTCAACAAGTTCGCCGCGTCCGCGCCCCCCTGCTGATTACCCGCGCCGACGACCGTGTGCAATTCGTCGATGAAGAGGATGACGCGTCCGTTGGAATCTTCGACTTCCTTCAAAACCGCCTTCAAACGCTCTTCGAATTCGCCGCGGAACTTCGCTCCCGCGATCAACGCTCCCATGTCGAGCGCGACGACGACCTTGTCTTTCAAGCTTTCGGGAACGTCGCCCGCGACGATACGCAAGGCGAGTCCTTCGACGATCGCGGTCTTACCGACGCCCGGTTCGCCGATGAGGACGGGGTTGTTCTTCGTTCGGCGGGAGAGGACTTGGATGACGCGTCGAATTTCCTGGTCGCGTCCGACGACGGGGTCGAGCTTTCCTTTTTTGGCGCGGTCGACGAGGTTGATTCCGTACTTTTCGAGCGCTTGCAACTTTCCTTCGGGTTCTTGGTCGACGACGCGGTGACCGCCGCGCACGACGCTTGTGCCTTCGAGAATCTTGGTGCGATCGATTGCGAAGAGGTTAAGAATATTTTGAGCCTTCCCTTCACATTCGGCGAGGGCAAGGAATAGATGTTCAGTGGAAATGAATTCGTCGGTGAGAGTCGTCGCTTCTTCCGCAGCCTTGACGAAAATCCTTTGTAATTCCGCGGAGAGGTTCGGGGTTGCGCCGGAGACTCGCGGCAGACGATCGACTTCGGAGTCGACGGCTTGCTTGAGGCGTTTGAAATCCGCGCCGATCGCTTGAAGAATCGGTTTAATATTGCCGTCGGTTTCTTCGAGTAGAGAGGCGAGCAAGTGAATGCCGGAGATTTCCGGATTTCCTTTGGCGACGGCGAGACGCTGCGCGCTCTGAATAGCTTCCTGCGATTTGACCGTTAGTTTTTCTGATGAAAAGTTCATAGGGTCTCCTTTCATAATGGATCGACTCTAACTTGTTCGACCGCATTGTGTTACGAACGCTCGCTTTATGCCGTTTTGAGACGTCGAGCGGCGTTTGTCTAGTGATTATGCATAATAGACGCCATTCGATTCTTTGAGACGAAAAATTTTTAAAAAAGTTGAAGAATTCATCGGCTGTATTTTTTTAGATAGACGACTCCGGGGGCTAACATAAACCGTAACGCCGGGTATAATGAGAAAACGCCTCCTTAGACGCGTGGCGGTTGAGTTATAGATTTGAGGACATAACGGTGCAAGAGATTAAGGAAAAGCTTCTTCAGGCGATTGAAGCGGCGAAGTCGGCGAAATCGGCAGACGCGCTCGAAAAGGTTCGTATTGATTTTCTAGGCCGTAAAGGCATGATTACGACGCTTGCGAAGAACGTTGATTTCAGCAAGATGTCGGTTGAGGAAAAGAAGAGCTTTGGCAGCCGCTTGAACGAGCTCAAGAATTTAGCGACTGAGAGCCTCGCCGCCGCGAACGCCGCGATTCTAGAGAGCGCCCCGCGTCGCAAGGCGAACGATCTTGATTTGACCGCTCCAGGAAAAGGTCGACGCTTTGGCGCTCTTCATCCGATTACGTTGGCGCAGATGGAACTTGAAGATATCTTCCAAGGGATGGGCTTCTCCGTCCTGTACGGCCCGGAAGTCGAGTCGGAATATTTCTGCTTCGAAGCGCTGAATATCCCGCACGACCACCCCGCGCGCGATATGCAAGACACCTTCTGGCTCAAGAACCAGCTGATTTTGCGCACGCATACTTCCGCCAACCAAGTTCGCACCCTGAAACGCTTTGGCGCTCCTATTCGCGCGATCTTCCCCGGAAGATGCTTCCGCTACGAATCGGTCGACCCCAGCCATGAAAACACCTTCTATCAGTGCGAAGGGCTCGTCGTCGATAAAGACATTTCCGTCGCGAACCTGATCGCCGTCATGCGCACGATCTTGAGTCAAGTTTTCCGTCGCGACGTGAAAGTGCGTCTGCGTCCCGGTTACTTCCCCTTCGTCGAACCAGGCTTCGAACTCGACCTCAACTGCCTCCTGTGCGGCGGCAAAGGGTGCCCGACGTGCGGCGACGGATGGATCGAACTGATCCCCTGCGGACTTATCCACCCGGAAGTTTTGCGCCACGGCGGAATCGATCCGCGCGAATACAGCGGTTTCGCGTTCGGCGTCGGATTGACGCGTTTGGCGATGATGAAGTACGGTATTAAGGACATTCGTTACTTGAATTGCGGCGATCTGCGCGTGAACGAACAGTTCTCGACGTTGCTGTAGGGACGCGGAGATGCTTGAAATTGAGATGAAGTTTCGCGTCGAGGACGCGGACGCGTATGAAGCGCGCGTTAAGTCCTTTCTCGACGCGACTTTCGGCGAACCGTCCGTCGAGTGCGACGCGTTTTTTCGGTGCGACGCGCTCGGCTTTCCCAACGCGGGCAAGATGCTCCGTATTCGTCGTCGCGGCTCATTTTTGGCGGTAACGTATAAGGGGCCGAGACTCGACGAAACGACGAAGACGCGCGAAGAGATCGAACTGCCGCTCGTCGTTCCCGGCTTTGAAGACTCGGCGATCCGTAAAGCGCTCGTCGACCGAACGCGAGACGATTGGACGCGATTCTTCGAACGTCTGGGGTTTCAAGAGGCTCAAAGCGTTGAAAAGACGCGACGAACCGCTCTTTGCGAATTCAAAGGTCGACGTTTTACGATCACGCTCGACGCGCTTGCGGAACTGGGCGTCTTCACCGAGATCGAAACGCTCGCTCCCGAGGGAGACCTTGAGGAAGCGCGCGCCGCCGTCAAAGAGCTTGCCGAAGCGTTGGGATTGCGCGATACGATCGTGAAAAGTTATTTGGCGCTGGCGATCGAAGCGAAGACGGGCAAGAACGTCGACGAAAAATAGCGGCGCGTGAATGTCGCCGTTAAAACTGGCGTAAACGATAGGCATATTTTGAAAATTCTGAAAAAAAGTTGAATTTTCCCGCCAAAAATAGTAGACGTTTGACGCCGCCCAGATTATCATTATTGACAGTGTATTTACTCAGGCGTCCTATTGACGTCGTTGACTCAAGTGTTTTGACGCCGAGCGTTGAAGCGCGCAAACGGTCGCGTTTCGCCTTGGGGTAGCGCGAATTGAGGAATCCAGATGAAATCGAGTATGTTCCATTTACTAGTAATGTTGGCGGTTTCGCTGCCGATGACTGGCGTTCGCGCGAACGCTGCCGACGACGCTCCTAAGGCTGATGAAGTAAAGCCCGTCGAACTCTTCCAGGCTATTGACGAAGGGCTCGTCGAAGTTAAATTGACGCCGAAAAACTCCCTCAAGAGCAGCATTGCCGTTACGAACAAGACGGATAAACCGATTGTCGTCGAGATGCCTTCGGCGTTTGCCGGCGTTCCCGTGTTGGCTCAGCCCGGTATGATGGGCGGACGCGGCGGCATGGGCGGCATGATGGGAGGCATGATGGGCGGCGCCGCCGGTATGATGGGCGGCGGTCGTAACCAAGGCGGTTTCGGCGGCGGTATGTTCGGCGAAGCCGGCGGTCGCGGCGGCATGATGAATAGCCGCGGCGGTATGGGCGGTTCCAGCCGTAGCGGCGGCAATCAATCCATCGGCGGCGGCATGGGCGGTCGTAGCGGCGGTATGGGCGGCGGCATGGGCGGTCGCGGCGGCGGCGGTTTGTTCTCCATCGCTCCTAACAAGACACATCGCGAATCCGTTCGCACCGTTTGCCTTGAACATGGCAAAAAAGAACCCGGTCCTTCCGTTGAGTATACCATCGTCCCGATCGACATGTACACCGACAACAAAACCACGCAGGTTCTCTGCTCCATGCTCGGCGATCCCGAACTCAATCAGAACGCCGTTCAGGCCGCCGTTTGGAACGCTGAAAACGGTTTGAGCTTTGAAGAGCTCGCTTCGAAGACGAAGCAAGAAGGAAACAATAATATGCCCGAAAGCTACTTCCTCAAGGAAGATCTTTCCGCCGGCGTGAATCTTCTTGCTAAGGCTCAGGAACGCGCCGCCGTTTTGCAGGATGTTGAAGACGCTCAGAAAGCCTTAGAGGAAGAACCTCTTGAGGAGACGGACACGACCGTCGAGACCTTGACCAACGAAGTCCTTAAGTAGTCTTATTCCTTTCTTCTAGCTTGCGGATTTTCTTTGGTTTTGACGCCCTTATCTTCCCCTGATAAGGGCGTCTTATCTTTTGGAACTATTTTCTCTTTTTTGCGCGTAAAAAATTGACTTTGCGCTTCTCTTTTGGTATCATACCTTGCACGCGCGTTTGGCGCGTTTTAGTACGACGTCTAGCTAATAATAGGAAGGATTGATTATGCCGCTTTACGGAACCAATCGTCGAAATTTTCTGAAAACAAGCGCTTTAACTCTCGCCGCTTCAAGTCTGCCTCTTGAGATCTCGAGTCGCGGCTTCGCGCAAGACGCCGCCGTAGCGGATAATGAAAAGACACCAAAATTCCAGGTCGCCGTTCCTCTTTGGGAAAAGGGACGCGAGACGGAAATGAACGTGACGCTGACCTTCTACGCGTCCTTCAAACTTAACTCGAAAGACGATATTGCCGGGTCTATTTTGCGCATTGCCGGCGCCACTATCTATCGCGTCACGGTCAACGGGCAATACGTCGGTTACGGACCGTGCCGGGGCCCTCACGGATGGTTCCGCGTCGACGAATGGGATATCGCGTCGAAGTTGACGAAAGATTCAAACTTCATCACGATTGAAGTTTGCGGATACAACAGCAACAGCTTCGACCTTTTGGATCAACCTTCCTTCCTTGAAGCGGAAATTGTCGACGGATCGGGGCGCGTCGTCGCGGCGACTCTCGACGCGAAGAAGTTAGGGGTTGTCTCCTTTGAGGCGTGCGACATGACGGGCGTGCGCGTTCAGAAGGTTCAGCGCTTTAGCTTCCAGCGCCCCTTTATCGAGGTGTACGATCTTCGTCACGCGCATGAATTGGAAGCGGTCGAACTTGCGCGTCAACCCGAAGTGAAACATCTTCCGCGCCGCCTTCCGTATCCTGAGTTCGCGATCTTCGAACCCAAGGCGTGGGGCAAACGCTGCGTCGTGACCCCTCGCGAAAAGCTCGAAAATCCGTGGCGCGACCGTTCTCTTGTCAATATCGGCCCGCAACTCAAGGGGTATCCTCTCGACGAATTGACGGTCGTTCTTTCAGACGACGTTCAGCGTCTTGAGACGAAACTCACGGACGAGGCGCCGCTGAGCGTCGGTTCCGTTTACAAGGAGTCGGACGCGCAGGTCGTCGACTTCGGCGCCAACTACTGCGGTTTCTTCGGATTGGAGATCGAGACGAAGGGCGAGACGGACGTCGTGATTACCTTCGACGAGATTATGACTGCGGACGGGGACGTCAACTTCCTGCGTTTGGGAACGTGCTCCGCAGTAAAATGGAGCTTTAGCGAAGACGGAAGGCAGAAAATCGAGTGCATTGCGCCGCAAGTTGGTCGTTACGCGAAGTTGCACTGCCTGAAGGGTAGCTTTAAGCTAAACAAATTCTTCCTTCGCGAATATGCGTATCCGCCGACTCGCGAGGCGTCCTTCGACTCTTCCGATCCGCGTTTGAAGAAGATTTACGCCGCCGCGCAGTTGACCTTCCGCGAAAACGCCGTCGACGTTTTCTCCGACTGTCCTCATCGCGAGCGCGCGGGCTGGCTTTGCGACAGCTTCTTTACGGCGCGTTCTTCCTTCGACCTCACGGGCTCCGTCGCGGCGGAAGAGGCGTTTTTGGAAAACTTCATGTTGCCGGAGAGCTTCAAACATATTCCCGACGGAATGTTGCCGATGTGCTATCCTTCGGATCACTACGACGGCGTGTACATCCCGAACTGGGCGATGTGGTTCGTAATGGAACTTGGCGAATTTGCGTCGCGCGCGCAGAATCCGTGGCTTGTGAAAGCGATGCGCAAAAAGATTGAGAAGTTGATGGCCTTCTTCGAGAAGTACGAGAATTCCGACGGACTTCTTGAAAAGCTTCCGAGCTGGGTTTTTGTCGAATGGTCGAGGGCGAACGATTTTGTTCAAGACGTGAACTACCCGAGCAATATGACGTACGCGCGCATTTTGGAGATCGTCGGCGCGCTTTACGACGTGGAGAAATGGAGCGAAAAGGCGCGTAAAGTTCGCGCTAAAGTGATCGAGCAATCTTTTGACGGCGAGTTCTTCGTCGACCACGCGATTCGTAAAGAGGACGGAACCCTTGAGATCTGCCGCGACAGAACGGAGGTCTGCCAATACTTCGCGTTCTTCTTCAAGACGGCGACGCCGGAGTCTCATCCGGAGCTGTGGGCGACGCTTTTGGACAAGTTCGGCCCGAATCGCGTGAAGGAGGGCGGATATCCGGAGATTCACAAGGCGAACTCCTTCGTCGGCAACGTGCTGCGTCTGGAACTCATTTCACAAGCGAATCGCGGGGATCAGCTCTTGGACGAATCGGTTGCGTATAACGAGTACATGGTCGATCGAACGGGAACGCTGTGGGAGAACGACACTGACTTCGCGAGCTGCAACCACGGGTTCGCGTCGCACGTCGAGCGCGTCTATTATCGCGACGTCGTCGGAATTCGCAGCGTCGATCCGTCCGCGAAGAAGATTGTGATTCGATTGCCGAAGATCGATTCCCTGACCTGGGCGGCGGGGGTTCAGCCACTTTACGGTTCGGCGATCAAGTTGCGCTGGGAGAAGAAGGACGGCAAGCTCCTCTATTCTCTCGAGACGCCCGACGGATACGACGTCGAGTTCTCGAATGAAAGCGGTTTGGAAGCGACGCGCGTCTGAGCGTCGCGATCGTCTTAGTTTGCGTGGCGAAGATTCGAGGTGATATGAGCGCTCCGAGGTATAGTCGCAGGATGGTGGATAAGCTTCGCGGTTTAAGAGACGGCGGTGTTGCGCGTTTCCAAATCGGCGACGCGTACCTCATGGCGATCAAACTCGGCCAGGAGCTTTTCGTGAGACCCTTCGGCGACTCAGGAAAAGAGAAGACGCAGATCTGGGTCAACGACGTACCCGTCGTCGCTCTGACGCCGTTTACCTTTGACGACGTCGTTCGCGTTGGAGAACGCTCGTTCATCTTCCGCGATCCGAACGAGCCGATCGACGAGGAGCGGAGTCTTCTTTACGTGTCGGTCGCGGATTCTCTCGACTCAGGACGACAAACGGAGATTTGGGCGAAACCGGCGTCGGAAATTCCTCGCGGCGAGCGTCCCAAACGCCCCGAACCGAGGCAGCGTCCGAAAAAGAAGCCGACGGCGCCAGGCGGTCCGACGACCTCGAAAAAAAAGTCGACGCCCCGACGCGATCCCCCGTCGCCGTCCGATAAACTCTGGATGAACGTCGACTTCGCCGTTCCCGTCGACGATCCTTTCGCCGCGCCCCCCGAGGAGACGAACGACCTCGAGGAAAAGATCGCGGAACGCGCGAAAAGCAAAGGAATCTCACTCGAGAAGAAACCGCTTCCTAACCCACCTTCGGAATGGTGAACGCGCTCTTGGGAGAACGTGAAAAGATTAAGGACGCTGAAACGCCTCTTCTTTAAGACGGCGATTTCGGCGTCCTTTTCTTTTCTATTGAAGGTTCTCGGCGACTAAACGTTAAATAAATAGTCGCTTTGACTACGCGTCCCTCTTTATTTGTCCTCTCGCGATATTTGATAATACTTCAAGACGTCAACGATTTGCGCGTCGTCGCTTTGAATATCATGGTCGGTGAATTTATTCTCAGCGACGACCTTCTTCGCTTTGTCGAGTTGTTCGGTAGACAATGCGTTGAATTTCTCCCACCATATCTCGGATTCGTCGCACGCCTTGGCGATGTTGACGTCGTAGCGATCGGCGAGTTCTTCGCGGAACGTCGCGTTATATCGCCGTCGATAGATGAGGAACGTCTCCGGCGTCCACAGGAGACGGTGAAATTCATTCAGATCTTTACCAAACGCGGCTTCGAAAAATTCGACCCCGCGACCAACCTTTCCCTTCGTGGAGTTCAGAATAGCCTGAATCGCGCGGATGAATTTGCGGTTCCAATGTCTTCCGATGAAATCGCGATTCATGAAGTACTTTGGGTCGTCTAACGGATGGTATTTCATCGGGAAGGAATAGATAGAAACCTCGAGTTCTTCGCTCAGATCCACGTTCATACGCAGCCGATTATAAAGCTCGTCGGGCGTGTCTTCAAAGTTGTAAAGAAGGTAGTTGGAGAGCTTGGTTATTCCGTTTCTAACGGCGGTTTTAACAGCTCTTTCGTAAACGTTTCTGAGGTTCCAATGATCGAAAGCGATTCGCAACGGCTGGATGTTCACTTCGGCGAGTTTCTTCATATTTTCGTCGTTTACAAGTCGTGAATCAATCCCTTGGTTAAAGTCGACGATTCTCGCGCGAGGGCGAGCATGGCGCGTTCGTTCAAAAAGAGGCTTGACGAAGTTGTCGAGCTCCAGAATAGCGTCGCGCGTCGCCGTATAATCATGGAGGAGCCGCGCGCTCTTACGACGCTCTTCAAACTCTTGCTTTGCCCCCGAATCCGGCAATTTCATCGCCAGTTCATCGTACAACTTGATAATCTTACGGACATACGCGCGATTATTGTAATTATCCTTTAAGTTTTGTAACGCGATAAAATAGGGGTTCTCGGAGGTTACGGTATCTCCTTTCGCGAAACCGCACGCTTTGATCTCGTCGATAATCTCATTGTAACGTTTCGAGGCGAGCACGTTATTGTCGAGAAGGAGCAAGTCTTTTTGGGAACCGAAACGCCGCTTGGTTTCTTCGATTTGCTTCCGCAGACCGACGTGATCTCGATAATTCGGCTCGAGTCGAGGCACGGCGCAGAAGCGACATTTGTTGACGCATCCGCGCGTCATGTACGCGAAATATGCGTTATTCGCGGGGTAGACGTAATCGATTTCTTCGAGTATCGAGTAGTCGAGAGGGAGTTCGTCGATCACGTCCTCCGAGTCCTCGTCAACGAGATGGGGACGATCGAGAAGTCCTCGATGCGGCGTTATTCCCGTCGCCTTTTCCACCTCTTCGGGGATTAGCGACGACATGATTCCCCCCACCATTACGGGGCGTAGGCTTGGTTCCGCTGAAAGGTTTGTTTCCGCAGGCTTGCACAGACGCTTTGCGAAATTGATCGTGTCGATCGTGATTTGCCAATAAAAGGTGAAGAGGGTGGTGACGCAGACCCGATCAAATCGGGGATGGATGAAATAGTCCTGATTGCGAAACTTTTCGCGGTAGACCTTCAGAATATCGAATACCGTTTCGTCTTGAAGGAGGTTGTTTCCCGCCAAAGTCTTTCTTTTTCCGAGTCGAACGTAATCCTTGAGGGTTGGATAATATTCAGCCCAGCAGACGTCGGGGAAGCGAAAGGAGAGATTGCGAATCAAATCCTCGCAGACTAGTTGAACGGCGAACGCTTTCATATCCCCTTTATAAAAGCGCACGTCGTCGCCGCGTCTGCGAAAATACGTCGCGAGCTTCATAAGTCCCATCGGCGGGTACTTATTCTTGTAGTTCGGCTCGACTAAAAGAACTTTGCGCTTGCCCATCAGAGTTTCTTTATCGCTTCCGTTATTTCTCTGATGAGCGGTCCGGCGTCCTCTTGAAGGCGGTCGGTGATGATCGAAAGAATGATATCGACGATTTTGCGCTCGCGCGGGGTGAGTCTATCGAATTGCTGACTGACGTAAGGAACCATATTCTCCTTAGCCTGGGCCGCTTTTCTTTCTGTTTCCTCCGACGATTTGATCACTTGCGAGGGATTTCGTCGCGCCCTAATAATCTGATATTGGATATTTTTCGGATCGTGGGGCGCCTCTTGGAACTTCTGTTCGCGTTTTTGCAGTTCGCGTTGGGCCTTGCTGGCCTTTTCTTTGCTTTTCTGCAGATTGTTGTTGAGATTTTCTTCGTCCTTTTTGTTATCAAATCCGTCTTTGCATTTTTGCTCGAATTCTTTGTTGAGTTTTTCGCAATTTTGTACGGCTTTTATATCGTTGACAATTTTGTTAGAGTCGTGATACCTACGTGTTAATTCCGCGCAATATTCCCGCAGTTGGGCGTCGAGCTCTTTGCGCGCAGGATTCTCGTTAAAGTAATCTCTCTGCGAATTGGGGATCAAATCTTTGCTAACAATGAAGATTTCGCCCACAAAATAATAAACGCCGCGAGGCTCGTTGAAAAAATCGCGAAGAACGTCGTCGTTTCCAATCTGAATATTTCCAGCTCGAATACGGATTCCGCGCATCGGATTATTCTTTTGGGGTATTTGCTCGCTGTTTTCGCATCTGCCGACCCATCCCCAAGCGAGGAGGTCCCCTTGTCTGTCCGTAAAATCGCTGATTTCGAGATCTTCAATCCTATCTTTTTCCTGACCGTTTTTGTCCTTAATTATTTCGTTGTACGGCTTTTTGATTTGATTACCGTTGACGCGAATGATATATTCCGTCGGTTGAGTTTCGCGCTTTATCATTTCCTCATGAATCTTTTGAGGAAAAGAACCGAACATCATCGAATCATAGGGAGTCGGCGCCACGAAAGAGAGATATTGGACGATTTCGTCCTTATTGAGAATTTCGTCGTTTTCCGGATTGATATCGAAGAGTTCGACCTTGAAAAAATGGTCCTCCTCATCCCAAGGGCGCGTTTCAAAGCTTACGACTTGCTCCCACACTTGTTCCACCGTGTATTTGTCTTTTCCGCCGACGAGTTCGCGCATCGTTTTGGCGTCGATGGTCATGGAGGATTGGGAAGCCTCTCCCTTATAGCTTGTCGAGAATCGGAGGGTTTGGCAGTAGGCGGCGCCGCATAGGCGACCGATTCCGCGGAAACCGCGGCTTTCCCCATTTTTTTTATTGCTGTTCGCGATAGAGCCGATCTCTTCTCGGAAATGCGACTCTTTAACCCCGGTCGCGTTGTCGGTGATCGAGACGTTTCGTTCGTTTTGACCGTCGCCAATCTGAATATTGATTTCGCACTCATCCAAGTTATGGATAAGCTTATCTCTGAGCGCCAAGTCGATTTGATCGCACGAGTTTTGAATATATTCGCGGTAAATGACTTTCGAGTGTTTGTAGAGACCTGTCGTGAGGTTGTCCAAAACATTCTTGCCGATAGTCGTGGGGATAGACGAGTTTTCCATGGTAGGGGATCGTATTATTTAAACTGCCTGTAGATAGGCTTGGGAAACTTGATGTGAAGCAAAGAGCGGAAGAGAGGATTTTGGAGAATATACTCGCCCTGCTTCAGACGCGTAATCATATTTTTGGAAACCGGCGGAATACTCTTATAGTTTTCGTTTCCGACTTCAATCGTGTTCGAGCGTCCAAACGCGTGCGTCGAGCAGTTCCCCGACACGCGGTTGTTGATAGCACTTCTGAACTGTTCCGCGCCGAAGAGAACGACGCCAAGAGACCGCCCGCGTTCGGCGACGTCAAGGATCTGACGGAGAATGGGGGAGTTTTTCGGCGCGTCTTTCGACGCATATTTATTCAATTCGTCGATGAAGACGACGACGCGTCGAGGAGGCTTAACCCCCTCGTCGTCGTATTCCCCGAGTTGCAGATTATAAATAGAGCGCATGACGCTTCCGAAAACGTAGGCCTGTTGATCT
>CAKVCP010000010.1 GCA_934725735.1 uncultured Thermoguttaceae bacterium
CGTATTCGTGAAGGGGGAAGATCTTTTTCCAACGCTTAATCAAGCTGGGGGGCACGGGCTGCGCGCCGATGTGCATCAGCCGCCACTGAGAGAGGACGTAGCCGGAGAGATCGACTTCCTTGGAGTCGATGGCGTCGAGAATATCTTGCGCCCATGGAACGAGGAGCCAAACGATCGTGCAGCGCTCTTCCGAAACGGCGTGCAAGATCGTCTTAGGCTTGACCCCGCGCAACAGAACCGCCTTTCCTCCGACAAGGAAACTCCCGAACCAGTGCATCTTTGCTCCCGTATGGTAGAGGGGCGGAATACAGAGAAACACGTCTTGTCGCGTTTGCGAGTGGTGACGCTGTTCTGTGAAACACGCGGAAGTTAGGCTCCGATGCGGATGAAGAATCGCCTTAGGAAAGCCGGTAGTTCCCGAAGAGAAATAGATCGCGGCCTCGTCTTCGCTCGTGAGCTTGACGTCGGGGTTTTCATGCGACGCGTATGACGTGAGATTATGAAGGGGTTCGGCAAACGTCGGGCAATTTTCTCCCAAGAAGAAGAGGGATTTAACTCTGTCGAGTTGGTCGCAAATCGTTTCAACGCGTCCGATGAATTCTGGTCCAAAGACAAGATAACTGGAATCGGAGAGTTCAAGGCAATATTTGATTTCGTCCGCAGCGTAACGGAAATTGAGGGGCACGGCGACGCAACCCGCTTTGAGTATTCCGAAGTATATCGGGAGCCACTCGAGACAATTCATAAGGAGAATGGCGACCTTGTCCCCCTTTTGAACGCCTCTGCTGAGGAGGAGATTGGCGAAGCGATTAGAAAGATCGTTGAATTTTTTCCAGGTCGTGGAACGCCGAAGTCCCAACGGATGAGTGGGAGGTTCGATGAGATCGAAGTCTTTCCAGGTAATGCGTCGGGTTTCGCCTTCTTCGGGCGATATTTCCACTAAGCTGACGTCGTCGCCGTAGAGAAGAGCGTTTCTTTCAAGGATTTCGGTAATAGGCGTTGTTTCGTCAATAGTCGGCAACTCTAATGGCGTCGTCATAATATCTCCTAACCTAAAAACGCCGCGTGAAGAGGACGGCGTCGCTGATTTTTCAAGCGTCGGCGATATTCGAAGAACTTGGCGAATATCTCAACCGGCGAACAAATCAGAATTATACTTTTTTTCTGTGTCCTAGGCAAGCCGACGCGCAGATAAAGAACGCGTTTCCGCGCTTGACGAATCGATTGTAATGGGGATAATGGTCGGGAGATTCTTGAACACCTCGCCTGTTAGGCATAGAGGAGGATTGTCTTATGTCGTCGCATCATTCGGAGCATACAACAGAGAAAACGAACGTCACGCGGCTATTGGAAACCGCCGGTATCCCCTTTCGCACATTTGAATACGAAGTAGACGAGAGCGATCTTTCCGGCATGCACATCGCGGAAGAAGCTCAGGTCGATCCGTCGTGCATGTTTAAGACGCTTGTCATGAAAGGGGAAAAGAAGGGTTATTTTGTCTGTTGTCTTCCCGTCTGCGACGAGCTTGATCTTAAGAAAGTCGCCAAGGCCTTTGGAGATAAGAAATGCGATCTTATCCCCATGAAGTCTTTGCGCGACCTTACCGGCTACATAAGAGGCGGCTGTTCGCCGATCGGAATGAAAAAGAAGTTTCCGACGTTAGTCGACGAAACGGCGATTTTATTCGACGAGATCTATATCAACGCCGGTATGCGCGGCATGATGGTGATCGTCAATCCAAACCAACTTGTCGAGTATATTGACGCGACTCTTGTCGATCTGGTAAAATGACGTCGGCGAACCTCTAACAGCCGGTCTGATAGAGTATTGTACAGGGGCGTTTTATGCAGACTTCAATGCGTTTTACAACTGCTCTTACGATTCTTGCGTGCATATCACACTATAAGGAAGAACGAGTGACGAGCGAGTTCGTCGCTCGTAAGATTAAAGTAAACCCGGTAACCATCCGTAGTATTATCGGTCAGCTGCGCGACGCGGGAATCGTCAAAGTGCGTCGAGGCATTGGCGGCGCCGTCTTTGCTAGCGCTCCTGAGCAGATTACTTTTATGGACGTCTATAGAGCGATAAACGAGGTCTTGTACGAGAAAGGACAACTTGTATTTCGTTTTCCTGAACCTCGTACGCCTGAGTGCGCGTTGTCGCGTTCTTTTCAACTTTCTCTGCGTGACCGTCTTATTCAAGTTCAGCGTATTATGGTCGAGTGTTTCAGCAATATGACGCTAGCCGACCTTATGCGCGATTTTGAGCGTTGCTTAAAGAGCGACGGATTTGACCCCTTTACGTGCGCGGGGGATAAAGATTAGCCGACCTTTCTTCACTGCGCGCTTTTTTTGTTCTCTTCTTGTAAGACGCCGCGCGACGGTATAATGAGCGTGAGCGTTTTTTCATTATGCGCTCGAACGCTAGGAATACGAGGTTTATCATGCTCTTTGTGCAATATCCTAAATGTACGACCTGTAAAAAAGCTAAGGCGTGGCTCGACGCTCAGAACGTCCCCTACGCGTCGCGAAATATCAAAGAAGAACAGCCGACGCTCGACGAGTTGACTCAATGGTTCAACGCCAGCGGGCTTCCGATCAAAAAATTTGTCAATACGAGCGGTCTTCTGTATCGCTCGATGGGGCTTAAAGACAAGTTGCCGACGATGAGCGACGCCCAGATTCTCGAACTTTTGGCGACCGACGGGATGCTGGTCAAACGTCCGATCCTAGTCGGAGAGGGGTTCGTCCTTGTCGGGTTCAAAGAGGATGCGTGGCGCGCCGCTCTTGAAGGAAGCGCTCAAGAATGAATTTTGAGTTTTTCAAACTGGAGATTTTCATCCCCGAGGAAAATTTTGACGACTTGCGCGTCGCCTTGATTCAAGTCGACGCCGGGCACATCGGCAAATACGACGCGTGTCTTTCCTATTCGCGCGTGACGGGGACATGGCGTCCTCTCGAAGGCGCCTCGCCGTATATCGGAACGATCGACTCAATCTGCGAAGCGCCCGAACTCAAAGTCGAGGTTCTTTGTCGCGCCGAGAAACTCGACGAAACCCTTGCCGCCATTAAACGCGTTCATCCTTACGAGGAGCCCGTGATTAATGTCCTTCCCTTGTTTCGAACAGGGTTGAATTGACCGCTTTATTTTTCCCTTGCGTGTATTTTGGAAAGGTTAAGTATGCTGACAGTTGGAACAATCGCGCCCGATTTCTCATTGCTGGATCAGAACGGGGTAGCTCATACGCTCTCCGAATATCGAGGAAAGACGCTCGTGCTCTATTTCTATCCTAAGGACTCGACGTCCGGTTGCACGAAACAGGCGTGCGAATTTTCGCGTCTGGCGCAGGAATATGCGCGGAAAGGCGCCGTTATCGTGGAAGTGAGCAAAGACTCCGTCGCGTCGCATAAGAAGTTCGAGACGAAGAACGAACTCAGTTTTACGTTGCTTTCCGATCGCGAGTTGACGACGCTGCAAGCGTACGACGTCTGGAAAGAAAAGAAATGCGCGGGCAAGGTCTCGATGGGAACGTTGAGAACGACGTATGTGATCGATCCAGAAGGCGTGGTCGCGCGCGCGTACGATAAAGTGAAGGCGGCGGAAAATCCCGCTCAAGTTCTTGCCGATTTGTAAGGAGAATCTTCGAGATGGAAAAAAGTATGGAGGGATTGCGCAAGCTGACGGAACTTCTTGCCGCGCTTCGAGACAAAGAGACCGGATGTCCTTGGTTTCAAAGTCTGAAGCTTGAAACGCTTAAACTTCCATGCGTAGAAGAGACCGCGGAGGTCGTTCGCGCGATCAATGAGCTGGAGGCGTCGGGTGATTCTGCGAACCTGTGCGAAGAACTTGGCGATCTTCTGACGACGACGCTCCTCATGATCGAGTTGTGCGCGGAGGAGAATCTCTTTACGCTCGAGGACGTCGTTACAAGCGCCAATGAGAAAATGATACGACGTCATCCTCATGTCTTCGCGGGGGAGAAGTTCGACTCTTACGAAGCGCTCGTCGAGAGATATAAGGAAATTAAGAGACGTGAAAAAGAGGGGCGGAATCCGAGTTCCGTCCCTCTTTTCAACGCGTTTGAGGAAGTGAAAAAACTCCTCGACAACGCAAAAGAACGCAAGTTGCGCGATCTTCCGTAGTTCGCGTTAAGCGGAAAGGTTTGGGGTCGACGCGACGGCGAGCGTCTTTTTTCGTAAAATGAGGAAGACGCAGACGCACACGGCGACGGAAAGGCAAGAGGATATTGGCGCGGCCATACCTACGTCAAAGAGTGTGGAATCGCTTTCTCGGCTGATGATATACGACAAGGGAATACGCGCGATAAACGCGGTAACCGTGCTGTGCAGAAAAACGATCAACGTTTTTCCACACCCGCAGAAGTATCCGTTCAGGTTGAATATTAGCGCGACGAGAACGCAGTCGATCATGAACGAACGCAAGTACAGTCCGCCTTGACGCGCAACTTCGTCGACGTGCGTGAAAAGCCCCGCGACGTTTGTCGCCCAAAGCTGGCACGAGAGCCAGAAGACGACTCCAAAGGTCGCGGCGATCAGGACTCCCCATAAGCCAGCGCTTGCCGCGCGTTTGGGTTGCTTTGCGCCCAGATTCTGCGCGGTAGCGGTCGTAACGGCGTTGGAAAAGGCGACGGCGGGGAGAAAGAAGAAGCCGATACACCGCTCCGCGACGCCGAGTCCCGCAGCTTCCATAACGCCCATCGAGTTGACGATCGCTTGAATTACAAGGAATGAAACGTTTGTGAAGACGTCTTGTAGAGCGAGAGGCGTTCCAACGCCGAGAATTCGCTTAAGGGATTCAAGGTTCGGAAGAAAATGTTGGCGATGGAATTCGATCGGGAAGCGTTTAATGCGAATATAAACGATGGACGCGACGAAACTTAACGCAATAGACGCGACCGTCGCGATCGCCGCGCCCAATGGTCCCATCCCATAATGCGCGATGAGGATCAGGTCGCCGATAATGTTGCAGACGCATGACATGACGACGAAGATCGTGGGCGTGACGGCGTCTCCGAATCCGCGATATATCGCTCCGATCACGTTATAGCCAATAACGAGCGGAATCCCGCACGCGACGGTAAAGACGTACTGGCGCGTATAGAGAACCGCTTCCGACGGCGTTTTCATCGATTCGACGAAGGAATCGGCGGAGAGCGCTAGAATTGGCGTGAGAATAACGGAGATTATGAAAAAGAGAACGGCGGTTGATCCGATTGCGCGCGCGGCTCCTTCTGAATTCTGAGAGCCGACGCGCTGAGCTATAAGCGCCGTGCTCCCTGTTGCAAGACCTAAAGTGAGGCCGGTGACGACAAATAAAAAATGCGCGCCGATCGAGACGGCGGCGATTGCCGCTTCATCGCAATATCTTCCAACTATGAAGAGGTCGACGGCTCCGTAAAACGCCTGTAGAAGATAGGCGCACATGAAGGGAATAGCAAAACGCCATAAAGCGCGAGGAACCGAGCCTTCAAGCATGTAACGTTCGACTCGTATCGAAGAGTTTTTATCTTCCATTTTAAAGAATATTTTTAAAAGAAACGCCGAGAATCTCCGGCGCGTGGAGAACTGCTCGCACAGTTGCCGGTTATTTTAAAAGGGACGCGATTTTTGTGAAGTTAGGCGCGGTAAATCTTTACGCGTTTTTGCTCTTTTTTTTTTATGAAAAAGTCATTACAGTGCGAGAAGGTATTTTAACGCGCTTGCTTCCGTTCGTTCTCTCGAAAGAAGCGGCGTTTTCATCCAAGGAAAACGGACAGACAATGATTTGAACGTCAGGAGGACGTATCGTGGCGGATAATATGCTAAAGGGAGTCGCATGGCTTGCTATGATTCTATTCGCGACGCTTGGCGCTTTGACGTTTCTTCCCGAAAGCGCGTGGGAATCGTGTCCGCCCCCGTTAAGTCCGCTTCGATCGTCTCTCGCTAGGTTCTGTATTGCCCCCGAAAAATACCGCGCCAAGGCCGACGACGCCGAATTGACGGTCGCTCCCGTCGACGAAAACGCTTGTCTTCCCAACGGCGGCGACGACTCCCTATGCGCGGAATCGCGCGTTCAGATCGCTTCTCCCGCCTCTCGCCCGCGAATCCTCGAAGAACGCGGCGAACCGGTCGATTCCCCCGTTCGTTCGCGATTTGCGGGAGTCGCGACGGATTTGCAAGACTCCGGCCTGCCGTCGACAGACCTTTCCGCCGACGATTCTCTCCTTTCTCAGAGTTCTGCGGACGCGGATCCCCTCGCCGCGCCCGAGAATCTCTCCGACAGCCCTCTCGACGATCCGATCTTCAACGGCTCGGGGGACGGTTTGGACGAGTCGTTGACGACTCTCGCCGATCCGCCGCAGAGCGCGGAATTTACCGAGGCGAACGCGCTTCTTAGCGACCATGCGCAAGAGACGGCTTCGCAACAGAACGCGTCCGACTCCTTGAACGTCGCCGCGACGCCCGCCGTCGAGGCGCAGAATGAGAACGGCGCGTTGTCGGTCGCTCCTATGCCGGAGGGAATCGCGGAATCGTCGCCCTCCTCCGCGCCCCAACAACCGTCTCAAGAGAACCCGGCTTCGCAACCGCGAACCTTAGCGGAGGCTGGCGCCGCAATGGCGGCTCCCGCTTCTCCGGCTCCCGCCGCGACGACGCCCGCGCGCGCGTCTGCGACTCAGAGCTCCGCCTCTTGCGCCAATCCTGTTCAAACGCCCCTGGATCCCGCCGCGTGCGCAACCGCCGCGACTCCGACCCTTTCCGAACTAATCGCCGCGAAAAACTATCCGGCGGCGCTTAATCTTGCGTTAAACGGCGCGCGCGACGTCGCTTCCGCCGCCCAGGCTCGCGAGATTTTCGTCGCTCTCAATATGCTTAGGCGATATTACGTCGCTCAAGGACAGGCGGACGTCGTCGCGCGGATCAACGCGACGCTCGACTGTTTAGCTTTCGAGATCTTCTATAACCCGAAACGCGCGATTCTGGAACCGATGCGTCAAACGTTGCCCGGAGAAACTCTCGAATCGATCGCGAAGGAGTATAACGTCTCCCCCGAAACGATCGCCGTTATCAACGGCGTGAAACTCCCTGCGGATTCTCCGCTCCCCCCCGGAGCGCAACTCAAAGTATTTCGCGGCCCGGTCGCCGCGGAAATCTCCGCGTCGCGCAAAGAACTTTTGCTGACTTTCAACGGCCTCTACGCCGGTCGATTCAAGTGCGGTATTCCGCGTCAAGACGCGAATTTTAGAGGAACGTGTGACGTCGAGACGCTGATTGAGAAGCCCTCTTGCGACGCCGTCGATCTTTCAGGCTCAAAAATCACGATTCCGGGAGGTTCCCCGGAGAATCCCCTTGGCGCGTATTGGATCGGTCTTTCGGGCGGTCACGGACTTCAAGGAACGAATCGCGCGGAACTGATCGGAACGGACGTTCCTGAAAATGGCGGTTTTATCTTTAGCAATCGAGAGATTTCGCAGCTGAAAATCTTCCTTGTCCCCGGTACGAAGGTCTATTTTACCAATTGAAAGGGAACGCGTAATATAAAAGCCCCCGTGATGAACGAGGGCTTTTTTTTATCTCTACAAGCGTTCTTTCTCTTGCCTTCTGATTTCAGAAGAAGAAATATCGTCGATAAAAACGTCTTGCGGAAGAAACTCGCAGAGCTGACGCAGCGCGCCAGGGAGCATGTCGGCGAGCGTATCGGAAGAAAGTATTTTTCCGTTGATTCTTCGTGTAAAGACAAGGAATCGGACGTTCAGAGCGCGAAGTTTTTCCAGGACGGAGTCGCGCTGAGCGGCGCTATTATTTTCGTACTTCGGATCGGCGAGGCGTAAAATCGTGTCGGTTCCCGCGATAAAAACCGCGCCGGGAAAAATGCGCGCCTTTTGGAGAAATCGCGGTGCGTTGACGATCCAGAGAGTCGAGTTTGGAACGAGTTCGTTGAGCTGGGCGGCGCGGCGCGTTAGTTCCATCGGATCAAGGGGCGGCTTGTCGACGTTATGCGCGGATATTTCGAAGGCGACGGGAAGATTGAGGCGCGACGAAGCGATGTGAGCGATCGCGGCATGCCCTCGATGCGCGGGGTTAAAAGAACCGGGGAAGATGAGATAGGGGGCGCCTTTTTGAGGAGAACGCGGAAGAGGGGCGACGCGTCCATTTTGCGCGAGTAGGGCTTGTCCCGAGGCGTCCTCCGGAGCGTAGAGGAAGGTCGAGGCTTCAGGATTGACGAGGACGGCGGAGAATTTGGCGGAGTCGTCGCACGAGAGTGGTTCGAGGGTTCGAAGGGGAAGGGGAGCTTTGTGTTCCGTCCAGAATTCTTGAGATCCGCGCTCAACTTCTTCCAGCGTTTTCATAAGGGTAGAGAAGATGAAATCGGCGGCGATTCGTTCTTCTTGGGCGCGGGTTCGGGCGTCCTTTTTGAGGGTCGTCGACGCGGAAAAAGTTCCCCGACGCGAGACGACGGAACAGTATACGCGATGTTCTCCCTTTTTGGGGCGCTCCGAAACAAGGGCGGCGGTCGCTCCGATTCCGAGGAGGGTTTGAGGGTCGGCGTCGGGCGCGAGGATCTGAGCGCGTCGTAGCGCGGCGGCGGCTAGGAGTCGGGCCGTGCGTTCCGAGGTATACTTTTCCGGGCGGAATCCTAAAAAGTCGTCCGTCGCTAAAGGAGCGTACGGAATACGCGCTTCAAGAAAGGTCTGAGACGCGCCGGGAACGGATAGATAATCCGATAGGAAGGGGGAACCGCCGCCGGAGATCGTGACGACAAATTTCAATTGGGATTGGCGAAGTCTGGAAATGACGTCGAAATACATTCTTGAATCCTTTTAAGAAAAGGCGCGCGAGACAACTTTCGTAGCATTATAGTGAAAAAGGGCGGTTAGACAATAAAGAACCGCGACGTTGCGTTGAACAGCGTCGCGGTTTAGTTAGAAATCTGTCAAAGGATTGAACTCATTTGATGTTGTTTTTGTAGCCGGTCGCGCGGTCGCGTTGCTGATCGTTACCCTTTTCAATAACGACGTCGAGAGCGCCCTTGAAGAGCTCCTTGTCTTGCTTGCGGAGATAGTCCTGGTGCGCGAGGTCGAGGATAGCGTTCATCGCCTTATCGGAAAGGCTTGCTTCGTCGACTTTGGAGAGGGCGAAGCGGACGGAATCGAGAGTACGGACGGCGCCGACGCGTTCGAGGACGAGGTTGCGTTCGTCGTCGCGTTCTGCGAGCTCGAAGGCGGTCTTCAAGTTGGCGAGTTTGTCGTCGTCGGACATGTCGATACCGTCGCGGTCGTCAGGAAGAGAAACAACGCGTACGAAGGCGCGGAGCGCTTGGATGCGAAGTTGCTTGGGGAGCTTTTGATCTTTGGCGGCGTCGAGGAGTTTTTCCCAAACGACGGCGTTAGGCCAATTGCTCATGGCGCGGATGGTGAGAGCGATCATCTGAGGCTGACCGGAAGCGAGACCCTTTTGCATTTGTTCGAGGGCCGCGTCGCCGCCGATACGTCCCAAAAGCATGAAGATTTGGGCGCCGTTATCGTTATTCATCATCTTAACGACAGGAGTCGCGTCGCCGTCGCAAAGTCTTGAGATGATTTGCTCGGCGCGGTCGCGATCTCCGCCTTGAGGAATCGCGAGGAACGCGTTGACGAAGTCGGGAATGTTTTTCTTAGACGCGAGCTGTTCAGCGGCGGCAAGGAGCTGGAGGCGAACGGCGCAGTCGTCTTTCTTGGCAAGATCGAGAAGGGTGGCGACCTCTTCTTTGTCGTAACGGAGGCTGGCGACGTAAGCGAGAGACACGAGGTAGTCGTTGTTCTTTTCTTTCTTGAGAGCAGCGGCGAGAGCGGCGTTGAAGTCGTCGGTCGCAATGTTCGCCATGACGCGTTCAACAAGACCGCGATCGAAGGAGAAAGCGTCGTAAAGAGCGTCGAAGTTCTTACCGGAGCCAATCTTCTCGAGGGCGAGGATAGCGGCGCGCTTAACGAATTCGTTCTCGGACTTGAGCGAGTCGAGGACGATTTCGAGATAGGCGGGGTCGTCCTTGACGCGGATGGCGCCTAAGGCGCGGGCTTTATCGTCGTCTGAGAGGTCGTTGAATTTGGCCATGTAGTCGGCAAATTCTTTGTCGGAAGCGTAGGGGAGGGCCTGAGGAAGCTCTGTTTCGACTCCGATAGAAAGGTCGACGTTGACGTTGACGAGATAGCCTTCGATCTTCTTAGGATCGTCGATCTTTTCCTTCGCGGCATTAAGAGCGGCGACCGCTTTTTCGGAACCGATCTGGACGAGGGCGCGCGCCGCTTCGTCGAAGAGCGCGGGTTCGTCGCTAGCGAGGAATGAAGCGAGGACGTCGACGCATGAGTCGTCGCCAACCCAACCGACGAGGTGCAGGAGCCACTGTTTGGTCGCGGTCGGATAATCTTGGACGAGCGCGTCTTTCATGAGCGAAAGAGTGGCTTCGCGTTGATCGAGCTGTTGGAGACAGAGATTCATCCACGTTTGCTGGGCGTTCTCCATTTCCTTGATCTGATCCTCGTTGGTCCAATCGCTTGGAGTCATTTTTTCGACGGTAGCCTTGAAGGTTTCGGCGGCGTCTTGAGCAAAACTCGGCGCGGCAAAGGCGCAGAGAGACAGGGACGCTGTAAGGATCAGCGCGGAGTTTTTCAAATTGAATTTCATGTATTCGTCTCTATTTCTGTATGTTAAGCGCAGAGTAATCTCCGCGCGCTTTTTTTTGAAAAAACCGATTATGTCGCGAGACTTCAGACGACGGGAATGACGTACGGATAACGCTGGACGCGAGCGACGTGTTTGTTCGCTTCCTCGTCGTTGATGAAACTGCAATTCGCGGCGTCCCATTGGAGTTGACGATTGAGTTTATGCCCAATCGTGATAAGTTGGCACATAGAGGCGGTGCAAGCTCCATAGAAGAAGTCTTGGAACGGTCGCAGACGATTACGAACGCAGAAGGCAAAGTCGTCGGCGATATTCGTGGCGCCGCCGGAATAACGACGAACTTCGACAGGATAAAGGGGATCCATCTTCTGACCGTGACGGAATTCGCCTTCGGAGCCGACGAAGGTAATGTCGTGAGGTCCGTTCCACGCGTGATACATCTTAACGCCGTTTTTGAAGACGGCGCAGACATAGTCGGAACCGTTGTATCCGCGAGGGAGAATCTCGACGGGCTCTTCCGCGTCGAGACCAAGCGCGTACATGGCGCCGCCAAACTTATGAGCGCCCCAGTCGGCGAGGAAGCCGTTGCCGTATTCGGTGTAATTACGCCAACCGCCGCCGTAGCTTCCGGAGCAACGTTCGCTGTTGTAAGGCGCGAGAGGCGCTTGTCCTTGCCAACGATCCCAATCCATGCCCTCCGGAATCGGCTGCTCGGGGAGATAGCAGTGCCACGGAGGATTGCCCAAACCGACGTAAACTTCTTTGACTTCGCCGATGCAACCGCTCTGGAGAATAGGAGCGATGTACCCGTAGTCTTCCATAACGCGCTGGCTGCCGCTTGTGCAGACGCGATTGTACTTGCGCGCGGCTTGGACGATCAAACGGGATTCCTGAAGGGTCAGGGTCAAGGGCTTTTCGCAGTAGACGTCTTTGCCAGCGCGGCAAGCCTCGACGGAGATCTTCGTGTGCCAGTGATCAGGAGTGGCGCAGACGATAGCGTCGACGTCTTCGCGATCAAGGGCGTCTTCGTAATGCGCGTAACCGGCGGCGTCTTCGTTCCCATAACGCTGATTGACACGACCTTTGGCGTGGTCAAGGTGGGCTTTATAGCAGTCGCATACGCCTAAGACATGATAATTTGAGTTATTGAGGAATCCTCCGAGGAGTTCATTACCGCGATTTCCCAATCCGATATGGAAAAGATTGATTTTGTTACTCGGAGCAACCCCGCCGTCATACCCTAAAACGTTGGCAGGAACGAGTTGAGGCGCAGAGATGGCCGCCGCCGTCGCGGCAAGGAAGGAACGACGACTGATTTTACTGGCTTGTTTTTTCATCTATTATTCCCTTCTTGACGAATGGACCTATTGGGGACAAAGTCGCAGGCGCCGTAATAAAACCAACAGACTTTGCTTCAGAGTTTTTTTGAATTATACAATGGATATTTTGTTTTAATAGATTCTTTGTATAAATTTCTCTGGTAAAGAGTAAAATTTTCCTATCTCGGAAAACTTCCCCTCATTTTCTGTCATTATAAACAAAGAGGACGAAAAAGTCCAACTGTAGGGTATGATTTTTTATTTTTGTACAAAAAAAGAGCGTCGCCCCTTTAGGTAACGCTCTTTGACGCGATTTTATTGAGTTCTATTACGGAATGGCGACGTCGTACGTCATCGTCTTGTCTTCCCCGACGGTGAAACTTGTTCGGAGTTGACGCCAAATTCGGGCGGAATAATGTCTTCGCTTTCAACTGCGCTGGGATCGATTAAACCGTCTTTGAGATCGTTAGGATCGACAAGCACCCCCGTTTTTTTGTTACGGAACAAGTTCGCGACGACGCTGACCGTGTAATCGCCGGGAAGGAGCGCGTAACCTTCCTGAAGAGTATACTTTCCGTCGATAATGTCGGCAGTCGCCCCGACTACCGACTTCTTCGGGTCGGGATTTTGGGCCGTGAACTGAAGGATTCCAGAAGGCAACGGCTCGCCGGAGATCGTCACCGTTCCCGTAAGAACGCAACGTTTTTCTTTAGGAGCGCATCCTGTCGTAAAAACGAGACTCAGAAGAAGCAGAACGGATAGTCCGGCTACGAAATTCTTTTTTGTCATATAGGATACCTCTATAGATCACGGAGTCTGAACAGTTTCGGCGCCCTGAGTAGAGCCGATCGCGCGCCAGACGTCGGCGTCGACCGTAGAACTGACGAAGTGAACGGAACCGTCGGCGTAGCAGACGTTGACTCCGCCGGAGTGGCGACTACGCGCCGCGACCCATGCGACGTCTTGCGAGGTGCCGTTAGAGGCGGTTATGGTGAGCTTGTAGTCTTTGCACGGAAGATTCATTTCGGGAAGATCTTTACAACGGCAGTAGCTGTAGAGCATCTTGTCCGGATAGGTGGAGTTCGGCGTATTATAGTGGGTGTAGAAGGGGGTGAGGCAAGCGCGCCAGAAAGCGCCGCGCGTATCTTGTCGTCCGCGATCGTCTCTCTGACCGATCAAGATTTCGCTCATGATCGCGGTGTTGGAGAGACCGTCGGTCGCGCAAGACCATCGCTGATAAGTTCCGTAAGCGCCAGACTGATAGTGACCGCCGAAGAAGGCCCCGTGGTGTTCGGCGGCGCCGTTGACGTCAAGCTTTTCAACCCAGTAATTTTGTCCGATCACTAAGCCGATCGTATCGTACCATCCGGTGCTGCCGACGCTGACCAGGTAGTTGGCGAGATAACGGTCGTTATAAACGGACGTCGTGTCGCCAGAAATAACGGCGCCGGGATTGTCGCTTGGGCAGCTGAACATGCCGATTCTGTTTTGCTGTTTAAAGACGTTCGCATTGTTGGTCGTTCCTGCGTAGGTCGGCGTTTTCCAATCGATCGTCTGGTACAGAGCGTTTTGTTCGATGTAGGGAAGGATTTTCCACGCCCAGGTGAAGCCGTTGGCGCCATTGGTACCCGCCATGAGGGCGCCGTTGACGTCGTGATAATTTTGGAAGCCAAGTCCGAATTGCTTGAGATTATTTGTGCACTGCATACGGCGAGCAGCCTCTCGAGCCGCTTGAACCGCCGGGAGCAGAAGTCCAATTAAGATACCGATGATAGCGATTACAACCAAGAGTTCAACAAGTGTGAAGCCCCGTTTGCAGGTTGAAGGCACGAAAGAAGAAAGACTCATAAGAGGTCTCCTTTTACATAACAGGGAAACGACGAGGGTATAGGAATTATTCCATTGCACGAAAGCGCGACGTTCTCCGCCGCGCGACGCGACACATGTAATAAACAAATACTATATATATCTTTAGCGTAGTTTGTTGTGATTTTTCCGTACCTTTATATTGTAATAACAACATGGTCTTTTGGCAACGCAAAACCATGAATTTTTTCGATTATAATCGTAAAATTCTCGTATAATGTAAAATTTCTGTATGATTATCTAGACATTTAACTTAGTAGATAAAAAAATCCGACCCCCTCTTAAGGGAGTCGGATTCAAACAGACTAAGGCGTTTATGCGCTAAGACTAATGCTGAACTTTGGCAGATTCGGGCGCGTCGACGACGCCAATCGTTTGCATCCATTCATAAACGCGTTGGGGGTATTTGAGGATCGGCGCGTCGGGTCCGCAGTTGCGGAACGCGTGGTTTGCGTAGGCGTAGACGTGCATTTCTCCAGGAATTCCCATTTTACGAAGTTGACGATAGGCCATGACCGACGCCATTGCGGAATATCCGTCCCCGTCCCCGTGGATGAAGCACATAGGCGGCGTTTGTTCGTCGAATCGGAAATCTTTGACGAGGGGCGCGTCGTTCCCGCCTTCCGTATTTTCATTGTCGACTCCGTCTTCAAGAGCGTAGGCTGGATAGACTGGGATCGCAAAATTAGCGTTGCATGGGACGTCGTCGATCGCGTCGACGCGTTCGTAAGTTTTCGTCATACTCGAGGTCGCGGCCATGAGACATAGGTGTCCTCCGGCGGAGAACCCCATGACGCCGATTTTATCCGCGTCGATACACCAATCGTTGGCGTTTGAACGAATAATTCGGATTGCGCGCTGGACGTCTTGCCAAGCGGCGAAGTGCTTTTCGACGTTTGGACGTCGAGGCGTACGGTACCACATCATGCATACGGCGACGCCCTTTTCTAGGAAGAAATCGCGCGGCATGATTCCTTCGACTTCGTACGCGACGCCGTTGTAGCAACCGCCGCAACAAATGAGAACGCACGCGCGCGTCGTTTGATTTTCAGGACGCCAGAACTCGATTCTTGGCGTATACCACGGGCCGCCTTGATCTTGGTATTGCGCCGCGTCGTCTCCCGGCGGGGTAGTCGGCCAGAGATTGACGACGTCGAAGGCGCGAAGATTTGAAGCGGTTAGGACGAAGAGGAGCGAGGCGAATAGGGCCGCCGCGAGATAAGAACGATATTTCATAGAGAATCTCCTTGCGTCAAATGGCGCCGCGAGTCGAGCCGCGCAGATTTAAGAGCGAGACTCTGCGGCGTCGGTGAGAACAGCCGCCGGGATCGGCGCGCGTTCAAGGACAGAGGTAGCGAAAAGCTTCTCTGGGGATGGAGCGTCGACGTCTTCCTCAAGAAGCGCGACGATAGAGATTTTATGCTTGTCCGCAAAACGGATCGTTTCTTCGGGATCGATAAAAAGGGTTTTTTTCGCTTCAACAGCGAGTACGGAGGCTCCCGCTTCCGCCATCGTCTGGACGGTGCCTAAGCCGATCGTCGGGACGTCGAAGCGCATATCCTGCCCAGGTTTGGCGACTTTTACGACGACGAAGGCGCCGCTTTTGCAAAGCGTTCCGGCGCGTCTGATCGCCGCGTCGGTTCCTTCGATCGCCTCGACGGCGAGGACGGCTTGATTCTTAACGTCGACGCTTTGTCCGACGTCGAGTCTCCCCATCTCTCGCGCGAGCTTCCAACCGAAAAAAACGTCTTTCCATTGAGCGGCTGTAGGAACGCGTTTGGTGAGTAGTTGTCGACGCATGAGTAACTCCGGAGCAAACACAGTGCCGGGTAGAAGGGTGACGCCGCGCGCTTCGAAGGCGCGTATCGCCGTGAGGAGAAGCGTATCGTCTTTGCAATCCGCTTTACGGAATAGGAAATGGTTGGCAAAGCAACGAATCGTGTACCAATCGGGCGCCTGCCGCCATAAAAAACCTGGGTCATAGAGACGCACTTTGTGAATCTTTCCCGCCATTGTCGCGTAACTTACGTTATGGCGATTGAAAAATCGCGTCGCCCAACCGAATTTTCCGAGCGCTTTCCACTGGAAGACGTCGCAAATATCCTCGAGTTCGGGATCCGCATGGTCAAGCGCGCCCAAGCAAACGACCTCGCGACCGGTCGCCTTAATCGCCTTCGCAAGAACGACGGGATACCGACCCCATCCGGCGATCAAGCCGACGCGCTTGATTGGGGAGAGGTCTTGGGGAAGGGGAAGAGGTTGAGCGTCTGCCATCGGTTCTCTCGCCCATTATTTTTGGTCGTTCTGAGCCGCTTCGAGCGCGGCGAGACGCGCCTGAAGTTTCGCGATCTCTTTATTGATGGAACGAACCTCTCTAAGCGTGTCCGGAAGTTTTGTCAGAGCCGCTTGCTTACGCATTTGTTCCATCTCGGGCGTCGCGGGAATTCCGACGATTCTCGCCTTTGTGGGGACGCTCGCCATGACGCCGGCCATCGCGCCGATCACGGCTCCGTCGCCGATCGCAATATGATCGCGAACGCCGACTCGACCCGCCATCACGACGTAATCTCCCGTGACGACGCTTCCCGCAATACCGCAACTCGCGCAAATCATATTGCGCTTTCCCACCTTGCAGTTGTGCGCGAGCATGACGTGATTGTCGATTTTTGTTCCCTCGCCGACATAAGTCGCGTCGTACGCCCCGCGATCGACCGTCGCGCACGCGCCAAGCTCGACGTTGTCCTCCAGAACGACCGAACCGTATTGCGCGGCAAGAATATGCTCTCCCGAAGAGGAATCGTAACCAAAGCCGTAAGCTCCCAAGACGACGCCCGCGTGAAGAATGCAGTTTGCGCCGATGCGGCAATTTTCATAAACGACGGCGTTAGGATAAATCGTCGTTCCCTTGCCAACGACGACGCCCGGAAGAAGGACGACGCCGGGAAAGATTGTGACGTCGTCGGCGAGCGTCACGTTGTCGCTAACGACTGCGAAGGGGCCGACGGCGACGTTTTCCCCTAACGTTACGTTCTCCCCGATACAGGCTTGCGGCGAGATTTCTCTTTTCAAAAGTTCGCAAGAGGGGTGGAATAACCGCGCTAATTTATCAAAAGCCGCTTTAACGTTCTCGACGCGCAACTGAGCGATATTGTCGGGGATTTGAGCGGTTGTCGTTTTAGCGACGACGACGGCGCGAGCCTTTGTAGCGGTTGCCCAATCGAGTTTTTCCGGTTTTTCCGCAAAGGTGACGGAAACGTCGTCCGCCGTATGAAGGGGCGCGGTTTTTTCGATGAGAATATTGCTATCGCCGACGAGTTCCGCGTTGATGAGATCCGCGAGCTTTGAAAGAGTGAATTGCATGATAGTAACGTTTCTCTAGGGGGAAGAGCGCGTGTTTTGAGTGGAAATGAGAGCGAAGTTCGCGCAAGCGCGAGAGGGATGAACTTGAGAAAAGAAAAAGCCGCCACTCAACAGGCGCAAACCCCTGCTAAACGACGGCTACTCTTTTCTCGCCAGAAGCTAAACGCGCTAAAACCCGATAGGATCTCGCGCGTTTTGATTACCACAGCGCGCAACGGCGAACACCAAAATGTCTAAGTTCAGGAATTAGCTTTCTGAGCCTTGATCTTGACAATGAGGCGAGCCAAACGGGACTTTTTGCGCGAGGTGTTATTCTTGTGCCAGAGTTTCTTGGCGGCGGCGCGGTCTAGGGCGCTGCAGACGCTACGATACTGCTGTTCGGCGGCGGGGATATCGCCGGCGCGAAGGAGTTTGAGAAGATTCTTAATACGGTTGCGGACGACCGAGCGCGCGGCGCGGTTGCGTTCGCGAAGGACAACATTCTGTCGAAGACGTTTTTTAGCGCTTTTAATATTTGGCATGGTTATCGAAGTACAAAATAAGTGAACAACGAATTAGGTGAAACGAAATCGTTGAGCGGCGTTTCGTCGAAGGATGGGTTAGATCGAACGTAACGCCGGACGCGCCTTGTCGGCACGACCTCGTTTAGACGCGTCGCTTCGTTCAGACTCTACGCGAGAGTGAAATTCTTGCTTAAGGCGACGCGACAACCGCCTGGGCTTTCAACGCCTCCCCTCTATTTTAACTTAATAGTCGGCAAGACGACGTAACAACCCCGCGCGGAACCTTCCTCGGTGAGAGCGAACCGATCCCGAAAGCTCCACGCAAAATTTTGATTCTATTTATTATTACTCTTTTGTGCGATTTTGTCCAGTAGGTCTCCGACGTCTTTGTAAGAAAAATCTATCGCCGCGAGCTGATTCGCTAGTTTACTCGCCTTCGCAATGTCGTTTAAAGCGAAAGCAAGGCGCGCGCCAAGGTAGAGCGCCTTTTTCATATCCTCGCTCTGCTCGTTCAATTTGCCGAGCGCCTGGTCGTAGTGAAGGCTCGCAAGAGGATACTGCTTAATCTGCTGGAAGCACTGACCAAGCGCGAGAAGACACTGGCCCGCGATTCCTTCGTCCACCTTCGCCTTTTGCAACTCGCCGATCGCTTCCTTATACTTTCCGTGACGCAGCAAGAAAGAGCCCATTTCCCAATGGAGAGGAGCTTCGTTCGGGGATTTCTTCAAACGGTACTGAAGATACTCGAACGTTTTTTGCGCGTGGAGATTTTTCTGTTCGACGCATTTCGCTTTGAGAGCGTCCGTCGGATTCTTTTTGTATTGCTCCGCGAACTTGTTGAACTCGGCGGACGCGCGAGCGCGTTGCACTTCCAAGAGTTTGGGGAAGAAGTAATCGTCGTCGGGGAAGACGCTCAACGCGCGTTTGCAGGCGTCTTCCGTTTTACGATAGTTCCCCTTTTGGAAGAAATGCTCCGTCAGATCTAGGAACGCGTCGCGGTCTTGCGGGTTCTTTCGCAGACGTTTTTCGCATTGATCTTCGACCGAAACCTTTTCCTTTTCTTCGTCGCGCTCGTCTTCCTTCGCGCCGCGCGGCGCCTCCTGAACGCGGTTGATCGTTCTCTCCATCATGAGGTCGCTGATCTTCTTACCAGCTTCGACGTCGTCTGGTTTGGCTTTCAGAACGCGTTCCCAACAGAGGATCGCGTTTTCATAATTTTTGCGTTCGCCCAGCTCAATGGCGGCGGTGCGGTTGATTTCAACGTCTTCCGGCGCGCTTTCCACCGCGTGTTTTAGATAAGCGAGTCCCGCGTCGTCAAAGCCGCTGTCGAGGCATGCGAGCCCCATGGAGACGTAAGCGTACGCGTCCCACGGATTGCGCTTGAGTTTTTCAACGCCGTCCTTCATCGCCGTAGCAAGGTCTTTCGGTTTTCCGATAGGAGCGGAGCGCGCGGCCTTCTTGAGGAAGCCGAAGGAGGACTTTTTCTTTTGATTGCCGTACTTAACGCGCAAATTCGCGATAAACGAATTCATGTAGAGAATATTGGAGGGATCGCCGACGACGCACTGCGCGAACATTTCGGTCGCGTAGTCGTAATCGCCGATCTGCATCTTCTGGTTGCCGTACTCAAAACATTTTTGTAGTCTAGCGCGAATTGCGGGCGTGACGACGGATTGGGGCTGCATAACGATCCTCCGAACAATAACAAGCAAGCGTCGCGCGGTTCCCAACCTAGAGACGCGACACTCCTTCTCCCTATTATAGTTCCCTTAACGCGCCCTATCAACAAGAAACCCCCGTTAATTTGGAAACTTTTCTTTATCCTCTCATAAAAAAAGGATCCGACCTATAGCCGGATCCTAACTCAACGGTCGTCACCCCGTCGCGAGTAATTCAGTTTACTTTAAGACCTCCCAAGTTGAGGTCGATTGAAACGTCGGAAACTTAGAAGTCGGGCAAGTCGGGGAAATCGTCCGGAACCGACGGCTCTTCTTCCGCATCGAGCGCTTCCGGATCGACGCCGCCCCATTCGTCGAGGCGCGAGTCTGCGCTTGCCGAGGGCGTGACGGAGCCTGGCGAAATCGAGTAAGGAATCGCGGCCTCCCCCTGCGCGGCGGCGTTGGGCGTAAAGCTTGGATTGAGCGCGGCGGATTGCGCCGGAGGGGCGAGATTCGACGCTGCGCTTGGATTCAACGTCGACGCCTGTCCTTGCGCGGCAAGATTCGACGCGATTCCTTGATTCTGGAGCGTCGCGGCGTTTTGACTTGACGCTAGCGTTCCGTCTTGAGCGACGAGATTCGGCGCGGCGTTTTGCCCCGCGATCGATCCTTGTTCCTGCGCGGTAAAGTTGGACGTAAGACCCTGGTTAGGGAGCGCTGCGGCGCTTGGATTTAATGTCGACGCGAGTCCTTGATCTTGCGTCGACGCGATCATCCCTTGGTTGGCGAGGTTTGGAGCGGCGTTCGGCGTCGTCGCCGCAAACTGACCTTGACCGTTCGGGAGCGAGCCCGCGTTTTGCGTGGGATTAGCGTTCAACGCCGTTCCGTTTTGACGCGCCAAGAGGCTCTGAGCGAAGGCTGAATCTGACGCGGGGAGAACTTCCGGCTGTCCGTTAGGGGGCAAAACGAGTTGCGGGGGCGCGTATTGTCGCGACGTCATTGCGATTCGCGTCTCCGGTCGCGCGGCGGTCGACTGCGTCGAACTCTGAGCGACGGCGTTAGGGAAGGGGACGATTCCCGCGTTTTCCGCGATCTCTTTTTCACCCGACGCGGGGGCCGCCGCGTCAAGCGCGAATTGGGCGCCGTCGTTCTGGTTCAGTTCTTCGGAACGCACCGGCGCGTAGTTCGACGCGGAAGCGTTGGCGGCGGCTTCCGTTTGAGGCGACGCCGGTTCTTCTTTGGCTTGCGCGGCGTTCTGCTTTTTTTCGCCCAGATCGACGTGTTTGGCGTTGAGATCGGTCGGGAGTTGGAAGACTGTCGATTCGATTTTCGAAGAATCGTTGAGGACGGGCGTTCCCAGATCGATGAGCAAGACGTCGCCGGTGCGCAGGCAACGAATCGACGCTTTTTTCGGCATGACGACGCCTGCGGATTCGATCAGCTGCGGTTCCGTCACGAGCACGGAGATGAACGTTTCCCCCTGCGGGTTCTGGACGTCTTGACGCGTGATCGCCGCCGTCCCCGATTCGACGTAAATTCGCTTCTTGTAGACGCCTTCCTGACGTTTGCAATTGACGGTAAGAAGGATTGAACCGTCGCTTTGTTTTTTCGGTTCGTCGGCGAGATCTTCTTCTTTGATCTCCACGATTCCTAACGCTTCGGGGAACCACGTTGGATCGACGGGGATGACTTCCGCGAGGGGCGTCTGAGAATATTCTTCAATTTTGCAACTATAGAGGCTGTCGGAATCCTGCATCGAATTCCAATACCAGAACTTCTCGCCGTCGCACCCGCAGTCGACGACGCGTCCCAAGAGTCCCGTGGTTCCGACAAGCCTAAACTTGCTCGGACGTTCGTACAAGAGCCGACAATTCGCCCAACCGGGTTGGTTTTGGACGCCGATTGAGGCGTTGGTAGCGTAAATAGATTTGATTTTAGAACCGTTGTCGTTAATTGCTTCCAAGAGTTCGCTCGTCGTTGGATTTTCACCGACAACCTTGGGGAGCGAGACTTTTTTGGTCGTCTGGCAACCGAAGAGCAGGAGCGTCGCGAAGCAAAGGCAAGTAAGCGCGTAGCGCGCGTTGAGCGCAAAACTTCCTTCATGAGACGTTTTACGGCTTTGCGACGAATTTAGTGCGAGCGTTGACATGTTGGCTTTTCAAGTTCTAACGGCGCCGCGCGCGTTCCATCCTGGAGTGCGAAACGGCTGATCGATATTATGCGTCGTCGTAACGACAGACGCCTTCCATGGCGAAATACTTCGAGACCGCCGGTACCTCGAGTGGCATCGTAACCTATTGGTCGACGCGCGACAAGCTCAATATTTTTAAAAAGCGGAGGCGTTTCGCGGATTATTCTTCAAGCGCGGCAAGATCGTTGGGACAGGGCGTTTCGAAAGGGGACGAGAGTCGAACGTTTTCCGGGTTGTCCAGAATATCGACGAGTCTTTTCTGAACGTCGTCCATTTCCTCTTGAGTCATGCGAACGACGGGGACGGCGTAACATGCGTCGTTTCGGGACGAATAGACGAAGATCGAGTCTTGTCGCGCGTTTTCCGAGGAACGCTTTTGCTGAGCGAGGGCGTTTTCAAATTCAAAACGAAATACGCGGCGTCGTACGAGAAGAAGGGCGAGAGCGTAGAGGAGGCGTTTTTCTTCCGGTTTGAAGAGGAGTTCTTCGAAAAGGGAGACGAGCGCGTCGTTGGGGGAGCGCGTTTTTTTACGGTCGTCCATCGATCGAGGGGAAGGAACGCGAGACGACCACCACGCGAGGGTTGATTCTGGACGCTGGAATCCCTTCCACGCCTTGACGCACATATCTTTGCGCGCGAGTTCCCCCTGGTCATAAAATAAGATTGAGTAGAATTTTTCGCCGGGGGAAAAGGGACGCCCTGTTTCGGAACACGATTTGGACGCTTTTGGCGGGCCGCAGGGGGGAATAACCGAGAGCTCAAAGACGTTAGAATTCATAGCGACTCCTCAGAGGACGATGATGAAAAAGCGCTGGATGAACGTAACCTTTTCCGATCCAAAAAACAACCTCAAATCTTAGCGACTGAACTTTGACGGAGTTTTTTAGAAAAGGAGTGAAAAAATCCTCTTGTCGACGCCGTAAGAGCTGATAGAATAAGGAGCGTAACGGGTAACCGTTCAAAGAAGCCGGACTGGCGGAATTGGCAGACGCGATGGATTCAAAATCCATTGCCCGCAAGGGCGTCTCGGTTCGAGTCCGAGGTTCGGTACTAAAGCCTGACGAGAAGATCGTCGGGCTTTTTTTTATGATTGGGGCGTCACAAAGAGCGAAAAGCGGATATAATAAACTGCCGAGAATATAGCGCCGCCGAGCGCGCGTTGAAGCGCGCTGTTTAGAGAAAATGCGAGTGCGCAACCGCGAGAGGCTAGGCGTCGCGTTTGCGTCACGTTTATTATATTAGGGAGAAATAGATGAAAACGCGCGCAGAGGATTTTGCAGGTTTAACCGTCGCGATGACGACGCCCTTCAAGAATGGCAAGATTGATTTTGACGCTTTAGCAGAGCACGTCGAGTTTCTTGTCGACGCAGGCGCGACGGCTCTTTCCCCGACGGGAACGACGGGCGAGTCCCCAACGTTGACGCATGAAGAGCAGCATGAAGTGATTCGCAAGACCGTCGAATTCGTCGCGGGTCGCGCGAAAGTTCTCGCGGGAACCGGCTCCAACAGTACGGAGGAAGCTCTTTCTCTTACGCGCTACGCTGCTGAGGCAGGCGCCGACGCCGCCCTTGTCATCACCCCTTACTATAACAAGCCGACGCAGGAAGGGATGTATCTCCACTTCCGCAAAATCGCCGAGTCTGTCGATCTTCCGATCTGCGTGTACAACGTTCCTGGACGCACCGGAAAAGCGATTGAGCCCGAGACGATCATTCGTCTTGCCGAACTCAAGAATATCGCGATGGTAAAAGAGGCGTCCGGATCGATGGACGCCGCGTCAAAGATCGTCGCTGCGACCGATTTGACGATCCTTTCCGGCGACGATAGTTTAACGCTTCCCTTCATGTCGCTGGGAGCGAAGGGCGTCGTCTCCGTGGTTGGAAATTTTGCGCCGCACGACCTTGTCGCGCTTTGCGCCGCGATGAATCAAGGCAATCTTGAAGAAGCGCGACGTCTGCATTATCGCCTCTTGCCGCTTTGCCGCGATATGCTCTCTTTGGCGACGAACCCCATCCCGGTGAAAAAAGCGATGCAACTTCTCGGACGCGATACCGGCGAGCTTCGTCTCCCTATGACGGAGTTGGAGCCCGCGCTAACCGAACGTCTGTGCCGCTCTTTGGTCGATTATGGACTCCTCGCGGAGTGATTCGACGCGTTGATCTTTCTTTTAACGGATTGAGAGAAAGCAGATAAAATGATAGTGAAAATCACGGGCGCGCTCGTCGCGCTTTACGACGAGCGCGCGATAATTGAGGCGCCGCCTTTTGAGTATGAGACGCTGATACCGGAGTTTACGCGTCGTCAGCTTCAGGGCGAGCTTCAGAAGACGATCTCTCTCTTTACGATCGAGTATATCGACGGCAATCCCGGTCAGGGACGACTGACGCCGCGCCTTTTGGGCTTTCTGACCGAGGTGGAGCGAGAGTTTTTCGAAATCTTTTGCAGCGTCGACGGAGTAGGCGTCAAGAAAGCTCTGCGCGCGATGGTGCGTCCGGTGCGCGAAATTGCGTCGGCGATCGAAGAACAAGACGTGAAGAGTCTTTCGCGCCTTCCCGGCGTCGGCCCGGCGACCGCCGAGCGTATCGTTGCAAAGTTGCGTCGCAAGGTTCCTAAATTTGCGTTGATGGCGGCGCGTCCTAATGAAGCGGAACTCATTTCTCAAGGCGGCTCCGACGTTTCGGACGTCGTTGCGGAAACTTTTGAAGCTCTTCTTTCTCTTGGGCACGGCGAAGCGGAAGCGCGCCGAATGATTGATTCGGTTCTCGAAGGGGCGAAGAAGAAATTCAAAGACTCCGCAGACCTGATTCAAGCAATCTACATGAACAATCGTTAAAGCGTTCTACGAAGACGCGATAGAGGCGGCTAGCAATGTCGAGAAAAGTTGTTTTAGGGGGAGATTATAACGACGATTCCCCCATGGACTCGCGGCAAGAATCGGCGTACGTCGATTCGTTTTCTTTGTCGAACGCGCCCGAGGACGACGCGGCGCTTCGTCCGACGCGCATGTTTGACATGGTCGGGCAACGCGAAGTTTACGAACGCGTCGCGATCGCCGTCAAAGCTTCTCAGAAGCGCGGCGAGACTCTGGGACATATCCTTTTCGACGGTCCTCCAGGCCTCGGAAAGACGACTTTCGCCATGTGCATACCGCGCGAATTGGGCGTCGATTTTCAGATTGCCAACGGCGCGACGATGCGCGCTCCGAAGGATATCGTTCCGTATTTGACGAACGCCCAGGAGGGGTCGGTTCTCTTCATCGACGAAATTCATCGTATGCAGAAGACCGTCGAAGAATTCCTCTATCCCGCGATGGAGGATTTTCGAATCGACGTTTCTATGGGGGAAGGCGTCAACGCGCGCACGCTGAATATTCCTCTCAAGCCGTTCACGCTCATCGGCGCGACGACGCGCACCGGTCTCATCTCCGCTCCTCTGCGCGACCGGTTTCAAATGCGCGAGCACCTCGATTTTTACACCGTCGAAGAGCTCGCTGAAATCGTCAGACGAAACGCGAAGAAATTACGCGCCGAAATGGACGACGACGCCGCTTTCGAAATCGCGAAACGCAGTCGCGGCACCCCGCGCTTGGCGAATAATCGCCTTCGCTGGGTGCGGGATTACGCCGACGCGAAGTCCGACGGGGTTGTGACGTGCGAAGTCGCGCAGGCCGCGTTGAAGATGCAAGGAATCGACGAAGAAGGGCTCGATCAGCTCGATCGAAAATTCTTGGAAACGATCTGGCGCGTCTTTCAGGGGGGGCCCGTCGGAGTCGAGGCGGTCGCTCATACTATGAACGTCGCGCCGGACTCTCTCGTCGACGAAGTCGAACCCTATCTTTTGCGAAGCGAATTGTTGGTCCGAACGCCGCGCGGGAGAAGATTAACCGCTAAAGGTCTGAAACATATCGGCGTCGATCCCGGCGAGTATGAATGGAATCGATCGCGTAACGCCAATCTCAATTTCTTTAATTTCTGACGCAAGATCGCGCGTCCAGGAGTTTATAAAGCTATGTCCGCCAATGAAGAACTGAAACCGTATTTGATTACCGATCCTCGCGAGATAAGCCGTCGAGTCGACGAATTGCGTCGCCAAGGCAAAAGGATCGGGCTTGTCCCCACGATGGGCGCCTTGCATCTTGGGCATCTGAGCCTCGCGATTGCCTCGAAGAACGAATGCGACGTCACGGTCGTTTCCGACTTTGTCAATCCGACGCAGTTCGCGCCGGGCGAAGATTACGACAAATATCCGCGCACCCTTGACGCCGATATCGAGCTCCTTTCGCAAATCGGGACGGACTTCATCTTTGCGCCGAAGCCCTCCGATATGTATCCGAGCGGTTTTGACGCGACCGTTCATGTCGGCGGCGTTACCGGCCTCCTTGAGGGCGCCTTCCGCCCGACGCACTTCGACGGGGTCGCTCTCGTCGTGTTGAAGCTCTTTAACATTACGCGCGCGGACGTCGCCTATTTCGGTCAGAAGGACTATCAACAGGTTCAAGTCGTTAAAAAGATGGTCGCGGATCTGAACGTTCCGACGGAAATCGATATGCGTCCGATCATTCGCGAACGCGACGGCTTGGCGATGAGTAGCCGCAATCAGTATCTTTCCGACGACGAACGCCAACAAGCGACTGTTTTGAACAAGGCGTTGGAAGAGGCGAAACGCCTGATTGTCGGCGGAGAGCGCGAATCGAGCGTCATTTACGACGCGATGCGCGCAATCATCGAAACCGCGCCGAGCGCGAAAATCGATTATATGCACATCGGCGATCCGACGAGTCTTCGAGAAATGGAACGCGTATGCGGAAACGTCGTGGTTCTCCTTGCCGTACGTATCGGCGCCACGCGTCTGATCGACAATATCTTGATTGAGAAATAAAACGATCGCGACAGATAAAAAAGCGCCGATTCGCAGCGAAACGAATCGGCTCTTTTTATTTTATGGTTTATGAAGCGAGAAGACTCAGAAGCGCTCCATGAGTTCAACGCCAAGACCGTTGGCTTCGATGAAGGCGACTTTTAATCCGGGCATTGCGACGAAGGGTTCGACGAGGACTTTGTATCCCTTCATCGCTTCTTCGAGATTATCACATTCGTAAGCGACGTGCGCTTGTTTCTGGAGAATCTCGGGGAAGCAACTGCCTTCTTCGAATTGCAACCATTCGACGGAGAAGGGTTCGTCGTTGAAGTCGTTGATGTGGACTTTAGCGCCCTCAAGATAGGTGGGGAGATCGGTACGCCCCTGAGTCGGAACGCCGATATGGCTGAAACGAAGTCCTTCTTTAAGCATAGTTTGAGACCTTTTATAAGAGTTTATGGAGAAGACGCGCTAAGAGCGTTCCTGTAACGACGAGCAACGATTACGGATGGGCCTTGGGATTGGTGAATTTGAGGCCGTCCATGCTGTGATAACAAGCGTATTCGGTGACGACGGCGCCTTCGGAACCGGCCATCATGAAGTGGGGAGCGCAGAGTTCGCCGAGACGATCCTGATCGCCGACGGTCATGTACTTGTAGTTATAGCAAGAGATCGCGTTGGCGTCGAGCTGGCTCTTGGGGAGCATGGCGAGGACTTGAGGGGTCTTTTCGCCGCCGAAGGAGAAGTTGTAGATGCTGCCGTGACGAACCTGCCAAGCTTCGTGCTTCGCGGGAAGGCCTTCGGCGGCTTCGTGGCGATGTTCGGGAATCATCTGTCCCGGAAGGAGATAGATGTCGTGACCGAAATAACGGAATTCCTTGTCGTTGAAGAAGAAGATGCCGCCCATGCCGACGTGCGCAAAATCGCCGAGACCGAAATCGGCAACCCAGAAGTTCGGGTTCGAACGAAGAGAATCGGCGATGGAATAATTCATCTCTTCGAACATTTCATAATATGCCTGGAACGCCTTGTCTTGCTGGAAAACGCCGTCCTTGTAGAAAAAGTCGTTATCGTATTTCATGCCTTTGCCTTCATTCGCGTTAATGTTGATTGGTTCATTGGAATTTTTCGCGTCGTCAGCCAGAAGCGTAGTTCCTGTAAGGTTGACGAAGCCAACGCTGGCCGCGCCGCCGACAAACGCCTTCAACAGATCTCTTCTATTCATTGAAAAAAGCTCCTAGTCGGACGAGCCGACTTTCATAGTCTTGCGCGAAGCGGATCGGTCTCCGCGTTTGCTACGCGCGACCGTTGACGAGCGCGCGCGCTGAGAGTATACTTTGTCGCATCCGCTAACAGTTGGCGAATAACGAAAAAAACTATTGCTAAAGTATATTGATTCTTGCTTGAGTTTGCAAGTTTTTTTTTCAACGAAGAGTTTTTTTCGTACAGGTTTCCCGTTTTTCTTGAGGACGCGAGATTCGTTAAAATTTTTTCAGAGAAAGTTATGGCAAAGGAAAAAACACCGGCTGATCCGCGTTTGGTCGCGTCGATCGAATTAGAAACGCGTTCCGAGGGAGTCTATCTGCCCGTCAAAGCGCAGCCAGGAGCGGGGCGCAACGAACTACGCGGCGTTCAGGACGGCGCCCTAAAGGTATGCGTGACGCAAGTCGCGGAAAAAGGGAAGGCGAATAAAGCGATCGTCGACTTTTTATCGAAGTCCTTGAAACTGCGCAAGTCGCAAATTTCCCTCGCGTCGGGAGAATTGGCAAGTCAAAAGAAGTTTCTCGTGACGGAGATCGAGGAGTCGGAACTTCGCGATAAGTTGGCGTTAGCGCTCGCCTGATAATCGTCAAATCGAGACGTTAAGAAACAAAAGATAGAGAAAATAGGCGGATTGTTAAAATCTCGGCGCTTTTCTTTGGGTCACAATCTGTTATAATTACGAAAAATTTGGTCATCGACGTTCCGGGCGATTCTTTTTTGAGTAGAAAAGCGTCGCATTGGGGGCGATTTGATCGCTTATATGGCGCGCGTTGGAGTTGTAAGCTCACTTCGAAGGCGTTTGTAGTATAGTTGGCGCCGGCATGTTGTAGGGCGGCGTGATTCAGGAGTATTAACCAAATGAAAAGTTTGAAGATTACGGCGAGCGCGCTTCTTGTCGCGAGCGCGGCGGCGATCCTCGGCGGTTGCAACGACGACTATTCCAATGTGACGGGCACAGTCCTGGTTTATAAGGCCGACGAGCTTTTGCCGTCTGTTGCGGACACATCCGACCAAACGCTTTACACGGGCGAATCCGACGCGGTTGATCCGGCGATTAAGAAACTTGCCGAAGTTTACGACGCCACGCACGCGCAGCGCGTCGTCGCGACGCGTCCCGTCGCCCCGGCCCCGCGTCCTGCGGCTCCCGCTCTCGATCCGCCTCTCGCTTCCGCGGAAGATATCGCCGCGGCTAAGGCTCGCGTCGAAGAATTGCGCGGCTCCGTCAAGACGGCGAAGAACGGCGCGATTATCGGTATCGTCGCCGAATCCCAAGATTTGAATCTCGAGGATATGAAGTTGTTCGGCCGCCTCGGCGATTTGGAATCTTTCGCGTGCCTCGGTTCGAACGTGACCGACGAACTCTTCGCGCAGTTTAAGGATCTCAAAAAACTCAAGAGCATCCGCGTTCAGAACTCCGAGATCACCGTCGAGACGCTCAAGCTCTTCTCGACCTTCCCGGAACTCGAATCTCTCGACATTCGCCGCGACCTGAAGCTCGAAAACGCCGACCTCGCGCTGATTCCTGAGTTCCCGAAACTCACGAAACTTGCCGCTTATTACAACTCTTTCACGAATAGCGGGGTCAACAAGATTTCGAAGTCGACCACGCTCAAGAGCGTCGACCTTCGTGGTTGCACCGACGTTTCCGACTCCTCCGCGAAGTATTTGGCGCGCATGGAATCTCTTGAAGAGGTTTACTTCCGCTTCTACATCACCAACGACGGCGTCGACAAACTCTCTGCGGCTCCGAATCTTAAATTCGTCGAATTCCAAGACTGCCAGATCGACAACGGTTGCGCCGAACTCTTTGCGAAGTATCCGTCCCTTACCGGTCTGAGAATCTTCCGTAGCAAGGGCTTCACCGACGACGGAATCAAAGGTCTTGCGAATCTCAAGTTGGAACGTCTCGAATTGCGCGACTTGAGCGCGTCCGACGCGGGCGTCGAAGCTCTGAAGGATATGGATTCTCTCCGTTCCGTCGAACTTTCCGAACTCGCCGTTTCCCCCGAAGCGATCAACGCTCTCGTTTCCTCTCCCGCTTGGAGCAACATGCAGAGCCTCAGCTTCTTCTCCGTTCCCGTTCCTGATTCCACCGTTAAGTCTATCGCGGAAAACATGAAGGGTTTGACCTCGATTAAGATCCAAGCCGCCGGCGACGTAACCGACGCCGCGATCGACGAACTCGCCAAGATCGAAACTCTTACGACGATCGACCTGCGCGATAACGCCGGTTTCACTGCGGAAGGCTTCATGAAGCTTGCCAAGCTCAAGAATCTTCGCAAGCTCTATGTCAAGGGCACGAAGTTCGGCGATTCCTCCGACGCCGTTCAGAAGTTGTGGGAAGAATTCAAGAAGATCAATCCTAAGTGCCAGATCTCGATCGACGGCTGATCTCTTTAAAAGCGATCTTCTCAACGCCTGATTCTTTGAAATAACGAAAACGCGGACGATTTCATTCGCCCGCGTTTCTTTTTTGTCTCTCTTCGCCTCTTCCCGCGCTTTCTATTGGCAGAATACGTTTTTCGACTAAAATGAAACAAACGACGGGCGCGTATTATGCGCGCGAAACTCCGGTATTTGCGATAGAGGACGAAAAAGGAATGGCTAAATCGCGAAAGAAGTCGACGCGCGGCGGCGCGCAGTTTTTTGAAGATTCCACCGGGCCGGTTGAATTATCTCCCCAAGATGAGCGCACCCTTGGCAAGGTCTACAATCTTGCGTCTAAGATTACGACGCTTGTGGATCAAGATTCTGAACCCGTTCTAGCAATTCCCGCGCGATCTTTAAGCAACGTCTCCTTCGACGAAAAGAAGCGCGTTCTTCAGATGGGATCGAAAACGACGAATCGCGAGCTCTTCAATCTCTCTCAAGCGAAAAGTTTTATGCAAACGGCGCTCGTCGCCGCAGGCGCTAAACGCCTTGTTGAAATGGGTAAAACGACGAGTATTCGTGGTCTCTACTATATGCTCAAGCACGACGTTAAGGGAACGAAAGAGCCCACTTTTCACGACCAAGGCGAGTGCGACCCCGTCATTGAGGATTGCGAAGTTCTTCTCGAAGCGCTGCGCGAAGAGCTGCACCTTTTCGCGGATAAACGCGGCGATATGGTCGGCAATATTACGATCGTCGATTCGGGGGACGAGATTGATTGCTCGCGGATGGGGTCGGGCGGATACGCGATTCCGTCGATCGTCGAACCGTCGGTGATCCAATTTAAGAAATGTGCCGCCGATTTCGTTCTCCATGTCGAAAAAAATACCGTTTGGCAGCGCTTTAACGAAGATAAATTTTGGAAAAAGCACAACTGTATTCTAACGCACGGAAACGGACAGCCTCCCCGAGGCGTTCGGCGTCTTTTAAACCGCTTGCATACGGAACTCAAACTTCCGATATTTTGTCTTCTTGATAACGACCCGTGGGGATATTATATCTATTCCGTAGTCAAACAAGGATCGATCAATCTTGCGTACGAATCGGAGCGAATGGCGACTCCCGACGCCAAGTTTATCGGCGTTCGTAGCCGCGATTTCGAACGCTGCGGACTCTCCGAAGGGGTAAAAATTTCTCTAAGCGACGTCGACCGTAAGCGCGCGAAGCAAATCGCCGACTACCCGTGGTTCGCGCACAAAAAAGAATGGCAACGCGAAATTGACACGATGCTTCGAAACGGATTCAAGCTAGAAGTCGAAGCTCTCGTGAGTCGCAGTATCAGCTATATGACGGAAGAATACGTGCCGCGTCTCCTTAAAGAAGGGGATTTTCTCGATTGAACCAGCGCGATTCGACCGCAATTTAAATCGTCGATAGTTGAAATCTCCGTCCGTTTTAGATATGATTGTCGTCGTCTTGTTCGGTGCGCGTTTTGCGGCGCGTCGTCCTATAGCTCATGACGCTTCACATACCTATTAAGGGGATCGAGATGAAACGACGAAATTATTTAAGAAACGCGGGAATCCTTTTTGCGGCCAGCCAATTACCGAGCGTATCGCGCGGCGCGAACGCTTCGGGTAGCGACGAGATTAAGCTTGCGCTCGTTGGTTGCGGGGGGCGTGGACGCGGAGCGTTGATGCAACGCCTGGCCGTGAACGACAATGTGCGAGTCGTGGCGATCGCCGATATTTTCGAAGCGGGCGCACGGTCTGCAGTAGAGGCTTTTGAGCAAACGGGGGACAAGCGTTTTGATCTTAAAGACGGGGTTTTCTTCGGACTTGACGCGTATAAAAAGGCGATCGAGTTGTGCGACTCCGTGATTCTCGCGACCCCTCCTGGGTTTCGACCGGTTCATTTCGCCTACGCGGTCAACGCCGGTAAGCAGATTTTCATGGAAAAGCCGTGCGCGATCGACGCGCGCGGATTCCGAATGGTTCAGGAAGCGGCGCGTATTGCGGACGAGAAGAATCTGAAAGTCGTCTGCGGTTTCCAACGTCACTATCAAAATCCCTATCTTGGAATGTTCGAACAGATCAAAGAAGGGAAGATCGGCCAGTTGAAGTATAGCCGCGTTTACTGGAATCAGGGGAATCCTACGCGTCGCCCGAGACTTCCAGGTATGACGGAGATGCAGTATCAAGTGAAGTGCTGGTATCCGTTTAACTGGATAACGGGGGACAACATCGTGGAACAGCATTGTCATAATATCGACGTCGGAAACTGGATTCATAGCCTTGGCGATCCGACGAGTCCGACGGCTCACCCGGTGAAATGCAACGGCATGGGGGGTAGAGAAGTGCGGAAATTTCCCCGATATCTCTATGCGGGGAACCGTTACGACCATTTCTATTGCGAGTTTACGTACGCGGACGGAACGCAGATGTTCAGTCAATGCCGACATCAAGAAAAATGTTGGTTTAACGTGAGCGAAACGTTTGTCGGAACCGAAGGAACCGCCGGTTGCGGTTGGGTTAAAAACCTCAAAGGCGAGACAATCTGGAAGTTCCAGGGAGAAGACCCCGATCCGTACAAAAACGAGCATGTTCATCACGCGAAGTATATTCGCGAAGATATCGCGCACAACGACGCGTGGTTCGCGTCGAATTCGTCGATGACGTCGGTTTTAGGACGCTACGCCGCGTACTCCGGGGCGGAGATCTCCTGGGACGACGCGGTCGCCAACGGCGTCGACGAGTTCCCGTATGATCTTATCGCGGAAGTCGAAGCGAATGATCCCGAGAAATTCTGGGACGTTTTCCCTCCGACGCTTCCCGATTCATTCCCCCCCGCGCAGCCGGGAGCAGGCGAATTCATTTACGAAAATTCCGTGCCCGTGCCTGGCGAATGGAATTGGAGGAAGGCGTAATATCCGCGAGGATACGGTGATAACTTTGAATTCGCCGTATCCTTGTTTTTGGAGTGCGAAGCTCGCCTTTTGTTTTGTCGTAAGTCTAATTGCGTTACCGAGTAATAAATTGGCAAATTTCCAAAAAACTGGCAAAATTTTTAAAATAACGCTTGAAATTGGCCGTAGTAATTGGTAAATTAAAGGAAACGACGCACAAATATTCTAAACGCTAGAATTTGTGTAAAATCAACGGTTAAAGAGGACTTGAAGAAAATATCGATAACTGTGGCGTCGCAAGCGTCATGCAGAAGCGACGTACTATATCCATTTAACTCAGGAGTTGAAAATAATGAAACGACGTGATTTTCTGAAGACGACCGGCGTCCTCGCAGGCGCGAGCGTAGTAAGCGGCATGAGCGTAGCGCGCGGCGCGAACGCTTCCGGTAGCGATCTTATCAAGCTAGCGCTCGTCGGTTGCGGCGGTCGTGGTCGCGGCGCCCTCCAGCAGCGTCTTGACGTCGGCGACAACGTCAAAGTTGTCGCGATTGCCGACGCTTTTGAGTCTGCAGCGAAATCTGCCGCGAACGCGTATTCCGAAATGGAAGACGATCGCTATGATC
>CAKVCP010000011.1 GCA_934725735.1 uncultured Thermoguttaceae bacterium
TCATTTTCTAAAACCTCGTTAATTCTAATTGGATCTATGTCTTTGTCGGCGCGACTTTTTCGCGCGTCGGTTCATTATTCTACCTGGTAGAAGGAAGTCGACAACTAGACGACGCCCCTTTTTTCGGGCTTTCCTAATACTATCGGCCTTTTCTGACAATCTATTTTGCATTTTACTCCCTTTTCGGGTACAATATTCGCGACGTTTGAAGACGTATGCGTAAACCCTTTAACGAGATAGGAGAACACTCCATGAAAAAACTCACGCGTTCTTTCAAAAACGCCGTCGCCGCCTCCGTCGCCGCGCTCGCCGCTATGACTTCCCCGTCGCTCTTCGCCGCCGAAGGAGACCTTCTCGACGTCCGCGATTCCAAGAACGACACGATTAAATTGATCTTTGACACCGACATTGGCGGCGATATCGACGACGCCTTTGCTCTCGCTTTATTCCACGTCTTCCAGGATCGCGGCGTCTCCGAACTCCTCGCCGTCACTACCACGAACCGCTCTCCTGAAGCCCCGCGTTTTGTCGCCGCGTTCAACAACCAGTTCGGGCGTCCCGACGTACCCGTCGGGCTCGGCTCCGTCGGCGGACGCGTCGACGACAATTACCTCTCTCCGATCACCAAGCAGACCGAAAAGTACCCCGTCCCCGCGAGCTACAAGGAGCAGGACGCGGTTCAAGTCTTGCGCAAAGCGCTCGCCGACGCGCCGGACAATAGCGTCGTCATCGTCCAAGTCGGCTTCAGCTCCAACCTCGCCGCGCTCCTCGACTCCCCTGCGGACGATATCTCCGACCTGACCGGAAAGGAACTCGCCGCCAAGAAAGTCCGCCTCGTCTCCGTCATGGGCGGCGCCTTCGTCGTCGATCAGACCGCCGCTAGCTACGCCGATCACTGCGAATGGAACATCATTAACGATATTCCCGCCGCGCAGAAGCTTGTTCGCGAATGGCCCGGCAAGATCGTCTTCAGCGGCTTTGAAGTCGGCGACCGCATCAAAATGTCCCCCGTCAATCTGAAGGAAGACTACAAGGGCCGCAACGAAATCCTCCACGAAGCGTTCGGCGCGTGGGCTCAGGCGTGCGCTCCCAACGAGGGCTTCAATCATCGTCGTCCGACGTGGGATCTCACCAGCGTCTTCTTCGTCGTTCGTCCTGAGGAAGGCCGCGAATATTTCACACTTTCCGAGCCCGGTACCGTTGATTTCGACGAAAAAGGCAAGACGATCTTCACCCCCGATCCCAACGGCAAGCATCAGTGCTTCCTGACCGACGAAGCGTCGCGCATTCGCGTTCTTGAAGCGTTTGTCAACCTCTGCTCCGAGCCGTGATTTATCGATAACGCTTAATTGATTCTCGATTTCTTGGGACGTTCTTTGCGAGCGTCCCTTTTGGCTTCATTCACGATAAGCGTTCTGGTTTGGTACGGCGCGCTTTAAAAACTCTCTCTCTTTACGAAAGAAAGACAAAGATAATCATGCGTTATTCGAGTGAAACGACTTGCGATAGACGGCGGAACCGACTTATTCTTAATTTGACGCGTACTTTGAAATTGACGATCGTCGCACTGGCGTTCATGACCGGCGCGTCCCTCGCCGCTGCGGAAGGGGATCTGCTCGACGTCCGCGATTCGACGACGGAGCCGGTCAAAGTGATCTTCGACACGGATATCGGCGGCGATATCGACGACGTTTTCGCGCTCGCCCTCCTTCACGTTTTCCAGGATCGCGGCGTTTCCGAACTCCTCGCCGTCACGACGACGAATCGATCCCCCGAAGCGCCGCGCTTTGTCGCCGCGATCAACTCCCAGTTCGGGCGTCCCGAGATTCCCGTAGGGATCGGCTCTGTCGGCGGACGCGTCGACGACAATTACCTCTCCGCGATCACGAAACAGACGCAAAAGTTTCCCGTTCCAGACGGCTTCCAAGCGCTCGACGCGATCCAACTCCTGCGTCAAAACCTTGCCGCCGCCCAAGATAAAAGCGTCGTCGTCGTTCAAGTCGGATTTAGCTCGAATCTGGCCGCGCTCCTCGATTCTCCTGCGGACGCGATTTCCGATCTCCCCGGAGACGAACTTGTCGCGAAGAAAGTCAGGCTTCTCTCCGTCATGGGGGGCGGCTTCTCCCTCGACAAGAGCGTCGATTCTCGATATTACGGCGAAATTTGCGAATGGAATATCGCCAACGACGTCCCTGCGGCCCAGAAGATCGCCCGGGAATGGCCCTCTCCTATCGTCTTCAGCGGCGCCGAGGTCGGCGATCGGATTAGAATGTCCCCCGTGAGTTTGAAGAACGACTACAAAGGGCGCGGCGAAATCTTACGCGACGCGTATCTCGCCTGGGCGCGATCGTGCGCTCCCGACGAAGGGCTCGACCATGCGCGTCCGACTTGGGATCTCACCAGCGTCTTCTTCGTTCTTCGTCCGGAAGAGGGACGCGAATATTTCGACCTTTCCGCCCCCGGACGCGTCGACTTCGACGACAAGGGAAAGACCCTCTTTATTCCCGATGCGCGGGGAACGCGCCGCGTCTTCTTGATCGATCAAGGCGCCGCGATCCGCGTTCGAGAAGCGTTCGTCAATCTCTGCGCCGAGCCGTGATTCGTTGGCGACGTGAAATAGACTTGATATATTAGGACTTCTCAGCGACTTCTTTTTCTATCTATTTTAATAATAAATAAAATTTTTTGACAACGGCGAGGTTCGGGGAACGTTACTGTTGAAATTTGGATTTCAATTCATACAATTAGGGCTGATTTATAGGTTTTAGGGGCCTTTCATCTTCGTATTACTTCTTAATCTTTCCCTAGAAAAAGGAGAGCCTTGGAATGTTGAAACGTTGCCGTTTCGTTTTACCTTGGTGGAACTACTCGTCGTCATCGCCATTATCGGAATTTTGATCAGACTTTTGCTCCCCGCGGTTCAAGCGGCGCGGGAGCCCGCGCGAAGGATGCAGTGCACGAACAACTTGAAGCAATATGTGATCTCTATTCACAACTACCATGACGTCAACGGCGTGACTCCCGCGTCGCGTATGAATTTCTATAACGCGAATATCAATTTCGGGTGGGGAGAGAGATTGAACGGATGGGTGAACGCGACCGTCGCGATGTTGCCCTTCATGGAGCAGACGGCGCGTTACGACGCGTATTCGGAGCAGGCGAAGAACGCGCCGTACGGATCGTGGCCGTGGGAAATCGCGAGCGACGACGTCATGACGACCCCGATTCCCACGCTCCTGCGCCTATCCGACGGAAACGCGTCGCAACCCTGTTCGTATAAGAATTACGCGCGCACGAGCATCGCGCTAAGCGTCGGCGACGGCCTATGGCACAATAACGCCGCGACGTGCTACACTGGCGTCGATATCGAGAAGGTGGGGAATCGCGGATTCTTCGCGCCTTTGGCGTGGCGTCCCTTTTCTTTCGTTACCGACGGGTTGAGCCAAACTGTTGCGATTAGCGAACTTACGAGCGACGAAGCGTATTCGACGAAAGTGAAGGGGAATCTTCAAGGCGACGACTCTCGCGGGCGCGTTCGCGCGAAGCCCGGTCCGTGCTTGCTCGAAGCGATCGACCCGACGCGCATCGTCGCCGGAACCGCGACCTTCCGCGGACAAGTCTGGATGGACGGACGCGGCCCGAGCGTCAATTTCACGACGACCGTTCCCCCGAACTCCCCCAACTGCTCGTGGTCCTTCTGGCCCGACGAAGCGTCATGGGGCGTTTTATCCGCGCAGAGCTATCATTCCGGGGGCGCGAACGTCGGGATGGCGGACGGTTCGGTGCGATTTGTCAGCGACACGATCGACTGCGGCAATCTCGACGCCGAGGACGTGCAGACGGGGAAGTCCCCGTACGGCGTGTGGGGCGCGATGGGTTCTCCGCAAGGAGGCGAAACTGTCTCGATCTAACGCGTTAAGCGCGGCGTAAAAAAGGAAAGGATCGCGTCTGGACGTAGCGTTCAGGCGCGTTTTTCTTTGAGGAGAATCGCGAGGAAGAGGGGGGCGCCGACGAGCGCGGTGACGACTCCAACGGGGAGCGCGCTGGGGAAGAGGACGATTCGCGCGACGGTCTGAGCGGCGGCGAGGAAGATCGCGCCTAGCGCAAGGGACGCGGGGATCAGCGGGAGGATCGCCGCGCCGAAGAGACGCCGCGCCACGTGGGGAACGGCGAGTCCGACGAAGCCGATCGGTCCGCAAAACGCGACGATCGCCCCGACGAGGAGAGACGCGAGGAGGAAGAAGAGACGGCGTTCTCGCGTTGGACGCACGCCGAGAGTCGACGCGTGTTCGTCCCCGAGAAGGAGCGCGTCGAGCCGCCGCGCGCGTAGGAGCGCGACCCCGGCGACGCCGCACAGCGCGCCCCCGACGATCGCAAGAATTCGCGGCGACGCGACCGAAAGGCTCCCCGTCGTCCAGCGTATCGCGCGGTAGAGCTCCGTCGAGGAACCGAAATTTTGCGCGACGAGGATCAGACTCGAAAAGAAGAATCCGACGGCGACGCCCGCGAGGAGGGTTCGATCCGGCTCGCGCGCGCGTCGCGAAAGGAGATAGACGAGCGCGGTGGAGAGCGCGGCGCCGAGGGACGCGCACCAGACGATTCGCGGGGCGCCCAGGAGCGTCTCGGGGGCGCGTAGCGCGTCGAGTAGGCCGGAAGAGAGGATTGCGAGAATGGCGCCGAACGTCGCGCCGCTCGAAACGCCGAGGGTGTAAGGCGTCGCAAGAGGATTCCTGAAAAGGGTTTGCGTCAGGAGCCCGGCGAGGGAGAGTCCGGCGCCCACAAGCGCGGCGAGGCACGTTTTCGGAACGCGTTCATGCCAGAAGACGAGGTCGCGCGGGGAAAGGATAGCGTCCGCGCCGGAGTAGTCGAGCCACGTCGACAACGGATAGCGGGTTCGTCCAAGGAGGGGGAGGACGAGGAGCGCGAGAAGGAGTAGGGCGAAGAGGAGCGCGACGCGCTGGAACGCCGCGGCGTTGGTTAAGGTGGGCGCGGAGGGGCGCGGCGCGTCTTGGCGCGGAGAATCCCGGCGCGAGGATTCGCCGAGTACGGAATCGGGGCGCGGACGCGGCGTCGACGGAGAGGGCTCCGGGTCGGGGAGATCGAAGAGTCGGTCGAGAAACGCGGGCTGCGCGACGCGGGATGGGGCGCCGTCGTAGAGGAGTTCGCCGCCGCGCAGGGCGAGGACGCGGTCGAAGCGCTCCGGGAGGGCGTCGAGATCGTGCGTCGTTTCGAGCACGGTTCGCTTTTTGTCGCGCCGCCACCGCGCGATGGCGGCGTCGATCGCGCGGCGACCGGGGAGATCGAGGAACGCGGTCGGTTCGTCGAGAATGAGAAGGTCGGGGTCTTGCGCGAACGCAGCGGCGAGTAGAACGCGGCGTCGTTCCCCGCCGCTGAGGGAGTCGAGGCGCCGGTCGGCGAATCGGAGCGCGTCGACGCGTTCGAGCGCTTCGTCGGCGACGGCGCGATCCTCCGCGCTCAGGAGCGAGAAGGGGCCGAGATGGGGGAGACGGCCCAGAAGGACGACTTGTCGCGCCGTCGCGCCGCCGTACGCGCCGCTATGCTGTCCGAGATACGCGACGCGTTGCGCAAAATCGTCGCGCGCGTAGCTTTCGACGCGGCGTCCGTCGAGAAAGATCGCGCGAGGGGGCGCCGCGACAAGACGCGCGACGCAGCGTAAAAGCGTCGTTTTGCCCGCGCCGTTGCGTCCGACGAGCGCGACGCGCGTCCCGCGTTCGAGCGCGAAGCTCACGCCGCGAAGAAGAAGAGGGGAGCCTTGACTCGGCGCGTAGTCGAGGGCTTCCACACGAAGGAATGGCTCCGTCATGCGGCGTCGCCGGGTTCGTAATATTTCTGAAGAACGGCGCGGAAATGGTCGCTCAGGGGCTCCCCTTTGTGGACGGTGAAGTCGATCGCGCAAAGAACGCACGTCGAGTCGACGCAAAGTTCCGGCTCGCGGTCGGGGAAGACGCGCCAGAGTTGCTGAACCATCGTGAAGGATTTGCCCCCGATGCGGCTCACCCACGATCGAACTTCAAGCGGATCGTCCACGAACGTCGGAATTAAATACGTGCACTGCGTGTTGACGAGAACGAGCCCGTGCGGTTTGCAATGGAAACCGGGGAAGAGCTCCATATAAAGTTCCGTGCGCGCGCGATCGAACCAGCGATAGGACGCGAGATAGTCGATATGTTCGAAAAGGTTCGTGTCGGCGACTTGCGGTTTGACGGGAAAGACGAGATGCATGGCGTTGCCTTCGCGCAGAAGGGGGGGATAGGGGGAAACGGCGCGGGAGCGTCGATCATTCGAATTGGGGATCGTAGGCGTATCGTTCGAGAACTTCGCGGTAGGAGTCGATGATCGGCTCGCTCTTGCGTTCTTCGAAGTTGTAGGCGCAGAAGATCGTTTTTCCGATCGCGCAGCGCGATCCGTTCTGCCAGACTTCTTGCGTGACCTCGAAGGATTTCGTGCCGATCATGCTCACCCAGGTGCGGATCGTCGCGTCGTATTGCGCGTACGTCTCTTTTTCGAAGGTGACTTCCGTGCGCAGAACGACGACGCCGTGGGGACGGAAGTTCAGATCGGGGGTGAACTCCTTGTAGAACTTGGTGCGCACGCGGTCAAACCAGTTCGAATAGGCGAGGAAATTGATATGCCCTTGCATATCGGTGTCGGCGATTTGCGGAGTGATCGTAACGGTGTAATACATAAGGCGTCTCAAAAGGGAGGAATAATAAAAAAGGAACCTCGACGGAGGCTCCTTCTATTTTAGCATAGCGCCGCAGTTGCGCAATTACGCTCATTTTTCGAGCGAGAGAATACGCACGTTGCGGAACTCGACGGGGTCGCCGTGACCGAGGAATCCGACGAAACCGGATTTGTTGTGGAGGCCGGGATGATCGCCCCAGATCGGCTGGGCGTTGGTAATGTCGGCGTCGGTGATGAGCTGACCGTTGACGATGACCTTGATGTACGGACCAATGGCGATGACTTCTTCATAGTTCCATTCTCCGACGGGCTTGAGAGCGCCGCGTTTCGCCGCGACGACGCCGTAGATTGAGCCGTGATACTGGGCGTCTTTGAGTCCGGGATACGCTTCGTCGATGATCTGGAGTTCCATGCCGTGATAGGCGGCGTCAAGATTCGGGGAGGTGGCGCGGATACCGACGCCGTTGTTTCCCTTGGGAGGGAGTTTGAATTCAAAGCGAAGGATGAAGTCGGAATACGCCTTCTTTGTCATGAGGTTTCCGCCCTTATCGCAGACGAAATAGCCGTCCTTTACGGGGTAGCCTTCAATGCTGCTCTGCCAGATTTCGGGGGAGAGGGGTCCGCCGTCGAAGAGGAGTTCGAAACCGAGTTCTTTTTCCTGGGGCGTGAGCTGATTCAGAGGCTGACCTTCTTGGGCGTTGAGCGCGGGAGCGAAGGCGCACAGGCAAGCGGCGAGGGCCGCGACGAGTAAGCGTTTCATAGTCTTTGTCTCTATGCGAAAGCGTTGTTGTAAAAAGATCCGTTTACAAAAGGAACGAGGATGGGTCGCGAAGGACGCCGTCCTCGTTCTTCTTTCTTGTATTATAACGCGTGGAATAGTCACGTCAAATTATTGCACGAAAATCAGAGGAGTTTCTGCGCGCGCGCCTTGAGATCGGCGTTCGTCGTCGTGTCAACGACTTTCTTCATGCCGTCGACAAGGATCTTCGCCGCGACGTCTTTCGCCGCGTCGCCGCTCGCTTCGTTCCAGTTCCACGCGGGCTGGCTCACGCGAATCTTCTCCGCGACAAAGACCGCCGCGTCGCACGCCGCGTCTTTGAACTCGGGATATTGCGCGTATTCGAGCGCCGCCGCGACGTTCTCCGCGTTGATGTTGCGCTTGAAGACTTCGAAGATCAGCGCTTTGTCTTCCGCGCGACGCGCCGTCGCGAACGCCGTCTTGCACATCTCGATCTTCGTCGCGATCGGGAGTTCGAACTGACGCGCTACGCGAACGTAACCGCGGATTCCGCGAGAGTGATACTTGTTGTCTTTCGCCTGCTGCGCGATCGCGAGGGAGATTTCCGCAAGACGAGGACCGTCTTCGGGGGTGTTCCATTCGCCGAGGATCTGCGTCGCTTTGTCGAGCGTCTGGCCCGCGCAAGCGTCGGCGACGGCGTTAAGAGCGGTCTGACCGCCGATTTGCTTCAGGAGAGGGAGCGTCTTGAGCTTCTGCTCGAGGGATTCCTTCTTGAAGATATCGGCGACGGCGGCGGCGCATTCTTCACGAGGAAGACGCGTGCACGCGGCGCGGAGGAGCCAGTCGACCTTTGCGTCGTCCGTTTCGCCGTTGAGCGCGTCGACGAGGAGGTTCAGATCGTCGAGTTCGACGATTTCGGAGAGCGCGGAAAGAGCCGCGTCGCGCAGCGCGCCTTGGCGTTCCGTCGCGATCTTCACGAGCGCCTTGCCCGCAGACTTAACGCGCGCGTTTTCGACGATCTTAATCTCGATAACGGCGTCCGTTTCGTCGAGATCGTCAAGGAGTTCCGACGCGGAGATATTCTCGAAGAGCGCCGGTTTCGCCTTCTGGAGCGCGACGCCGAGCGCGATCTTCGCCGCGACGAGTTCGTCGTTCGACGCTTTTCCTTCGACGCGGGTCAGCGCGACGTTTTCGAGTTCGCCCGCGTATTTCTTGAGCGCTTTGGTCGCGGCGACGCGCATGTCGACGCTTTCCGCCTTCGCGAGGTCGACGAGTTTCGGGAACGCGAGCTGACGCGCCGCGTCTTCCTTCAGATCGCCGAACGCGCGAGCGACGAGGATCTGGCGCTCCGCGCTCAGGGAATCGAACGCGCTAAGGAGCGCTTCGACGACTTTCGCGGAGACTTCGCCCTTATATTCGCGGATCGTTTTGAGCGCGATATCGGCGACCGACGCGTCGTCCCCCTTGAGGAGCTCGACGACTTGCGCCGCAGACGCGTCCCCTTGCACTAAGAGCGCGCGATAGAGGCCCGCTTCCTGTTCATATTTCGGGAAGCTCTTGCCGGAGACGAGCGCGTAGAGTTCGAGCGCTTTCGCGACGTCGCCGGACTGTTCGCGATCTTGCGCGACGTCGAGAATCGCGTCGCCGAGACCTTTGAGCGCGTAATATTCCATCGCGCCAAGATCTTTCGTATTCGCTTCGGAGACGAGGAACTCGATCGCTTCGTCGGTTCCGATCATACCGCACGCGGCGTAGACCGCTTTCTGGACGGCGGGGTCGTCGAGGGAGATCGCTTTAAGAACGGCGACGGAGTCCGCTTTCGCGCGAACGCCGATCGTGTCGATCACGCCGACGAGGCACGCGCCTTTGAGCTCTTTCGTCGCGGCGGCGAGCGCGGCGTCGACTTCGTCAAAGGGCATTGCTTCGAGCGCAAAACGCGCGTTGAAGTTCAACTTTTCGTTGGAAAGGGACGCGACGAGCGCGGGAATCGCCTTCGGGGTTCCGTAGATCGAAAGGCGTTTGACCGCGACGTTCTTGTCGTGAATATCTTCGGGGGCGTCGCCGGGTTTTTCTACGGCGGCGATGAGCGCGACTTCGTCGGTGGACGTTTGCAATTCCTGCCACGCTTGGGCGTTCGCGACGTTCGCCGAGAACGCGAGGACCGCGCTAGTCAAAAGCGCGAGAATTAAGTTAGTGCGCATAATATCAATTTCTCCAACGCGACGACTTTTGAGTCGCGCGCGCGAGGGGTTGTACTTTCCGAACCGCGCGACGATGGCGCCGTAAGGGCGCGGCGTCGTTCGGCGTGTGACTTTCTACGTGGAATGAACGAGCTCCGCAGTTCAGAGCGTATAGGGAGCGCGCATCGCGCGGGTGCGCATGCGGTTGGCGTCCGCGTCGTTGAATTCTTCCTTGACGGGGTCGAATTCGATGGCGCGTTGGAGCTGCCAAGCGATGTAGGCGCAGTGAGAGGCGATGTGAGACTGCGCGGCGACGTTGGCGTTCGCGGCGGGAGTGCGGCGCGTCTTGACGCATTCGCAGAATTCGGCGATGTGCGTCGACGGGTCGGTGCCCGGCATACCGAAGTATTTGAGTTCGCTTCGCAGCTTGTCGTTGGAGACGGCCATACGTCCGCTGTCGCCCGTTTCGACCCAACCTTCTTCGCCGACGTAACGCGCGGAGCAGGTGCCGAGTCCGAGCCATCCGTCGGAGCGCATGACGAGCTTGAGGCCGTCGTCATAGTACGCCCAGATGTGACCGGCGATGGAGCCGTCGTCGTTGAACTGGGGTTCGTAGCGCACGGGGGCGGTGTGGTCTTTTTGAGCGGCCCATTGGCAGAGGTCGACGGTGTGGGAACCCCATTCGAGGATTCCGCCGCCGTGGAAGTCGAACTTGCCGCGCCAGTCCCCTTCGACGTAGGCGTGGTTATAGGGACGCCACGGGCAGGGTCCGAGCCAACGATCCCAGTCGCATTCGTCCGGAGCGGGTTCGGTTTCGGCAGGGTACCACGCTTGATCGGTGGCGGGCCAGAGGGTATTGGCGTGAACTTCGGTGAGCTTGCCGAGTTTTCCGGAGGCGGCGATTTCGGCGGCGAGCTGGAAGTTGCCGATATTGCGGCGCTGGGTGCCCGCTTGGTAGACGATACCGTAACGATTGACGGCGTTAGCGAGGGCGCGGCTTTCCTGGATGGTAAGAGAGAGCGGCTTTTCGCAGTAGACGTCTTTTCCGTACTTCGCGGCGGTGATCGACGCCATGGTGTGCCAACGGTCGCCGGTCGCGATGAGAACCATGTCGATATCCTCGCGCTGGAGGAGTTCGTTCATGTCGATGTACTTGTCGCACGCCGTGTCGCCGTTGACCTTATTCGCGTAATCGGCCACCCAATCGCGTCGCGAGCGGCGCACGTCGCAGATCGCCTTGAAATGGACGTCTTTGCGTTCAAGAAAATGGCGCAAGTCTTCGGAGCCGCGGGCTCCGATACCGATTGCGCCCATATTAAGTCTATTGCTTGGCGAAACTTCGCCGTCAAGTCCTAACGCTCTCGAAGAGACGAGCGTCGGCGCGCAAACCGTCGCCCCGATTACCGCCATGCCTTTAAGAAAATCTCGGCGGCGGACGCTAGATTGAGAATTCGTCATCTGAAAATGCCCTCATAGTGGTCTATTAGGAAAACGCGACACGCGCGCGCGTTTTTCGCGTACAAAAACATTCTAAAGATTTAAGCGCCCGAAATCAAGCATTTTGGAGAAAATATGCACAAATTCTTCATTTTTTTGTTGTTGTGTTATTTGTGCAGAAATTCATCCGCTCGACGCGCATTCTTCATATTTTCAGGCGTCGATAAAAAAACCGCGCTCGAAAATCGAACGCGGTCTCGCTAAAAGGACGCTTGATGAAAAACTTTTTCGCAAGGATTAGTTATTCGCGCCAATATTTTCGTCGAAGACGACGTCGCTAGGCGGGAAGAACGTCTTTTTGACGAATTCGCACGCTTCCTTCGCGCCGTACCAACGATCCATTCCTTGGTCTTCCCATTCGACGGAAAGCGGCCCGTCGTAGCCAATGTCGTTTAACGCGCGGACGATCTCTTCGAAATTGACGTCCCCGTGCCCTAAAGAGCGGAACATCCACCCGAAACGAGAATTGCCAAGGTTGAGGTGCGAGCCGAGAATACCGTTTTCGCCGTTGAGCTGAAGCGCCGCGTCCTTCATGTGGACGTGGAAGATGCGATCAGGGAACTTACGGATGAACTTCACCGGGTCGACCCTTTGCCAGAGCAAGTGCGACGGGTCGAAGTTGAAGCCGAACGCGGAGTGATTGTCGAGCGCTTCGAGGGCGCGTTCCGCAGAGATGAGGTCGAACGCGATTTCCGTCGGGTGAACTTCCAGTGCGAATTTCACGCCGAGTCTTTCGTATTCGTCGAGAATCGGCGTCCAGCGCTCTTTGAGGAGCTTGTAACCGTCTTCAATCATTTCAGGTTTGACGGGGGGCCAGCAATAGAAGAGGTTCCAGATAGAGGATCCTGTGAAACCGGTGACGATATCGGCGCCGAGTTCTTTTGCGGCCTTCGCCGTGTCGATCATCTCTTGAGCGCAGTTCTTCCAGAACTTCTCGGGATCCTGGTCGTGCAAATAACTCGGGGTGATCGTATAGTGGCGCGCGTCGATATTGTCGAGAACGCACTGGCCGACGCAGTGATTGGAGAGCGCCCAGACGCCGAGACCGTATTTCTTGAGTTGCGCGGTCTTGAAGTCGCGATAAGGAATCTTTGTTCCATTGACGTCGACTTCGACATTGTCGCGCCACATGCGGACGTTGAAGTGATCCGTGCCGCACGCGAGTTCGAGCCCCTCGTAACCGAAATCGTGCATTTTAGAGAAAAGTTCTTCGGCGAGGACGTCCCCGAATTGACCGGTGATTATCGTGATGTGACGATTTTCGAACATTTCAGTATGCATGATGTTTTAGCCTCCTTGCTCCTTTATGTTCCGTCGCGCCGTCCATGCGCCAAATTCCATTAGCAAAAAAACGCGTCCGAGAATGAACACGGTCTGATTAAAAGGGACCCTTTCTGAGAACGTTCCTTGTCAAAGGTTAGTCTTTGTCGCCAAAGGCGTCGTCGAAGACGACGTCGCTAGGCGGGAAGAACGTTTTCTTGACGAATTCGCACGCTTCCTTAGCGCCGTACCAACGATCCATACCTTGATCTTCCCATTCGACGGAGAGAGGGCCGTCGTAGCAAATGTCGTTCAACGCGCGAACGATCGCTTCGAAGTTGACGTCCCCGTGCCCTAAGGAGCGGAACATCCATCCGAAACGCGAGTTGCCAAGAGGAAGGTGCGAGCCAAGAATACCGTTCTCGCCGTCGAGTTGCAGCGCCGCGTCCTTCATGTGCGCGTGGAAGATGCGATCCGGGAACTTGCGGATGAACTTCACCGGGTCGACAAATTGCCAGAGGAGGTGCGACGGGTCAAAGTTGAAGCCGAACGCGGGGTGATGATCGAGCGCTTCGAGGGCGCGTTCTGCAGAGATGAGGTCGAACGCGATTTCCGTCGGATGAACTTCGAGCGCGAATTTGACTCCGAGCTCTTGGTACGCGTCGAGAATCGGCGTCCAGCGTTCTTTGAGGAGCTTGTAACCGTCTTCGATCATCTCGCCGGGAACGGGAGGCCAGCAGTAGACGAGATTCCAGATGGAAGAGCCGGTGAAACCGGTGACGATATTGGCGCCGAGATCCTTCGCGGCCTGCGCCGTGTCGATCATTTCTTGAACGCAGTTTTGCCAGAACTTTTCGGGATCGTCGTCGTGCAGATAACTAGGCGTGACCGTATAGTGACGCGCGTCGATTTTGTCGAGAACGCACTGTCCGACGCAGTGATTGGAGAGCGCCCAGACGCCGAGGCCGTATTTCTTGAGTTGCGCGGTCTTGAAGTCGCGATAAGGAATAGTATTTTTCTTTTCGTCTTTGTTGACTTGTCCATCGGCGTCGACGTTGACGTTGTCGCGCCACATGCGGACATTGAAGTGATCCGTGCCGCAGGCGAGTTCGAGTCCGTCGTAACCGAAAGAACTCATGCGGTTGAAGAGTTCTTCCGCAGGGACGTCGCCGAATTGACCGGTGATAATCGTGACGGGGCGTTTTTTAGGACAAAATGAACAACAATCTTTGAGCATATCGCCTCCTTGCGTTGCGTGTGTTGAGAGATAGAGCCAATCATAATGGGGCTTCCGTGCCCCAACCTTCTTCACTATAGATTATCGGACGAATAGCTGTGTAAACTTTAGCGGTTGCATGAGAAAGAGCGTACAAAAAGAAAAAGTCGCGCTCGTTGTGCGAACGCGACTTCGTCGTCAAGGAGAAAGGTTATTTTGGCGCGAATTATTTCGCGAACTGAGCGTCGAAGACGACGTCGCTCGGTTCGAAATCGACGTCGCGGACGTACTGGCACGATTCGCGAGCGCCCGCCCAGCGATCCATGCGCTGATCTTCCCATTCGACGGAGAGAGGTCCGTTGTACTTAATGTCGTTGAGCGCGCGGATGATCTCTTCGAAGTTGACGTCGCCGCGTCCGACGGAGCGGAATTCCCAACCGCGACGATAATCGCCGAAGGGAAGGTGCGAGCCGAGAATGCCGTTTTCGCCGTCAAGCTGGAGCGCCGCGTCCTTCATGTGGACGTGGAAGATGCGATCAGGGAACTTGCGGATGAACTTCACTGGGTCGACCATCTGCCAAATGAAGTGGGACGGGTCGAAGTTGAAGCCGAACGCCGGATGATAATCGAGCGCTTCGAGAGCGAGCTGCGCGGAATGAAGGTCGAACGCGATTTCCGTCGGGTGGACTTCGAGCGCGAATTTAACCCCGACTTCCTGGAAGACGTCGAGAATCGGCGTCCAGCGTTCCTTCAAGAGTTTGTAGCCGTTGTCGATCCATTCTTGCGGAACCGGCGGCCAGCTGTAGAAATACTTCCAAATCGAGGAGCCCGTGAAGCCGTTGACGACTTTGACGCCGAATTTCGCCGCCGCGCGAGCCGTGAGCTTCATCTCTTCCGCGCAGTTTTCCCAAACCTTCGAAAGGTCGGCGCTGCGAAGATATTCCGGAATGACAGCCAACGTGCGTTCGTCCGTTTCGTCCAAAACACCCTGACCGACGCAGTGGTTCGAGATCGCCCAGCAACCGAGCCCGTACTTTTCAAGCTGCGCTTTCTTCGCTTCGCAGTAACCTTCTTCATTCAGACATTTGCGAACGTCGAAGTGATCCGTTCCGCACGCGAGTTCGAGACCGTCGAAACCGCATTCGCTCATCTTCTGGAAGAGTTCGTCGGACTTGAGATCGCCAAACTGACCGGTGAAAATCGTGACTTTTCGTGCCATTTCCTGCTCCTAATCGTTTTATTTATAAGAGGCGCGCCGCGCCAAAATTCATCCCAAGGGAATCCTCGCAAAACGACAATTTCGTTTCCGTTTCACGATTGTTTAACGTTGTATCAGAACCGAGCCCCTTTTGCAAACGTTTTTTCTTAAAATTTGGCGATTTTTTTAAAAAATCCTATGGCAAGACCCTTTTTATTTTTTCTCAAAAATTTTTTCTGCTTTTCATAAAATTCACGTTGTTTGCCGACTCTTTTTTAAATAGAATTGATACAAATGCGCGTTTGGGATCAAATGTCGAAATTTTTTCATCTTTTTGGAAACTATTTCGGAACTTTGAGAATCTTCGCGCGTTAATGAGGGCGCGAGGCGCGTTCACTCTCCTCGAAGGAGGAAAGAGCTATTATACATCTATTCATTCATTATCCCCTTTGATTTAATACGTTCCATTCCGTTGGAGAGAGAGCCTGACCTAATCCCCAGGCCAGTTAGATAGGATTTAACATGAAACTAGAACTCAAGGTCGTTAGCGGTTCGCGTTCGGGTCTGGTGATCCCGATCACGATTCCGCAGTTCATGATCGGACGGGCTGAAGATTGCCAACTCAAGCCTAGAAGCGAACTTATCAGTCGTTATCATTGCGCGATACTTTCCGAGCCTTCCTACGTCGCCGTCCGCGATTTGGGAAGCAAAAACGGGGTCTACGTCAACGGCGAGAGAATCGGCGTCGAACAAGAGCTCAAGAACGGCGACAAACTCGCCATCGGCCCCCTCGAGTTTCAGGTGGTTCTGACCTCCGACGCTCCGGAACCGCAACCCGCGCAGCCCGCGCCCGCGCCTCAGCAGTCGCATGAAAGCGTCGCCGACGTCGTCGCGCGCATCGTCGCAGAGAGCTCCGCGCACAAGCGCGCCTCCCACCCAGCGGCTCCCGCGCCTCAACCTGCGGCTCCCGCGCCTCAACCAGCGGCTCCCGCGCCTCAACCTGCGGCTCCCGCGCCTCAACCTGCGGCTCCCGCGCCTCAACCTGCGGCCCCCGCGCCTCAGCCTGCGAAGCCCGAGCCCAAACCCGCCAAGCCCTCTTCCGGCGACGCTGAAGAAGATCTCGCCGACTGGCTCCTCGGAGACGACGACGACGTCTCCGAAGAAACCGCCACGATTCAGACCGCCATGGAAGAGCTCGACCTTCCGTACACTCCTCAAGAGGCGAAGACGGAAGAGCCGAAGCAGGAGAAGCCTAAAAACTCCGTTCCCAATTCGAGCGACGCCGCCGCGAATCTCCTTAAAAACTTCTTCAAAGGCGGTCGTTGAGTATTCCGTCCTTCTCCCGCTTGGAATCTGAATTCGTCTGAACAGAGGCGAACGCTAGACATTGCGTCGGCGTTCGCTTTTTTTTGCCTTCTGCAAACGTTAAAAGCGGCAAATCTCTTCTTACTGTCATGACTCCGTTTTTGGGGCGATTCTCTTCTGGAAAAATGCCGCGTCTTTCCTTTTTTGCTTGCTAAATTTAGATAATCTTGGTAAAATAAAGAAAATGCGCTCTTAGTAAAAGAAAAAGAGCGCGCATGCAACTATTATTTGAATTAACGAGGAATATCGTGACAAGGCGCAGCAGACTCTCTCTGACGGAAAACGTCCTTCGATCGACGCGCGCGTTACGCGTTGGCGCCGCGATTTTCCTATGCCTATTTACGAGCGTCTCTTTCTCGTTCGCGCAAACGGCCTCTTCCGCGTCGCGTCCCGACGAAAAGCCGACCTTCTGGCTCGTCGACGAAAACGGCTCGTGGCGCGCCCCACTCCCGAACTGGACCCTCGAAGAGGTCATGCGCATCGTCGACTCCAACAAGGAGACGGAGACCGCGTCCCCGTGGGCGATTCAGTCTCTCGACGCGACGGGTAGCGTCGAAGGAGGCGTCGCCCGACTCTTCATTACGATGACGATTAGCGTCGCCGACGGCGTCGTCCGCGCCCCCCTGGGGATGCGCGAAGGCGTTTATCTGCCGACCCCGGAAGCCGAGGCGTCGGGGGACGCGAAGAACGCCGGGTTCCATTATCGCGGTCCGGGCGCCTGCGTCTTGGATATCGATCGCGAGACGGGGGAATACGTCGCTCTCTTCGACACGGTTCCCGTTCCTGAGGAAGAGCGCGTTCCGGCGACGGAAGAGTCTCCCGACGAAGCGTCCGAGAACGCCCCAGTCGACGCCGATTCTTCGATAGACGCCGCGACGCGCGAGTCGCGCCCGCGCGGAAGGCTTCGCCCCAATTTTTACGAACTCGAATTAGAATTATGCTTTCCCGTGGAGCGCGTCGGGTATTCCGATTCGGACGAGGACGCGCAGTGGAGCTTCGCGGCGAGTTTTCCCCCTTCGCTCCATTCTCAGTTGACCCTTGAAATTCCGACGTCGGACGCGACGATCAGCGCGGTGAAGGGCGCTGCGGCGGACGCGCCGACGACGATGAGCGAGTCGTCGTCGGAACTTAAACTTCGCGGTCTCGGACGCGCGGGGGAACGCGTTGAGTTCTCGTGGCGTCCTGATCGTCGTCGCGCGACGGCGAATCGCGAGGAGACGAAGGCGGTTTGTCAGGTCGAAGACGCGTCGATCGTCGCGGAGCTCGACGCGCGCGGCGTCAACTTTGACGCGACGCTTCCCGTGCGCGTCTTTGGCGGCGATTCCGACGTTTTTCTCGTCGAACTTCCTCCCGACGCGACGCTAGTTCCCGAGAGCGTCTCCGCGTCCGGTTCCAACGGCGCCTCGTATGAAACGCTCAGCGCGCGCGAAATTCCCGCGGACGAATCGCTGGGGCGCCTTCAGGGAAAAGTCGTGGAGATTCGTCTTGCGCAGCGCGTCTCCGTCGCGACGCTGCGTCTCAAGGCGACCGCCGTCGCGACGGAGACGGAGCAGGGCGTCAACGCGCGGCGTCCGGTTCGCGCCCTCGCGGGCTTCAGCGTCGTCGGCGCTCAGAAACAATTTGGGCAACTCAAGGTCACGCGCGCGCAAGACGCCGACTTTGACGTCACCCCGATTTACGGCGCCTCCACCGTCCTCGACGCCAGCGTCCCCGACGGTTCCGAGATCTACTCCTTCTTCTCGCAACCCTACTTGCTCCTCGCCGAGGCGTTCGAGCGCGAGACCGTCGTCGATGCGCGACCCGAATACCTCATGCGCGTCGGAAACGACGAACTCCGACTTCGCGCGCGATTCCAGTTTTCCGTCTACGGCTCGAAGCTGCGCGAACTCAAGTTGCGACGCAACGGCTGGCGATTGGCGAAGGTGCTCGATTCGCAAAACTTCATAAATCAGGAAGGCGTGATTCCGTCGAACGATCGCGGAGAGGCCGTCTTCCCGTTGGCGAGTCCGTCGGACGGCGAGATTCTCCTCGAAGTCGAACTCACGCACGACGTGGAGAAGATCGACGACGCGTCGGCGCGTTTCCAGATCGCGCTCCCTTTCCCGATTGCGGCGCGAGTCGAGCCCGGTTCCGTCGTCGTCTTGCCCGACGCGGACGCGGAGCTTGCGCCCGGTTCCGTCGCGTTTACGGAACTGTCGCGCAAAACGGCGCGCGCCTTCTCTCTCAAGCTCGAGATACCCTCCGACGCCCGAAAGACCCCCGCGTATTACCAGACCGCGCTCGCGGCTCCCGGCGATCCTGATCCTACCTTCGCCGCAACGATACGGCGCCTGAGTCAGGAAATTTGGGTGGAGGCGAAGACGGGCGCGACCCTCGACGAAAAGGGCGCTTTCCGCGTCAACGAAACTCTTGAATACCGTATAGAAAACGAGCCGATCGAATCCTTCGCGTTCCAAGGGAGCGCGCGTCTCTTCGACGCGATTCGCGATCGCGGCGTCAAATGCTTCGTCGACGGAAGACCTCAGAATCTGATCCTCGACGCGCCCAACCCGATAGCCAACGGCGCGGGGAGCGCGACCGCCGAGGGGGATTCGGCGCCTAAGCCCCTCGATTTCGAGACGTGCCGCGTCAAACTCGACGCGCCGAAGATCGGAGAATGCGTCGTTCTCCTGCAATATGATCTCGATTCGATCGATATGCGCGAAGGGTTGACGAATCAAGTGCGCGTCGAACTCTTCCAGCCTCTCAAAGACGAAAACGACATGCCTTTCGTCTCCAACGTTCTCACGATTTCCGCGCCCGTCGGGTTGGGCCTCTCCTACGCCGGGACGGGACGCGCGCCTAAGTCGGCGGAATCCGACGGAGGGGACGATCCGTTCCAGACGCTTTGGGAGGTCGAGCCGCGCCGCTATTCCGACGACGGTAAGACGGAGTCGATTCGTTGCACGTCCCTCGCCGCGGAGTATAACGCGCGTTTCAGCGCCGCGCTCGACACGCGCGGACAAGCGCTCGTCGCCGTCGATCGCGCGTGGATTCAGTCCTGGTTCTCCAAGAATAGCCGACTCGATCGCGTCGTCTGGAAGATGGAATGTCGCCGCGATTACGTCGACGTCAAGCTTCCCGAACGTTGCGTCCCCGACCGCGTCGCCGTCTCTGTCAACGACGAGCGTCTCCCCATAGGGAGCGATTCCCGCAAGGGGGTCGTTTTCCACGATCGCGCCGTGCGCATCCCTCTCGAACAATACCGTCAGAAGGGGGAAGTCGTCTTGGAAATATGTTACGCGCTCCCCTCAGAGAAGGATAGTCGCGGTAAACTCGTCGTCGATTTCCCCGATTTCAACGTCGATTCCGTCTGGATTCGCCGTATATACTGGCAGACGATCTTCGGACGCAAAGACACTGTGATCGTCGATCCGAAAGAGTGGACGCCCGAATTTGTCGTGAAACGCGGCGTCGGAATCGGCTCCTTCTTCTATCACCGCATCCCGACGATGACTCAAGAGGAGCTTTGCAACTGGAGCGGCGCGGCGCCGCGCGAACCGATTCCGCAAGAGGCGAACGTCTACCTCTATAGTCGTTTCTGCCAGACGCCCTCCCACTCGGACGACCCCGCCGCCGCGCCGGGGATGAAGCCCGCGCGTACCGAGCCGACCCTCAAACGCGCCCGACTTTACGTCGCGAGTCGTTCGATCCTCGTCCTCGTCGGAAGTTCCCTCGCGCTGTTTTTAGGATTGGCGATCTTGTACTTGCAAAGTTTTAACGCGCGCGTCGCCCTCGTCATGCGCGGAGCGCTCCTCGTCGTCTCTTTGCTTGCGGTCGTATGCGCCTCCATGCGCCCCTTGCTCGCCCTACTTTTCCTGCAAACCGCCGTCGCGGGAATCGTCGTTACGGTTCTCGCCGCCCTCCTCAACGTTTGGATCGCGCGCTCCGAGAAGAACGCAGCAAGAATCGACGCCGTCGCCGACGCCGAGAAAAAACATAACTGATACCACTCATTCGCGTAAACTTGAAACCATGACTCCGTTGAAGCTTGTCCTTATGCCGCTGCGCGCCTTCTGCGTGATCCTTGCCGTCGGCCTCTTCGCGGACGTCATGCGCGCTCAAGACCTATATTCTAGCGGCAATTCCAATTCGACATCGTCCGCAAACGTCTCCCTCGAGGAGTTCCCGCGCCTCGACGGCTCAAACTCCGCCCCGTTCTTGCCCGAGCCGACCCCCGCGCCGACCTTTGAGAAGAAGAACCCCAAAGCCTCTTCCGAATCCGACGCCGATTCATTCCCCGGCTACCGCTTTTGGATGGTGCCTCAAGCGTCCGTCGATCATTGGCCGTGGGGGGGAGGGAAGTATCTCCCGATCGAATCCTCCGCCTTCAAAGAATGGCAGAGGACGACGCGACTTCGCGCGCAACTCGACGATTACGTCGGCGGTAAGAGCTTTTCCGGGGTCGTCTCCAATCTGACCCTCGACGCGACCTTCGACGGCGTATCACTCTCGGGAGTCGCGCGTCTCAAGACGGACGCCGTCGCGTTGCAAAACGGCAAGGGGCCCGACTTTAACACGCCGCCGCTCCCCGATTTCGCCCTCGCCGTCTCCTATTCCGACGACGAGAAGAAAGACCCACTCGATCTCCTCGCGTCCTATTCCGACGGGCTGACCTATCTTCCGAACGCCGAAACGCGCGAACGCGTCTTCAACTGGTCGTTGCGCGGAAAAACGGAATCTTCCGACGCTACGTCCTTCAATTTCGACTTCCGTTCCGTCCTCTCCGCCGAACTGATCTTGCGCGTCGACCCCGCGATGCGAATCGACGCGACCGGCGCGATCGTCTTCCCCCTGCCGCAAGACGAAGGGGAGGAGAGCGGCGGTAAGCGCGGGTGGCGCGTCCTCTTCAACGGGGGAACGGCGACGAAGTTGACGATTTATCGACAAGCCGCCGCAGATTCCGCCGTCAGAAAGATCGGTTTTCGACAGTCTTCGTCGTACAAAATCGCGCTCGTGGGCGTCGAAGCGTCGTCGCGTTTTGACTTCGAGACGAGCAAGGGAGTTCCCGCTGAAGTCGATTTGATCCTCGAGCCGGGGCTTTCGCTCCTTTCGCTCGAGTGGGGAAGCGCCGTCGACTTGCGCCCGACGGAGACGACGACCGATCCCGACGGATCGACGCGCGTTCACGTTCGCGCCCCCTTTGACGCGTCGACGGATCTCGGAGCCCTTCGCGCGACCCTCTTCGCGCCCCTGTGGATCGGCGAAAAGAGACTCCCGACGATTCGCATGGAGGCGTCGAATCTCGAATGGCGCGAATCGATCTTGCGCGTCGGAATTCAAGAGCCTCTCGCGCTGACTCGCGCGGTTCCCGTCGACGCGGTTCAGGCGCGCGATACGAGCCGCGCGCGCGCCGAAAACCAGGGCGTCGCCGTCTTTAAGCTCTTTAAGCCCGACGCGTCCGTCAATCTCTCCGTCCGGCGGCCTGAGGCTCGGCCTGCGTTCGACAGCGCCACGGATTCTTATTTTTCGTCGAACGAAGTTTCCGCGAAGACGACCCTCTTCCTCGACCTCAACGGCCAAGATTGGCGACGCGTTCTCATTCCCGTCGCCGAAGGGTGGGACGTCGATTCCGTTCAAGCCGCGCAGGACGGCTCTCTCACCTGGTCGCGCACGAACGGTCAAGCGCGCGATCTATGCCTCTCCTTTAAGAATCCTCCCGAGTCGGGCGCGACGCGCGTCCTCGTCTCCGCGCGGTATATCAATCCGATCGAAGAACGCGCCCTCGTCGACCGCTTTTCGCCCGTCGATCTCTCCGCCGTTCTAGTCGGCGCCCACGCCCTCTCGATTCGCACCGATTCCTCCTTCCAAGCGCGTCTCACGACTGCCGACGGCAAGCCTCTTACGCCGCGCAAAGTCGAGCCAAAATGCCTCTTTAGCGAATCGCAGCTCCGCGAAGCGACTCCGCTCGATCCGGGCGCCGCGCGTCTGTGGATCGGCGATCAGACCGTCGGACTCTACGCGAATCTTGAAAACGTGCGCTCGAACTATTCGATCGCCGCGTCATGTCGCGCTCTCGTCGACTCCGACTCCATCCGCGAAACGTGGAAGTTGCGCTGCGCTCCCGTCGCGGGGATGCGCGTCGACCGCGTCGTCTTCTTCGTCATGCCCGCGCGACAAAGTCCCGGCGAAGAAGAATCCGAGTCCGCCTACAACGGCTTTTTCTACGAAGATTACGCCTGGTCCTGGTCGACCGCAAACGAGCCCGACCGCGTCTACGAAGCGATCCCCCTTTCGCGCGAAGAAGCCGCCGCCGTCCGCGCTCCCGCCGGCGCCGACGCCTACGAAATCAAGCTCGCTACAACGCGAAGCGTTCCCTTCGAACTCAATCTTTTCCTCTACGCCCCGACGCAAACCGATCGCCGCGTTCCTCTCGTCTTCTTCCCCGACGCCGACGCTCCTTCCGTCGAATTCGTCGTCGAGGCGCCGCCTCGAGTCCTCTTCAAGACCCGAGCGACCTCCCTCGTCGAGACGACCGCCCCTATTCAGACGCAAGAGACCGCCGCGACGTTGAGAAAAGCGTTTCGTTACGACCCGACCGCCGTCTTTTCTGTCGACGCCGAAGCCGAAATCGCCGAGCGCGCCTCAAAACAAGGGGACGAATCCGACGGAAAGAACGCCCCGCGTCCCGCTCTCTACGCCTCAAATTCCGCTATTCCCTCTCTCGAACTCTTCATCCTCGACAACGCCGAATCAAAAGGAAGCGGCGCGCTTTCGAGCAACTCCTTATGCTGGTTCCAGAACGTCGATTCTTACTATCAGGTCGAGGGAGCCGTCAACCACTGCGCCACCTTCTACCTCGAGAATCGCGGCAGAAGCTCCATTCGTATCCTCTTGACGATCCCTGCGAGCAAAAGGCGCGACGCCCTCTCTCAAGACCTCGCCAATACGCCAACCGACGACGAATACCTTCCCGACCCGCGACGCGACGAAGCGCTCTCCAATCCCGACTTCTTCAATCCCGAATACGGGAACGTCGACGACTGGACTTACGTCTCGAGCGGCCCCGTTTATCGCGGCGTCAACGCCGTATGGGCCGACGACGAACGCGCCCCGTGGACGTTATGGCGCATCCCCCCCGCACCGGACGGCTCTGAACGATACGCCGTCGACGTCAGACTCCTCGCCAAGAAAAGACTACTCCGACTCGAATTTGACTTCCGCGACGAATACGACGAACCTCTCGGCTCCGGTCAGCTGATTCGCCCGATCCGCATCGAATGCGACGTTCCCGTCCTCTCCGGCGTCTGGAACGCCTGGTTCCCGCCTCAATATCAGGCGCGGCGGCGTTATTTCGCGAACGCGAGCGCGCGCCCCGGACTCATTGCGCGCGCCAAAAATCTCGTCAACTCCGCATTCTTCTCCTTCCGCGACAAAGAGGAGATCAAAACGATCGCCGACCGATTCGCTTCGCGCTTAGGGAATGATTTCGCCCTACGGTTCGCGATCGGAGAGTCGCGGCGCTTTGAAACCCCCGCGTCCCTTCCCGTTTCGTCTTCTTCCGCAGAGAATTCAGCGGGAACGCCCGAATCTGAAAAAAGCGCGGCGCGCTCCTTCAGCGGCGCCGCGCTAGCGCCCGCGACGTGGGGCGACGTCGTCGGTTCGCCGTCTTTGGTCGCTTCACTCTTCGCGCCTCCTGCCGCAGAAAGACGCAACAGCCCCTTTGAAAACGACGATAAGAAAAAACAAGAGCCCCCTCAAGAAGGGATCGATTCGCCTTTCGGAAGAATCAAACTTTCACGCGTCGAAACGTCTCTCCTCGTCGATCGATACGCCCTCGCGTGCGTCGGAGTCTCCCCCGCGACCCTCTTGCCGACCGTCGACGAGACCGAGCCGATCGAACGCGCCAACAGAATCTTCGAAGAGTCCGCGCTCATACTCCTCTTCGTCGCTCCCGACCTCGCCGTCGTGACAACCTGCGACGTCTTGATTCGTCAGTTCGACGTCGCGTTCGAAAACGTCAACGGCTCCTCGATATACCGCGTCGTTTCCGCCGCCGACGCCAGAAGACTCCGCTTTGAGATCGCCGATCCCGCGACGCGCCGATACCTTCGACCCGCCGAATGGAAATCGCAACGCGCTCAGATCAGTCCCTGGGCGCTCGCCTCCGCCGCTCGGCAAGTTCCCTTCGTTCAGGGATGGACTCTCGTCTCGACTCCCTTTGGAAGAATTGGGGAAGGGGTGTATATTGTGAACCGTTACCTCTTGGTCGCCTGCTCGTTCTTCGGCCTCGTCGCCTACGTCCTTTTCATCTGGAAACGATCCTTCGCGACCCCGCGATTCCTCATCGGCTCGATGGGCGTCTCTCTGGCGATCCTCTGCGCCGCGCGATATGAAATGGAAGCGCTCGCAACCGGCGCGTTTGTCGGCGCCGCCGGACTCTTCCTACTCAATTTCGCGCGCGTCTTCGCATCTGCTCCCGCGCGAAAGAAGACCGCAGACTCCAAGAACTCCCTTGACGACGCCAAGAGAGACAGGAAGAAAAAGAAACGTTTCCTCTGCGGTCTCTTCCTTCGCGGCGACAAAAAGACCCAAACGCCTCCTCCTGCGCCCGTCCTTCGCGAACCGAGCGTTTCCGAAGAGGGGTTTGTCGACTTGAAGAATATGACCCAAGAAGAGTTGAACTACGTCCGTTACGGTTCGGAGGGGAATCCCCCCTTAAAGGGCAGGGAAGGGCGCGTCATGCCGATTCTGCTCGTCGCGATCCTCATGACTCTCGCGTCCCTTGGCGTCGTCGCGAATTCTCTCCGCGCCGCCGCGCCCAGCGACGACTATCGCGAACCGTTTCGCGTCTTTGTTCCCACCGACGAAAAGAATCGCCCCACCGGCGAATACTACTGGGTCGACTCCGCTTTCTACGACAAAATTCGCGCCGATTTACGCCAGCGTCCGCGCGAACGATCGTGGCGCGTCGTCGACGCACTCTATGAAGGCGTCGTCAATTACAATAGCTTTAGCGACACAACGACCCTCTTCAGCCTCAAAGCGACCTATCTCGTCGTCCTCGACGAGCCTGCCGTTACGATCTCCCTACCCGCCGTTCAACTCGCCTCCGAGGGGGGCGCAAGGTTCGACAAACAGACGATCCCCGCATCGTATGGCGAAGACGGAAAAGAAATCTTCTTCGAGCTCCAAGCGGCTCCCGGCCCCCATGTCCTCGAACTCGCTTTAGCGCCGCCTCAGTTCTTCGAGATAACCTCGAAACTCGCGATCCCGATCCTTCCCGTCCCCTCCGCGCGTCTCGAACTCGACGTCTCCGCCGACGTCCCCGCTCTTGATTCTCCGACCGCGCTGGGCAAGGTCGAGCGCACCGCGCGCCGTTTCTCCGCCGAACTCGGGCCCGTCGACTCGCTCTCACTCGTCAAATTCGACTCCGGGAAAACGTCCGAAAAAGCGGAGCTCGACGTCGAACAATATATGCTCATGCGCCCGCGCGCGGCGCAAACCGACCTGCGCGCCGAATTGCGATGTCAAGCGATCGGCGGCAAGATCGACGCGGTCGAGATCCTCTGCGATCCCGCCTTCTCCTATTCGGGGTTCTGTCGCTGCGATTCTGCGGAGATCGAGAGCGTCGAGGCGCCGACCGCGCGAAACGCCGCGATGCGCATCGCTTTTAAGGAACCCGTCGCGGGAGCCTTCATTCTGAATTTGGATTTCGTCGCGCGAAACTTCGCGGGGGTCGGCGCGATTCCGTTGCCGCGAATCGCCGCGAAGGACGCGCGAGTCGTGAAGAATTGGCTCGCCGTGGCGCCGGAATCGGACGTGTTTTGCGCGACGCCGAACGCGTCGACGGAGCTGATCGCGCCTTTCCTCTCGACGTGGGGAAGCGTCGACGCGAAGATCGTCGGCGCGTACGACCTCGGCGCGGCGCCTCTCGACGTTCCCGCCATTTCCGCGTCCCCGCGCGTCTACGCCCCCTTCGTCGATCAGACCGCGACGGTCGTCCTCTATCCTTCCCGCGCGCTCACGTCCCTCGTCGCTAATATTGACGCGTCCTCCGACGTCTTTTTCATGGAGCTCGACGCCCCTGAGCTTTTGGAGATCGAAGAAATCTCCCTCGTCGACGAACTCGGAACGCCCCTTGCAACGCCCGAATCGATCGTCTCCGAGGATGGGCTCTCTTTGATTTTCGACTCCGGTCTGCGCGGAAAAGCGACGCTCAAGGTCGTCGCGAAGACGCGCGTCGCCGTCGATTTGGAGACGAAACTGCCCGTGCTACGCGTCAAGGACGGGCTCGCGTCGAAACGTTATCTCCGCCTATATTGCGCTCCGAACGTCTGCTTCGATTGGACGACTCCCCCGACCGACTGGACGGCGCTTCCTCTGTCAAGCTTTGCGGAGCTCGGGTACGAGCCCGCCGACGCGCGACGCGTCGCCGTCTATCAGATCGACGAGGGGAGCGCGGCACTCGACGACGTCGAAGAAGAACGCGCGACTCCTCTCGCCGAGTCGCAAGAGAACGCGCAGGGAGGCGTCCCGACGCGCGAATTGATCCTCCAAGAAATCATGGCCGAGGAGCCGCAGAGTCCGGAACAGCCCGCGAAAGACCCCGTCGAACCTCTCCTCATTCCGCGCGTGAACGCGCCCGCCCTGGTTGGAGAAGAACGCGTCTTTCTCTATCCGGTTGCGAGTCCCGCGTCCTCGGATCGCGAACGCGGCGATCTTTGGAAAGCGGCGTACGAACTACGCTTCAAGGAGAAGAGCGGACGCGTCGACCGACTCTACGTCGTCGCCGACGACTTATTCGCGCTCGATCCTCTCCCGACGAACTCCCTCTTTAGCGTCTCCGAAACGACGAACGACGCGGGGACGAAACTCCTCGTTTTTGAGGCGAAGAATATCCTTCCGCGCGGCGAGAAGAACGTCGAACTCCTTTTTACGGCGACGTATAAGGGGGATCCGGGCGCGGTCGCCGCTCCTAAGTTTAAACTCGCGACCTCCGACCTGTACGAAGATTTTGCGGAGGTGAGCCGCTACGCCTTCTTGGCGACCCTGCACGGCAAAACGCCGATCGAATGGACGATCCGCAATATGCGCAAGGAGAACGATCCGCGCTTGACGATGGATCGCGAACGCGGCGAGTTGATCGGCGCGATGAGTCCGGGAGTGCGCGCGTTGGCGGTCAACGGGAGCACGGGGCGTTCGAGCGCGGAGATGGAGGACGTCGCCGTCTATTCCGCGTTGCCGGCGGTCGTCGAGCAGGCCGCGAGGGTGGGGAGCGTCTATTTCGAACGTTTCTTCTGCGAAGAAAACGCCTCCGCGAGACTCTCGACTTTTTCCGATCGGATGACGATCGAATTGGCGAAACACTCCTTTTACGTGAACGAGCGCCGCGATATCTTCGGAAACGCCGTCTTCATGCTCAAGTCGGGGGAGGCGAATCGTTGCGTCGTCGTCGCGCCGCCGGGGTGCCGCATCCTTGAGGCGAAGGTCAACGGCGCGCGGAGACTCGTCGAACGCGCTTCCGATCCGGTCGAGTATCCTGCGGAAGAGCTCCCTGGCGACGCCGACGAAGCGCAGGAAGCTCCTAACGACGATCTCGATCAAGAGACGCGCTGGATCGTCGAGCTCGACCAAACGCGCTACGTGAAGCGCCTAGAAATCACCTTCCGCGCGAAAGGGGTTAAGGAGACGAAAGCGACCCTCTTTAGAACCCTCCGTCGAGGCGGCGAAACCTTTGACGTCAACTTCTTACGAATTGAAGACTCCGAGACGATCCGCTCCTTCTGGATCTGCGCGTTCGAGGATTACGACTCCGAATATGGCGACGCGCGATGGCGAATCGCGCAGACCGTTCGCGATGGAAACGGCGCGACGGAGGCGCGTAAGACCTTTGAGAAGGACGCGCGACCCGTCCTCGTCGGGGAATTGACGAACGTGTTCGGACGATTGAGAATCGAAGATTCCGCGGCGCTTTTGGCCGCGTATGAGAACGACGTCGCTCTTTTAGGGGAAGGAACCGACGATCTTGAACGCCTCCGCGCCAGATGGCTGGACTTATGGCGCGAAAACGTCGACGACTCCGTTCCCTTAGCGGACACTTCCCAGAACGCCGCATTCTTGGTTCTCAGCGATTCTGTTCTCGACGCCCTCGTCGTGATTAACAACGGCGAAGAAGTCTCCCGCGAGCGAATCGATTCTTCCTTCCCGTCCCCGAACTGGAGCGCGACGCGTCTGACCGACGTCGCCGCCGCTTACGAACGCGTCTTCGAATCTTTGGGACGCGTCGGCCTGAAGGATAAGTTCCCGGTCTCGCCCCCTACCAGTTTATGGACTCTACACTCCGCCGCATACGCGCGCGCTCTCGTGGGCGCCGACGACGTCGAGCCCATAGCCCTCAGGATAACCTCGCGTCCGAAACCCTTCGACTTCCTGGCGTCTCCGTACGCCGCCGCCGTCTTCCTCCTCATGGCGACCGCCGCGCTCATCCAGCTTCTCGACTCCAGCGCTCGCGCGAAAAAAGGATTGAGAGGGATGGCGCATGTCGCGCTCGTCTTCCTATGGGCGGTCTTCTTCTTCTTCTTCGGATGGTCCTCCGTCGCTTTTGTCGGCGCGCTCGTCCTCGTCGTCGCCCCCGCGCTATGCCGCTTCGCGGTCGATTTCAAACGCGCCGACGCGTCCGAACGTCCCGAAAACGCCAAGTATTCCGAGCGTAGCGCAGAAGAGTCCCCTTCCAGCGAGGAAAACGTCGTCGCGAGAATCTTCGAACGACAAAAGCGCCCCGACGGCACGACCACCGCGGCGCTCGGAAATATTTCCCAGTACGTTAAGACGGACTTGAACGACGACTCCGACGACGACGTGCATGAGTTCATCGACTAGCGCGTCGCTTGACGCGCGTCCCTTTACGCATATAATGAAAGGACTATATTGCGCGAATTCCCCCGCTTGACGTCGTAAGGGAACGCGCTTACAACACTTATAGGAATATAACACGAATCCAAAACGAGAGACGATTGTGCGATCGCTCTCTGACGCGGCGCGCGCTCGACGACTCTATCATTCGTCCGCGCGCGACGTCCTGACATTACGGGCGACGCCCGGCTCCCCCCTGGCTTCCCCACGCGCGGTTCTTCAACATGGAATTTGCTTCCCGCTAGAACCGGCGTCCGCGCTGAATCATTTATTAGAAATAGACACGTCTGACATGACACAAGAGAAAGAAAATAGCGGAAAGGACGACGTCGCCAAGCCTGTCGACCTCGTTAACTCTTCTGACAAAGAAAAATCCGTAAACGCGTCTTCCGAAAAGAAGGCGAAAAAGTCTAGCGCGAAAAACGCGAAATCCAAGGCTGCGGAAGCGCGCGACCGCGAAGTCGGAAACAACCTTAAACGCCTTGCCGTCGTCTCCGGGTTGAACGCCCCTCAGTTCATGGACGCGACCGATCGTCTTTCCGCTCTTGATATTGGCGAACTGGCGAAGATGGCGGTGAAGGCGGAGACGGTAAAGGCGGAAATCGCGAAGGCCGCGCCGAAGCGTCGCCGACGACCCAAGCCCGCGACCGCCGAAGAAGAGCGCGAAGAGGAGCAAACCTTCGGGAACCTCGCGCTCCAGATCGCCGCCGCGCCTCAAGCGAAGCGCGCGAAGAAGTCCGCCGCCGCGAAAACCGGCGAAGAACCTGTCGCGACCGACGCCGCGCCCGAGACTGAAGCCGAACCTTGCGCTTGTGAATCCGCGCCGTGCGACGCCGCGCCCGAGACCGAAGCCGAGCCTTGCGCCTGCGAATCCGCGCCGTGCGACGCCGCGCCCGAGATTGAAGCCGAGCCTTGCGCCTGCGAATCCGCGCCGTGCGACGCCGCGCCCGAGACTGAAGCCGAACCTTGCGCTTGCGAATCCGCTCCTTGCGACGCCGCGCCCGAGACTGAAGCCGAACCTTGCGCTTGCGAATCCGCTCCTCGCGACGCCGCGCCCGAAGCGGAAGCCGAGCCTTGCGCTTGCGAGGCCAAGCCTGAAAAATCGGATGACTCTGATCTCATGAACTGGGACTTCGACGATTCTTTGGAAGTCTCCTGGGGACGATCCCCCCGCGCCGACGAGCCCGCCCATGAAGATACCTTCCCCATCAATATGGACGAAGACCCCGAGAATACCGACGATCTCTTAGACGAACTCTTCGCGCGCGCGAAACATGAGGACGAAGGCGTTCAGCTCGATTTGGGCTTGCAAGAAGAGGAATCCCCTGCGGAAGAGCCCGGCGACCTGTTGAGCGTCGACGAAACTTCCGACGTCGTCGGAGAGGAGAAAGCCGAGGGGATCTCCTTCGACGATTTCTGGGGCGACTCCGAACCGTTAGAGATTTCGTGGGGGCGTCCGCGTCAGGAGAAGAAGCCCGTTAAAGAGGAGAAGAAGGCGCCCGAACCGTGCGCCGACGTTCAAGAGCCGGAACCCGAGCCCGAAGCGCAAGCCGTCGCCGAACCGGAGCCCGAACCCGCGAAGCCGTTGACCTTAGACAACCTCGATTTCAACGACGCCGACAATCTCGCCGCGTTCTTTGATTGCGGGGATTCCGAAGACCTCGGTTTCACCCCGAAAAAGGCGAAGAAAGAGGAACGCGCCGAATCGTGCGAGAAGAAATGCGCGTGTTGCTCCTCCGCGAAAGAGGACGACGAAGCGATCGAAAAGCGTGAAGAACGCGCTCCGCGTCCGCGCCGCGAACGACGCGCCGAAGAACCGGTCGAACGCGCTCCGCGCCGCAATCGTCGCGAAACCGAAGATTTTGAAGAGCCGGTCGAACGCGCTCCGCGCCGCAATCGTCGCGAAACCGAAGATTTTGAAGAGCCGGTCGAACGCGCTCCGCGTCGCAACCGTCGCGAAACCGAAGATTTTGAAGAGCCGGTCGAACGCGCTCCGCGTCGCAACCGTCGCGAATCCGAAGATTTTGAAGAGCCGGTCGAACGCGCTCCGCGTCGCAATCGTCGCGAATCCGAAGATTTTGAAGAGCCGGTCGAACGCGCTCCGCGTCGCAACCGTCGCGAAGCCGAAGACGTCGAAGAGCCTGTCGAACGCGCTCCGCGCCGCGCTCGTCGCGAAGCCGAGGAGGGGGACGAGTCGACCGAACGCGCGCCGCGTCGTCGCGAAGCTCCCGAAGGCGCCGTCAAGCCGGTTCTCCCGACGTGGGACGACGCGGTCGGGTATGTCGTCGCGTTCAATCAGAGTCGCCGATCGATGCGCGGACGCGCCAGGTGACGCGTAGGCCGTTTTTGCGAGCTTAGAGGACGGCGTCTGAAGAAGACGTCGTTCTTTTTTTATGGTCGCGCGTTAGGCCGAGGGTAACGAGGGGTCGTTGGGGGGCGTCGTTTTTGAGGAAAGAAAGGTGAAATCTTTCGGGAATGAGCGCCTTTTTTTCGCGCTACAATCCGAATAGAAGGAGACGCCGATAAAACGCGCAGAGAATTTTTTATGAAAAAGGAAAAAAAAGGGATTTCGGTTGAATTCTGAGGGAAAAATCAACGATAATCTATCCAGCGGGAAAGAAGCCGGAAGTATTCCGGGTTCTAGTTGCGCGCGAGGGTAGGGCTCCTTAGGCGGAGCGTGACCGCGCGGGCGGTACCGAGAATAGAATAATTGCCTAAGGCGGCCGATACGCGCGTTTCGAGCGCAGGCGTCTCACGCGTCGATACGCGCGACGTTGACGACGAGATCGAATAGGCGCGCCTCGGAGTGAGTTTACGATTTTTATTACAAACACGAGTTCTGAGATCCGACGACAATCCGGCTCGTTCGCGTAGCGCGACCACGCGGCGCTTGAGTTTGCGACTCGCCTCCCACGCGAAGTTTCGCAAGCACGCCTCTGAGAAGGATTGAAACGGCGACGCCTCATTGCGGCGGCGGTCGTTTAGCGAGCGGAAAGGGATCTTGGCAGGAGGAAAAACATGCGACGTTTGTTCGTGCCGATTTGTTTCGGTTTACTTATCGCTCTTGGCGTTCCGAGCTTGTATGCCGGCAACCAGGAAGAGGCTAATAGAATAGCCCAGCGCCTCACTCAGCAGTATCCCCAATACAATATTCAAGTTGCCTATCAAGAAGGCAAGGTGCGTTTGCGAGGCGAAGTCGCTTCGGAAGCGGATCGCACGGCGATCGCCGATTTTGTGCGTCGTATCCCGAAAGTTCGCGCCGTCTCCGATAAGAACATGACCGTTGTCGCGCCTGAAGTCGCGACGCCTCAGGTCGCCGAAGTTGCGCCTCAGTATTCCGAGCCCTTTGGCGAAAGACTCCGCGGCATTCGTCCGGTTCAAGCGACCGTCGCCGCGCCCGTCGTCTATGGCGCCGATGAAAACGTCGTCGCCGCTCCCGCGCCCGTCGTCGAATCCACTCCCGCTCCCGTCTACACCGGCGCGCCCGTGGGAACTCCGATCGACGCCGCGACTTCCGCTACGCGTTCCCCCAGCGATTACTTCGCTCCTCAGGGCGCTCAAACCCCGACCATGCAGAACGGTCAGCCGAATCTCCCCAATTACGCTTGGCCTTCATATGCCGAGTATCCGAACTACTCCCAGGTCGCTTATCCCAAGAATTACGAAGCGGGCGCCTTCCCTTACATCGGCCCCTTCTATCCGTATCCGGAAGCTCCTCTCGGATGGCGTAAAGTCACGATGCAGTGGCACGACGGCTACTGGTGGCTCGATTTCAACGACGGTTCTCAGAACGGTCCCTTCTCGCCTCTCTTCCGCAACAAGACCCAGTATCGTTGATACTCCCGATAATTCGCGGATTTGAAAACACGACGCCGGATGACGCTATGCGCGTTGTCGGCGTTTTTTATTCATATCGATCTTCAGCCTCTCCGTCTTCTCCCTCTGAGAGCGGAGTTCTCGAGGTGACTCATATGCCTATTTACGAATTTCAATGCAAAAAGTGCGGCGCGTCCTTCGAACTCCTCGTTCGCGCTTCCGAAAAGCCGATCTGTCCACAATGCGCCTCCGAAGACGTCGGAAGACTCATGAGCGCCCCCGCCTCTTCGTCTCACGCCGCTGGCAACGCCCCTTGCGGACAAGATTGCGGCGGAGAACGCGCCCATTCATGTTGCTGCTCCGGACATT
>CAKVCP010000012.1 GCA_934725735.1 uncultured Thermoguttaceae bacterium
AAGACGCCGACGCGTTGAATTCGACGCCTTCATTATACGCAAAAGTTTTTCCTTAAGAGAAGAAGAGGGAGAAAAATGCGAGGATTCGTCTAGAAGGGGCGTTTCTCAGAGGAATTTTCAAGAGAGAATGTTTGTAGTTAGTAGAAAATTGCTCGGCAGTCGCTAGACTAATTTGTTTTTACGCGCAATATAGAATATATAAATATCTTCAAAATTTCTTGCATTTTTTACAAATTGTTTATAATAAGGTGCATTCAGGCGTCGATTCGCTGATTTAATAGTATCGATTCGCGATTTATTTTCGCTAAATATACTCGTAATAGTAAGGAGAATCACATGTCGACGTTACTTAAAGGACGCAGAGGTTTTACTCTGGTCGAATTACTAGTTGTTATCGCGATCATTGGTATCTTGATAGGTCTGCTCTTACCGGCGGTGCAAGCGGCGCGCGAGGCCGCGCGTAGAATGCAGTGCACGAACAATCTGAAGCAGTATGGCTTGGCGCTGCAGAATTACGCGGACGCGAATCAGGGCAAATTCCCATATGGGAACGGCGTATTTCTTGGGCTTCAACGCACTTCCGGGGGTCCTGCGAGCACGGGGGCGCAGGTTTTTCTGCTTCCGTATATGGAACAGCAGGCGTTGTACGACGAATTTTTGGAAGAAGCGCGCAACGCGTCGAATAAGGCTCTTTATCATCTGAACGTCTTTAAAATGGCGCAACGCGGAGGCCCGATAGCGAACACGACGTGTCCTTCCGACGGCACGGCGCAGTCGAGTTCCGACGACGGCGGAACCACGACGTACGGGAATATCCGCGGCTCCTACCTTACCTGCTGGGGGGACAACATGGGTGACGCGGTGATCGGCACGGGGACGGCGTCGGACGTCACGAACCCTCCGAAGAGCCCTTACCGCCGCGGCGTCTTCAGCAACTGCGATTGGGGCAGCCTCGCGTCGTGCACGGACGGAACGAGCAACACCCTTGCGTTCAGCGAAGGGGTTGGTCGTCCTCGCTCGCAACTGAAAGGAATTTTGCTCATTTCGACGTCTCTCGGTTCGCAGAGCGCGGGTTGCGCTTGATCCGTGAGGAATAAGGGCAACTACTCGACGGACGGCGTCACCTTCACGGGAGGTGGCGGAGTCGGTTGGGTCGACAGCTATCGCGCGGTCATGTTCGGTTTTGGTCATTGCCGTTACTCCGGTTTTAACACGATTCTTCCGCCGAACTTTCCGTCCTTCGAATATGGCTGGGAAGTCCAGAACGGTTGGGGCGCTTTCGCTCCGTCGAGCAACCACTCCGGAGGCGTGAACGCGGTGCGCGTCGACGGTTCTGTGACTTTCATCTCCGACACGATCGACACGAACGGTTCGACGGCGACGTGCGTTACGAGCGGTAAATCCCCCTTCGGGGTTTGGGGCGCTCTTGGCTCGAAGAACGGTGGCGAAACGACGTCGCTTTGATAGGATAGGAGTCTTTGCGTTATGAAGAAACTTTGCCTTTGCGCGGCGCTTGTCGCGTCCTGTTTCCTGACCTTCGGATGCGGCGGGAAACCGAAGCCCGACGGGATGCCGGATTTGTATAAGACGACGATCGTGGTCACGCAGAACGGCGCTCCCTTAGCCGACGCGGCGCTCTCTCTTCAGTCGGACGATCCGTCCCTCAAGTGGGCCGTCGGCGGAAAGACCGACGCTAACGGTCGCGCCGAACTCACCACGCACGGCGATTTCAAGGGAGCGCCTGCGGGAACCTATCGGGTCGGCGTCGTTAAAATGGAATATGAGATTCGCGAGGGCGCCGTCGACGACGAAGGGAACCCGGTCGTTATCACCGAGGAAATGAAGAAGAATCCCGCGACGATGGACGTGCGCTACGTCAACGCGTTCTCCCTCATACCCGACGAATACACAAACCCGGCGAATTCTCCCCTCGAAGTCACGATCAGTTCCAGCTCCAGTGAAATACCTCTTGAAGTTCCCGCGGAATGATTTTTCCGCCGGTTTTTGCGTCTGGTTAAAGAAAGGACGTCGCAACGCGCGGCGTCCTTTTTTGTCGACTCGTTCCCTCTTTCGCATACTACTCTATAATTGAACGCAATAGGAGATGAAAGGCGAATGATGAACCATTTTTTTGAACCGCTCGGCGCGGACGGCGATTTGACTCTTGCGGCGATCGTGTTTCGAATCTTTTTCGCGCTCTGCGTCGGAGGCGTTCTAGGGATCGAACGCGGATTGAGGAATCGGCCCGCAGGTTTCATGACGTACATGCTCGTGACGATCGGTTCGACGATCTTCATGCTGACGAATCAGTATATCCAGCAAATGGAGCCGAACGTCGATATGACGCGCTTCGGAGCGCAAGTCATTAGCGGGATCGGTTTTCTCGGCGCGGGAACGATCATCGTGACGCGTCAAAACGAAGTACGCGGGCTCACGACCGCCGCAGGTCTGTGGGTCGCGGCGGCGTTGGGGCTTGCGATCGGCGCGGGATTTTATGAAGGCGCCGTCGTTGGAACGACTTTCGTCGCGTTCGCGCTCGTCGTCCTGAAAAAGTTTGATCTATATATCAAACGACATTCCAAGAATATGGAAATCTATCTTGAATACAACGCCGCTTTCTCGCTGCGCGCGTTGACCGATTTCATTAAGAAAGAAGGATGCGAAGCGACGGAGATGCAACGCGGGAAGATCACGACCCTGAATAACGAGTTGGGGACGCTGACCTTCTTGCTCCATCTGGAAAGACGTCGCGATCATATGCTAATACTCAACGAACTTGACGCTCTCGAAGGGGTCGAGTATGTGAAAGAGATCGCCTAAAAGAAAAGAGCGCGTTCCGACTTTAAACGCGCTCCGTCTGTTTTATTTCTTTTTATCAGGTATTGAAATCTTCATCGTCCTGCGGTTTTTCGCACGACGCGCAGTAGCCCTTGAAGACAAGGTCGTAGCCGACGACCTCGAAACCGTAAGTCTCCTTGATATGTTGTCGCAAATCTTCAAAGTCTTCACAGTCGACGTCGAAGATGCGTCCGCAAGCTAAACAACGCGCGTGACAATGTTTGTGAGTATTATGATCGTAGACGGCGGCTCCGCCGGGAATTTCGACGCTAAGAAGTTCGCCATATTTTGCGAGCGTCGAGAGGTTGCGATAAACGGTCGCGCGACTTATCGTCGGACAGGTTTTAACCACCTCCGCATAAACCTCGTCAGCCTTAGGATGGTTGCAAAGTTTTCTTACCGCTTCAAGGGTTAACGCCTGCTGTATTGTGTTGCGTCTCATGATAACGCCTATCTCTCTAACTTGTGATCGTTGACGTAGTCCTCTCGTTTCAATAGCAGAGTAAAACGACTGTTCTTTTTGATTTTCAATATATCATATAGTACAAATTGTCAAGTATATTTATTTTAGGAGCGAGACACGCATAATTAAAATGAAATGAGTTGTGGATTGACTCCTCTTTTTCCTTGACGCGCATTTTCCGCCTAGGTACAATAAAGCTTTATTCAAGATGAAGAAAACGAGGCTTCGTGAAATGAGTGAAGAAACGGCACAAGCAGAGCGTCGCGGCGAACCGAGAGTCGCTATTTTAGGCGCGGGAATAACGGGTCTCTCGGCGGCGAAACGCGTTTTGGAACGTCTCCCGAACGCCGAACTGAAGATTTGGGAACGCGCGGAACGCGTTGGCGGCGTGATCGGCACGCGCGTCGTCGACGAATTCCTCTGCGAACTGAGCGTCGACAACTTTATTACGACGGTTCCGTGGGGAATCGATCTGTGCCGCGAACTCGGATTTAAGGAGGAGCTAACGTCGACGAACAACCGCTTTCGCCGCACCTTCGTCGTGCGGAATTCGCGCCTCTACGCGCTTCCAGACGGGTTCATGACGATGGCGCCGACGAAGCTCTATCCGATGGTGACGACGCCCCTTTTGTCGCCTTGGGGGAAACTCCGTTGCGGTCTCGAATTGTTTCTGCCGCGTCGGAAATCGCAGGAAGAGGAGTCCCTCGCCGCGTTCGCAAAGCGCCGACTCGGAAAAGAGGCGTTCGACCGCATTATCGAGCCTCTCGTCGGGGGAATTTACGGGGGGGACGCCGCGAAGTTGAGCCTTCAGGCGACGCTCCCGCGTTTCGCGCAGATGGAAAATGATTCGCGGTCGTTGATCTGGGCGATGACGAAGACGCAACGCGCGGCGCGGCGCGTCAAGCGCGAAGAGGAGAGCGGCGCGCGCTATTCCTTCTTCATCACCCTTAGCTCCGGGATGCAGTCCCTTCCCGAGCGTCTCGCGGATCGCGTCGGTCGGGACAAGATCGAATTGGGACGTCGCGCGATGCGCGCCGAACGCCTCGCCGACGGTCGATGGCGCTTGTACGACGAAGAAGGAGGGTCGGAGATCTTCGATCTTCTCCTCTTTGCGACTGATTCTGGCGCCGCGTCGGCCGCGCTCAAAGATTCCGCGAAGGACGTCGCCGCGATCTACGCTCAGACGGATCACACCGGCGTCGCGATCGTTCACCTCGCCTATCGCGACGAGCAGATCGGCAGGCCCGTCAAAGGCATGGGGTTCGTCGTCCCGACTTCGGAGGGGAACGGGGTCATCGCCGGTTCGTTCAGCAGTTACAAATACCCGACGCGCGCGCCCGAGGGGACGACGCTTCTTCGCGTCTTCGTCGGCGGGGCCCGCGCGCCGGAGATGGTGGAGCTCGAAGAGAACGAGCTGATTCGTCGAGTCTCGGAAGAGACGCGCAAACTCCTGGAGATTCGCGGCGAACCGCTGATGGTCGACGTCGCGCGTTTCCCCAACGCGATGCCGCAATATTACTTGGGGCGTCTTGATTGGCGCAAACGCCTGCAAAGCGCGCTCGACGCGCAGCCGGGTCTCGCGCTCGCAGGCTCCGCGCTCGACGGAGTCGGACTCCCCGCGTGCGTCAAAAGCGGCTACGACGCCGTCGACAAACTTGTCAAAGATTGGGACGCGCGACGTTAGCGCGACGTTGACTTGCGCAACGCGTCTTAACCCTTCATTCCATGAGGAAGCTTTTATGAAAATTCGTTGTTTATCCGCTGGTATTCTCTTTGCCGACGTCGGGTGCGCCCCGATCGACCATGCGCCCGCGCAAGGAGAGCTTGTCCAAACCGACCGCGTCGAGCTTTCTCTTGGCGGATGCGCATCCAACGTCTCGATCAATCTCGCGAAACTCGAAGTTCCGACGGGCCTCGCCGGTTGCGTCGGGGACGACGCGTTCAGCGATTATATTCTGCAATCTCTCGCGAATCCTCTTGTCGACGTTTCCGGCGTGCGTCGCGCGGTAAATATGAGCCCCGGCTGCTCGCTGATCGTGAACGTCAAGAACGAAGACCGTCGTTTCGTGAGCACGACTGGCGCGAACGCGCAGTTCGCCGTCTCCGATATCCCCGACGCGTGGACGCAAGAGGCGGAAATTCTTTACGTCGGCGGATTCCTCATGATGCAACATTTGGAGAGTCAGGAGACAGCGGAGTACTTCAAGGCGTTCCAAGCGCGTGGCGGTAAAACGATGCTCGACGTCGTGCTCTACGGGGATCGTCCGTATTGGCCGGCGCTCGAACCGCTTCTTCCGTACGTCGACTACTTCATGCCTAACGACGACGAAGGTTACGCGATCACGGGGATCAAGGATCCAGTAGATCAGGCGCGTTATTTCGTGGACGCAGGGGCGCGGACATGCGTTATCACGTGCGGAGACGAAGGTTCGATTTATTATTCGGAGAAAGACCGTTTCCGCGCGGAGATATTCCGAACGGAATTTGTCGGAGGAACGGGGTCCGGGGACGCGTTTGACGCGGGTTTCATCGCGGGTCTTCTCGACGGGGGGGACGCGTACGAGTGCATGAGACGCGCGACCGCTCAGGGGATGAGTTGCGTGAGACACAGCTCCGCGACGGGGAGCGTCTTCACGAAGAGCGAGTCGGAAGCGTTCCTCGAAGGCCGCGAACTCAAGACTTTTTCTTTGTGATTCGACATTTGACGCCCGCGACGCCGCGACTTGTCTTTCGAGTCTTGCGGCGGGCGCTTGTCCTAGAATAAGAGGTGTTTTATGTATTTATGTCCGACTTATTTTTTGGCGGTTCTCTTCTGCGTCGGGACGATGTTTTGCTGGGGATCGTGGGGTAACGCGCAGAAACTCGTCAATAAGAAGTGGCGCTATGAGCTCTTCTATTGGGACTACGTCGTCGGCGTGCTGGCGACCGCGCTCCTTTTTGCGTTTACGCTCGGATCGAACGGCGAATTTGGCCGACCTTTCCTTGAGGATGTGAAGCAGGCGAACTGCAACGCGCTCATGTGGGCGATCGCGGGGGGCGTCGTCTTCAATATCGCGAATATTCTTCTTGTCTCGGCGATCGATATCGCGGGTCTTTCGGTGGCGTTCCCCGTCGGTATCGGTCTTGCGCTCGTTCTCGGGGTGATTTGGAACTTCCTCGCGGCTCCCGCGGCTTCGGGAAACGCGACGCTCCTCTTCTTGGGCGTTGCGCTCATCGCGCTGGCGATTATTCTTAGCGCGGTCTCCTATCGCAAACGCGACGCGGAACGCGCGGAAAACGTCGACGTCTCGAAAAAGACGGGGAAGGGTCTCTTCCTTTCGCTCCTTTGCGGGCTCCTCATGTCCCTCTTCTACTTCTTCGTCTCGCGTTCCCTCGCGCTCGTGCAAAACGGCGACGTTTTTGGTCCCGTCACGCTCGCGAATCTCTCCGCCGAGGGCGCGGTACTCGAATCGGGGAAACTCACCGCGTACACCGCGAACGTTTTCTTCGCGGTCGGCGTCTTCCTGAGCAACTGCGTCGTTATGCCGATCCTCATGCGCAAACCGCTCGTCGGCGAGCCCGTGGAGAAGGGCGCGTTCTGGAAAGGCGCGTTCCGCGATCACTTCTGGGGCTGGATCGGCGGCTTTGTATGGGCGATCGGCATGACGCTCAACGTCATCGCGTCGGGAGTCGCTTCCGCCGCCGTCGCCTACGGCCTCGGGCAAGGCGCGACGCTCATGTCCGCGATCTGGGGCGTCTTCATTTGGCGCGAATTTAAGGGCGCGTCCAAGGGCGTTAAGAATATCCTCGCCGCCATGTTCCTCTTCTTCGTCGTCGGGCTCGCCCTCATCATCTGGACGAAACTCGGCGCCGACGAAACCGTCCCCGAACCGGAAGCGCAGACGATCGAAACCGTCGTCGAAGAAGCCGTCTCCGACGCCGCCGTTCCCGAGTTCGACGCGCTTATGGAATCTGAAACCGAAATCGAAGTCGAAGTCGACGCCGAAGAGGCGCCCGTCCTTTGAGTCTGATTTTGCACAAATCGCATCGCGCCCGTCGCTTCCCAATGAAACGACGGGTTTCCTTTTGCTCTTTTCCCCCACGCGACGCGACGTCGCGCAAAAAAAGCCGTTAGCTCAACAGAACTACCGGCTGATTTTTTAAACGCCCGCGTCGCGTCCGATTCTTTCTCCTCCAAGGGGCGTTGTACGATATAACGCAGGTTGATACTTTTGAGGGGCGTCGCGCGGTTTTGGCGCTTAAACACAAGAGGCGTATGCCATGAAATCACGAAAAGAGGATATAATATTGAAAAACACGCCGTTTGGGGCAATACTGTTCAACGACTATTTGTAGCCGTGCGCCGAAGGGGGTTTTTCATGCAATATAACTATAACAAGCTATGGAAACTATTGATTGCCAAAGGCATGACGAAGACAGAAATGCGAATGGCGGCGAATATTAGCGCAAATATTCTTGCCAAAATGGGCAAGGGGGAGCCTATTGCAATAGAGAGTCTTGCGAAGATAGCGACAACCTTGGATTACGGGCTCGACGATATCGTGGAAATTGTAAAGAGACCTTCTAATTCTGAAATAAAAAAATATGGCATATCTGACGCTACCGCCAAAAACTGGGGTAAATTAAAGACTTCGTCAACAGGGCGTTTAACAAAACGCGCGAATAAACGGAAATCTCAAAAACGCGTTTTGCCGTTGGAATATATTAGGAACAAAAATAACGTCGCATTCTTGCAAAACACATTGGATTCCATAGACGAAAAGGACGCGGATATTACGTCGGTTATTCTTTCGTTAGGAATCAATTTGCTTAAAAGAGCGGGGATTTTAGATAAAGAACATGTAGCCTCCGTGATTGACGAATATTCCGACGTATCTGTAATAGACGAGTTCACAACGGCGGTTCTACCAAACGACGAGTTTGATTTGTTAGGCCTTGTTTATCAATCCTTTTTGCAAGAGGGAAAGAAAAATATAAAAGGTTCATATTATACGCCGCCAAAGATAGCGCGCAACATGGCGAAGGATTTCGATTTTTCGCACGGCGAATGTTTCTTAGATCCCTGTTGCGGGAGCGGCGCCTTCCTTTTGAGCGCTACCGTAGAAAACCCGACTCAATTATTTGGGGCGGATAACGACGCTATCGCCGTTTTGATCTGTAAAATCAATCTGCTACTAAAATATAGGGACGTCGCTTTTCTTCCCCAAATTTATTGTCTTGATTATCTGATGGGAAATTCTGTTATTCAACAGAGTCCGATATTTGATAAGAAGTTTGAATATATCGCTACAAATCCCCCGTGGGGCGCGATGAGCGCCGAATATTGCAATATCCCTGAAATAACGTCGAAAGAAACCTTTTCATATTTCTTTGTGAAAGCGTTTGAACAATTAGCGGAAAATGGAACAATCCGGTTTTTGTTTCCTGAATCTATTCTCAACGTCAAAGTTCACAAAGACATACGGCAATTTATTCTTGGCGTCGCGGGGCTTGTTAGTATTACCGCCTACGACGACAGTTTTTCGGGGGTTGCAACCCGATATGTCGATATTGAATGTGGAATCAAGGCAAATAAGCGGTTCTTCTATGTTTATTCTGGCGACGACGTACGTCAAGTTGATTTAGATACTCTTTACGAAACAGATAATCTGTTTTTTAATCTATTAACAGAGGAAGATATCTCAATCATCCGCACGGTCAAACGCAAAGGACAGTATTCCCTTCAAAATAGCGTTTGGGCGTTAGGCGTCGTTACGGGGGATAATAAGAAAAAACTACATTCAACATGTCTTGAGGGAATGGAGAAAATCTACACAGGAAAAGAAATACAACCCTATACGTTGAAGGAGGTTCAAAATTATATTTTTTATGATAGAGCAAATCTCCAACAGGTTGCTAAAGAGGAAATATATCGCGCCCCTGAAAAGCTAGTCTATAAATTTATTTCTAATCGACTTACCTTTGCGTATGATAACAGCTCTAGTCTGTTTTTGAATAGCGCCAATATACTCATTCCTGTTATTCCCTCTATGAGCATAAAAGCCGTTATGGCTTTCCTCAATTCATCGCTCTTTCAATTTATGTATATTAAACTCTTTGGCGAAGTAAAGACGTTAAAGGGAAATTTGATAGAATTGCCCTTTCCTCAAATAACAAAGGTGGAGAACGACGAAATTTCAGTTTTAGTCGACGAAGTCTTAAACGGCTCAACTTCAACACAGCGCGTCATTGACGAATATATTTTTTCAATTTACGGTTTATCCGATGAACAAAAAAAGTATGTTAGGGAAATAGCAAATGGAAAAGCTGATTGAGGAATAAAATAGTCGCAAGTATAGTCTTAGCGACGAAGCGGTAGATCGTCCGTTTTCCGTTTCTCCATTCAATAGAGCGCCAGTCGCTTAACAGGTCCGAGATTCTTACGCGTCAAGAATGTCTCGACGTATTCTCTCACGCAGTCGAGCAACTTCGAGGGATTAAAAAGAAATAGGGCTACGTCAGTAGTGTTTTTACCGGACGCAGCCCTTTCTTGAAAGGCTATTTCTCAAACTTCATCGAGACCGTCGCGTCGCACGTTTGCGACGTTCCCGAGAGTTTCACGGCGAGAACACCGTCGGAGTCGGGGCCGTTACACTCGAAAGGAACGGTTGCGTCGGAGTCTGTCGCGACGGAAACGGAGGCGATTTTGTAGCCGTCGGGCACGAGGAATCGCGCCGTCGTCGCGTTCTTTTCGATCACCTTAAAGGTCGCGGAAAGGGTCGCTTCCTCTTTGTTCCAGTCGAGGTTGAGGAGATCGACGGCGCCTTGGGTCAGGTGGCGGTCGGAGGAGAGGAACTGCGGGCGGTTCAGGCGCGGATGGAGCGCGATGAGTCGCACGGCATGCGCGGGAACTTGAAGGGACGTCTTTTCCGCAAAGGCGCCAAGATAGGTCGACGTCCAGAATTCATACGCGACGTATTCGCCCTCTTTCGCGCCGATTTCCGCGAGGGTGAAGGGGATCTCCGCGTCTTCGTCGGTCCAGTTAAAGAGGGCGACGACGTCCCAGTCGCCGAAGGGACGATTTACTTTGAGATCCCAGACGGGAAGGTTGTTGAAGTAGGGATAGAGGGCGCCGGGGCGCACGTCGCAGACCGGAAGCGTCTGCTGGAGAATCTTCATTCTTTCGGCGGGAAGTTTGTCGAGGAAGTCTCCGAAGAAGGTTTGCTGACCCGGCAAAGCGACGACCGTCGCGGTGACGCGCGCTTCTTCAAGGGGCAGATCGCCGACCAAAACCGTGTCCGGGTCGGAGATGAAGACGATGTTGTTCACGAAGTTCTGGTTGAGGGTGCGCCCCGCTTGCTGGAGGACGTTTTCCCACTTGACGGGCTGGTTCGGGTGAACGATATCGGCGCCGGTTCGCGCGGCGTCGGCGTAAAACGCTTCGGGCCCGGTGAAGTGTCCCTGACAGGCGAGGAAGACGCGATCGTCGCCGATTCCCGCGCGAAGCTCGCGAACGCAGCGCTCAAAGGGCGCGACGCAGTCCGGATTCTTGAACGCGGCGCGAACGTTCGGCTTCTCGAAGAAATGCGCGCTGTACCCCGAGTTCCCCCCCGACATTCCGTCGATCTTGAAGAATTCGTAACCCCATTCGTGCGACGCGACGTCGTGATAATGACGCAACCACGCGACCGCCTCGTCGTTCGACGGATCGATCGTGTAGCGTCCGTTCCACGTCGACATGGGCGTTCCGTCGGGATTGTGCAAGAACCAATCCTTATGCGCGTTATAAAACTCTTCGGAGCCCGTGCCAAAGGGGGCGGTCCAGAGACCGGGAATGAATCCCAAGGCGCGTATATCGTCCGCAAGCGCTTTCATCCCCTTCGGGAACTGGTTTTCATTCGCCTTGAGGCTGAGATTGTCGAAATTCGAGACGGGGAGAGAATCGGAGTTCCCTTGCCAGCTTTCGATAAGCCAGACGTCGAGTCCGAAGGGCTGGAGATACTCTTTTGCGACGCGCGCTTGCGCAAGGTTGTCCTCCGCAGTCGCTTTGTCGAAGTAGACGTTCCAGGACATCCACCCCGAGAGAGCGCGAGGCAATCGTTCGCGGTTGATAGGCGCGTAGTAGGGGACCCATCGCTTTTTGAAATAGTCGCGGTCGAGGGTCGCGCTCCATGTCGCCTCGGCGGCTTCGTCGATCCTTCCGGCGATGCGGAATGAGTCCTTGTCGACGGAGAGGGAGGCGGCGTCAAAGCGCAGGGCGACGTCGTCTTTCGGAGAGAAGAGGGAGTCGTAGGAGAGGGAACGCGTCGCGCCGGTCGATAGCGAGAGTACGCGTTCGCCGACTTGAGGGCGCGTACGGCATGGGAACGCGTCGTCGCGGAACGTCGTCTTCCCTTCGAAGGTCAAGACGCCGCGATAGAATTGACGCGTGCGGTGATAGACGGTCGCCTCGAGACGCTCGCCTTGCGCGTCGAAGACGATATATCCCTGAATTTCGTCGTTGGCGTCGGCGATTCCTAGGCGCTCTTTGACGCCGTCGCGCGGCGCGACGACGCGCCATTTTTCGCCGTCTTGCGTTTCGAAAGAAAGGACGCCTTCAAGGAGAACGTTCCCGTGATTATTGGCGAGGGAGAGGATTTGGCTCTCCTCGTTAAATTGAACCGTCCACGCGCCTAGAGCGAGCAGAAAACACGCTACGACTTCGATCATTGGCATCTACTCCATTGTGCAGGGCATCGACCCCAGCAAATGGAGCGACGCCGTTATTTGGAAGGACAGGAACCCGGCGTAATGTGGGATCCCCCGTTGGCGTTCGCGTCGTCGGCGAAAGGATCGCGCACGGCGCGAAGCTGCAAGTGAATATTGCGGATTCTGCGGATGAGGTTCGCCTCTTCCGCAATTTCTTGTTCCAAAAGACGAAGTTCATGGAGGTACTGATCGCTCGCCTTGAGGGAGTTCGACGCGTCGTAGCAGGACGAAACGAGACTGCGATAGGCGCGATCTTCCGGGCGCGTCTCGACGTCCGGCTTCTTGGCGTCGCCGCGCGGCTCCATGTAATCGGGGATGAAGTCGGGATATTGCGCGCGCGTCGCCGCGTATTCGTCCGCGGAATATCCGTTCGCTTCGCGGAAGCGCTTGTCGCCGTCTTCCCCCTTGGCGAGGGGACGACGCGTGACGCTCTTGCGCGTCTTGTAGACGGGAGGGACGATGGAGCTGAATTCGAGCGCTTCGTCGAAAGAGCCGCCTTCGTCCCATAGGGAACTTCTGTTGGGGGAGGGCGTTTCTTTTTCGGCTTCGACGTCCTGATTCGGGACGAAATGCGCGTCGTCAAATCCCATGCTCGTCGTCTTATACGAATCTCCCTGCTCGGTGACAAGTTCGAAATTCATCGACTGCGGGGGGAGACGATCTTCGTTGGCGATTCCGCTATTCGCGGTTTGGGGGGCGTTGAGTTTCTCGAGAAGTCTTGCTTCGAGCCCCTGATCGATCTCGTCGACGTCTTTGGCGAGGGGATTCGCGACGGGTTCCTTTGACGCGGCGTTCGCCGACTTCATCGCGGCGTCGTAGGCGCGTTCGTCGTATTCGCGCGCTTCGGGAACGGGAAGATCCGCAGGAGCGGGCTCTTCGACGTCCTCTTCTTCCTCGACGTTCTCTTGCGTCGACGCGCCTTGGTTGAATCCTGCGGCGAAGGTCGACATGGCGGCGGAATCGCTCGCGGTCGGCGTTACGCCAGGTTCGGGCGTCGCGGTCTTTTGACGCGTCTCGGAAGGGACGACGGGGACGGACGCAACGTCGACCGTACCATTATCTTCGTCGCCGGGCTCGTCGTCAAGTTCGCCGAACTCGACGACGCTATTTTCTTCTCCGTCGGCGGGGAAAGAGGAAACGGGGGTCTCCGGGATGCTTTGCAGATCGCGCCACGCGGAACGGACGCCCTCTTCGTCGACCTCGATCGGTCTGGGTTTCTTTCCTTCTTTTTCGGACTTCGCGGGGGCGTTTTGTTCCGCCATCCATAGCGCGCGATCGCAGAGCTGAACGACGACTCTGGGAGCGCCTTCGGTTAATTCCGCGACCGCTTTTTTCGCTTCTTTCGTGAATTTCGCGCTCATCTGGGCGCGTTTGAGCTCTTTGGAGATGAACTGTCCGGTCTCTTCGTTCGTGAAAACGTCGAGCCATGAACGCGAGACGACGCGCTGCGCGAAAGGATAGAGCTGCGGAAGATTGAGGCGTTCTTCGAGTTCGTGGGAACCGAAGAGGGCGACGGAAAGCTGCGCGGGGGATTGAATATGATCGATGAGGGCGCGGAGTTCGTCGAAGACGCGCAGGGAGAGGTTCTGGGCGTCGTCGATGAGAATGACGCGACGTTTTTGAGGCGCGCGTTCTAGATAGTCGAGGGTCATGAGACGCAATTCGGTTTCGTCTCCGCCGACAAAGGTCTGGTGAAGAGAGAAAAGGAGCTGTTGGAAGAACGCCTTGACGGTAAATTTTCTCGACGCGCAGACGACGGCGACGAGATCGTCGTCGGTGAATTTCGACGCGATGACGCGCGTCAATAGAGTCTTGCCGACCCCCGCGTCTCCAAGAATAAGCGCGACGCCCTCGCCGCGTTTCAGACAGCGCTCCGCGTCTCGCCGCGCCTTTTCTATGATTGAGGCCGGAAAGTACGCGCGTTCGTCAGGGCTCGTTAAAAACGCCCGTCTTATATCTTGATTTTCGCGATATTCCGTCATGTTACCATCCTTTAGCTGTATACGTCGTCGCTCCAACGACGCGTGTTCATCTTTGTTAGGGACTCGCTCCGACTCTCCTTTCGAGAACTACCCTGTCGACAGTATCGGCGTCCTTCTCTAAAATATTTAGATTTTTATGAAAAATACGCTTAATTGACATAACTGCTAATCTTGTTGCGCTTCCCACAGTCGAAAAACTAAGAGCGACCATAGACGCGCACCGTGATTATAACGACGACTTTCATGCTCCTCCACCAGCTCCTCAACCCAACTTTGATTGAAGTAGGGGCTGCGGCGCGTCGAAGGATCAAAGAGAACTTCTTTTAGGGTTGAATTGAGCTCCTTGCGGAACCATTCGTCGACGGGCGCTCCAAACCCTGTTTTGGGACGCTTGTCGATCTCTGGTGGGAGGAATTCCCGACACGCGTCTCGGAGAATTCTCTTCCCCGTAACGCCCTTAAGCTTGTATTCTAACGGTAGTTGCAACGCGAGTTCGAGGACGTTCGGATCCAGAAGAGGGGCCCGCGTCTCGAGCGCGTAGCACATCGACGCGACGTCGACCTTCGTGAGAATGTCGCACGGAAGGTACGTCATAATATCGGTGAAGCTAATCGCGCTCACAGGATCGCGCTTCTGGAATCTTCCCCACGCGTCCCCGAGAAAATCGAGAACGTCGAGCTCCTCCGCGCTCGGAACCCCCGTAAAAGGTTGATTCGACTCCTTCGCGCAATCTCTCCAGTATTCGTCGCTTAGCAGTCCGTGCAGGCGACTGCGGTTGAAAATCGCGATCCACTGCAAATATTCTTCAAGCGGCTCCATTCCGAGGGTCTCGAGAAGGCGCCGCGCGCGCGTAAGGGGAGAGCGTTGCCGCGTTCCGCGCGGAATGAGGGAGCGCAACGGCCCCGCGACAAAGTTTCTCACGCTCCGCGGCGCGTAACGCATCGCTTGCGCGATTCGAAACGCCTTGTATCGGTCGTAGCCCGCGAAGAGCTCGTCGCCGCCGTCCCCGCCAAGGGCGACGGTCACCTCGCGGCGCGTCGTTTCGCAAAGGCACAAGGTGGGAATCGCGGAGGAGTCGGCGAAGGGCTCGTCGTACTGCGCGACGATCTTCGTCAAAAAGTCGTTCGCGCACGGCTCGACGAAGAACTCCGTGTGATCCGTCCCAAAGAGCTTCGCGGTCTGGCGCGCGTAACTCGTTTCGTCGTATTCCTTCTGCGCGAAGCCGATCGAAAAGGTGCGCACCTTCTTTTCGCTGAATTGACGCATGAGCCCCGTGACGATCGTGGAGTCGACCCCTGCGGAGAGGAAGGCGCCAAAGGGGACGTCGCATCTCATTCTAACGCGCACGGCGTTTTCGAGACGTCGGCGCAACTCGCGCGTCGCTTCTTCATACGTCGCGGTCGTCAAGTTAAGAGACGCGGCGCCGTCGAACGCCCCCGCGTCGATGGATCCCTCGGCGCGAAGGCGTTCGATATCCTGGGTCGTCACCCCGGAGTTTGTGTTGAAATTAGCGACGTTCTCAAGCTTCCAATATTTTTGGACGCGCGGTTCGTCCCCTTCGTTCCATAAAAGGAAGGACGCGGGGGGAAGTTTGGCGATCCCTTTATAGATCGTTCGCGGGTGCGGAACGTACTGGTACGTCAAATATTGCCGCAAGGCGACGAGATCGAGCTCGAAAGGAACGCCGGGAAAGCGCTTAAGCGCCTTGAGTTCGCTCGCGAAGAGGAGTCGATCCCCGTCGTAGCGGTAGACGAGGGGCTTCTTTCCGACGCGGTCGCGCGCGAGAAGGAACCGCCTCTTGCGCGAATCCCAGATTGCGAAGGCGAACATCCCGTTGAATCGTCGGAGCGCGTCGATCCCATACTCTTCGTACGCCTGAAGGAGAACTTCGACGTCGGTTTGCGTGCGAAAGACGCGCCCGCGCTTCTCGAGTTCGCGCCGAAGTTCGACGTAGTTGTATATCTCGCCGTTGAAGGTCAACCACACCGTTTTGTCGGCGTTCGCGAAGGGCTGGCGCCCGGCGCGGGATAGATCGACGATCGCGAGTCGACGATGACCGAACGCGAAGCCTTTCTCCTCGAGGGGCGCGCCGGGCGTCAGAGGTCGACGACATGTTCCTCGATCGTCCGGCCCTCGATGAACGAGGGCGTCTGTCGCCGCGTCAAGAGTTTCCTGAGAAACGCCGCCGCGCGACGTTCTCCAAATCGCCCCGCAAATTCCACACATGCGTTGATTGTCCTCCCGACGCGCGACGCTTCGCGGCGCCTATCTAATAAGTATGTTTTACTTTATGAAAAATTACATTTTTTTGTACGGTATTGCAACTGATTCCGCTATTTTTCAATCATTTTATAATGCGGTTGGCGTTTCTCGCCTTTTTTCAGTACAATATACAATAGAAGAAAACCTTCTAATATAAGAATATCGGCGGCGATTGGCCGCGTGTTGAGCCCAGGAGCGAAGAAACATGACGAAAAAGATCACGCGACGCGACGCGCTGCGAATTGCGACGGGTAGTCTCGTAGCGACGGCGTTAGGCGCGGAGCTCGCGTTTGCCGACGCGCCTCTCGAAGCGACTCCCGCCAGGAGCGCGTCGAACTCCGAAAAAATCGAGCCCCCCGCGCCTCGCGAACGCGTCGTCGTGAAACTCAAACCGAACGCCGATCCCGCCGCCAAAACCGAGCTCGTCGGCTACGAAATCGCCGACTATCGAGACGACCCCGCCGTTCGACAATACCTCATGGAGGACGAAGACGGAGCGCTGCGCTTCGTCGCGTCGGATCGGATCGTCGAGAAGAGCGCCGCGGCCGCGATTTCTCCGGAAGAAGCGCGCGACGGGATGAAAGAGAGGCTCCTGACGCGGATGGGGGAGGGGTTCGACGCGCTCGACGTCGGATCGTTCCTCTTCGTGTCGAACGCCTTCGACGGTTACGTCGAATGGTGCGCGCGTCTTTTTGAACGTCTTGAAAAGGGGTTCGATCTTTACGCGGAGAAGACGAGGCTGAAGACGACGCGCCGTGAAACGCCCCTCGTCGCGATTATTTTTGCGCGGCAATCTGAATTTATTCGCTATGCGTCTGCGGAAACGCCGTCGGCGGAGAAGTTGGCCGCATACTATAATATGGAGACGAATCGCGTGGCGCTCTACGACCTGTCGAATCCGCAAGGCGTCGGGTCGGAAAATGAGCGGCGTCGATCGCGACTCAACGAGACGCGCGAGATTCTGTCGCGCCCCAACGCGGCGTTTAACGTCGCGACGATCGTTCATGAAGCGACACATCAGCTCTGCTTCAATCGCGGCGTCTTCCTTCGAACCGGTCCCTCGCCGCTGTGGGCCGCTGAGGGGATGGCGCTCTGCTTCGAGACCCCTAACGGTATGGCGACGCAAGGGGGCTGGGGATTTCGCGGCGCCTTTGTGAAAAACGAACGCATGTTGTCCCTCTATCGCGCGTACGCGCCGCAGATGAAGGATCCGTATCGGAAACTCGTCGCGCAGGAGGGGTTTTATGAGAATATAGAGGCCTCTTACGCCGCGTCGTGGGCCCTCTTCTACTATTTGAGTAAACGACGCGAGCGCGAACTTGCCGACTACTTGAACGCCGTCTCTCAAAAAAAACCGTGCGCGGTCTACTCCCCACAGGAAAGACTCGACGACTTTACGGCGATCTTTGGCGACGATTGGGACCGTTTGACCGGCGACGTCGCGCGTTACTTGAAACGTCTTTGAATTGCGCGCCACGCGAAGGAAGGAGGATTCCGTGAAACACTTTAATCGATTTTTACTACTGACAACCTTCTGCCTAACGCTCTTCTTTACCGGAACGTCGCGCGCGCAGTTCAGCCCCGTGCCGATTCCTCAGCCCCCGAAACCCCTCGTTCCCTCCTCCGTTCCCTTCGTTCCCCTCAATCCGAAAACGCCGACCGACCCCGTGACGAAAGCGCGCGCGAAGATGTACGAGGAGATGCTCAAAGAGCTTCGCCAGCGTGAAAAAGAAGCGGCGGAGCAGGAGAAGAAGATCGAGGAGTTCCTGAGCAAGCTTTTCGAAGAGTTTGGGCCGGGAGCGCGAATCGGCTTCTCGCGACATTTCGTCGTCGTGTACGATACGACGGACGCGTATGCGAACTGGTGCGCGCGCGTTCTTGAAACGGTCGCGTTCGCGTACGAGCGGCTCGTCTCGGGGCTCGATTTTTCGTCCGGGCTCGAGGATCCGATGGTCGTCTTTATCTACGCGGAGAGGGAGCGTTACGAGGATTATTTCAACAAGTACGCGCCTTCGGAGCTCCAACGTTCGAAAGTAAAGCCGTTGGGGTTCTATTCGTCGAAGAATAACCGCGCCGTTTTCTACGACTTGACGGATCAGGAGCGTAATCGCCTCGATAAGACGGAGAGCCGCTCGATTGAAGAGGTCGCGACGGAGGTTCTCGCCGCGCCGAAAGGTCGGGAGAATCTCTCGACGATCGTGCACGAAGGGACGCATTTGGTTTCGTACAACTACGGCCTCTTCAGTCGTCAAGGGGATAACCCGCAGTGGGCGGTGGAGGGGCTCGCAATGCTCTTCGAGGCGCCGTGCGGGGAAGCGAAGGACGGTGGATGGTATCCTTTCGACAAGGGGGGAAGACTGACTTTCGCGACGAATAAGCAACGCGTCGCCGAGTTTAAACAATACGCGTCGGGAACGATCGAATCGCCCTTTCCGGTAAGGGACGTCGTGGGGCTCGAACAGATCGATCCGGATCGCGCCGACGCGTATCCGATTAGCTGGGCGCTCTTTTCTTTCCTCTATAAGAAGTATCCCCGTTATCTTAAGGAGTATCTCCTTTATAATGTCATGCAGCAGCCGCGTATGGGGTACGCGACGTATCAGCGAACGCGTGAGTTTGAGCTATGCTTCGCGTACGATTGGAACAAGCTTTTCCTCGAGTTGAGGGCGCACGTCGACGCGCTGGAACTCGAAGATGGAGGGATGGACCCCAAAGAGGCGGAAGCGGTCGCGCGCGAGAAATACAATCTTCCGAAGGAGTTGACGGCGGAGGAGCAGAAGCGTCTGGCGCGAGCGGAGCGAGAAGCGAAGCGGCTTGAAGCGGAGGCCTCGCGTCGCGAGAAGGAAGCGTCGCGGGCGGCGAAGGACGCGGAAAAGAAGGCGCAGGCGAGCGAAGAGCGCGCGGCGAAGGCCGAACGGAAGGCGCAAGAGGCGGAAAGGTCGACGGGACGCAAACTTACGCCCGACGCGAAGCCATCGAAGGAGAAGAAGACGCCCGACGTAAAGCAGGAGGATTGGCTTAACGGTTGGGACGAGGAGGGGTAACGCATGATTGAAGGAGAGACGACGCGTCGCGCTATTCTTTGCGCCTTGGCGTTGGCGCCGTTAAGCGCGGCGTTGGGGTTCGATTTGCAGACGTTCGAGACGGAGGAGTGGCTTCGCCTCGCGCGACAGAAGTGCGACGAGCTTGTCGAGCGGTTCAACGCGATCAATCGAGAGAGCGGCGTCTTGGATAGCGCCGGGCGTCCGCGACGGTTTAAGTCGAAGATTTGCGCGCCCTTTCTCATCTGTTACGACGTCTCCGACGAATACGCGGGGTGGCTCGGTTCTCTCTTGGGGGAAGTGACGAAGGCGTACGAGCGGTTTTGCGAGAAACTTGGCGTCGAGACGACGCCGCCGGACTCTGCGCTGACGGTCGTCGTCTTTGCGACGCGAGAGGGTTTCGACGCGTTCGCGACGCAGTTGCAGGGGCCGGGCTTTCTTGAACAGGAGAATAAGCCGGTTGGGTTCTATCATAAAAGCTCCAAGTTCGACGGGTCGGTGATCTACGATATGACGTCCTTCGAAGCGACGCGCGAGGCGTCGGAGAGTCGAAGCGCGAGTAAGAAGGGGAGCACGAGCAGGGACGCGGAGACGGTCGTCGGGACGGATCGCGGCGTCTCGCGCGTTCGCGCGGCGAAGGAAGCGCGGGCGATGAAGTCGCGCCTCAACGCGGGGGACAATGTGAGCACGATCGTGCATGAGATCGCGCACCAGCTTTCGTACAGGACGGGCCTCTTCAATTTTGGGGCGCCGGACTGGGCGGTGGAAGGGTTGGCGACGACGTTCGAGACGCCGAATGAAGACGCGGCGCTCGGGTGGCGCTTCCGAGGCTCGTTCCCCGTCAACGAGGATCGTTTGCGCGCTTTCGTGAGATATTTCAACAACGATTTTTCCCTCTCGTCGATTAGGGAGGTGGTGACGTCGGACTCTTTCGAAGAAGAACTTCGCGACGAAGGGTACGCGACGGCGTGGGCGCTCTTCTACTTCGCGCTGCGTAAAAAGCCGAAGGAGCTGCGCGATTACCTGGAGCGGATCAAGAAGCGGGAGGGACGCCGGGGAATGTCGGCGGACGAGCGCATGGAGGAATTCGTCGCGTCTTTCGGCGATCCGGACGTCTTCGGTCGGCAGTTCGTGAAGTTCATCCGCGATCTCAACTCGCGCTGAGACGCGGCGACTCTCTCGGCTTGCGGACAGTTCGAAGCGTTCTCCCCTTCGCCGGGAAACGGGGAGGAGATGGGAGAAAAGAAAAACCGCGGCGCGGGGCAAGGCGTCGCGGTTTTGTTTTTAGAGGGAGAAAGTCGACATCGCGTCGCGGACGGCGCGGGGGGGTCAGACTTTCTCGAAGAACGTGTCGGGGCGGTTCGGGTTGAAGATCTCGTTGCACGTCATCACGGTGACCAAATCTTCGGTATCGGAGAGATTGACGATGTTATGCGTCCAGCCGGGGATCATATAGACCGCTTCGATCTTGTCGCCGCTGACCTCGAACTCGACGATCTCGCCGGTGTTGATATTGCGCTCCTGAATCAGTCCGTGACCATGGACGACGATGAAGAGCTCCCATTTCGAGTTGTGCCAGTGTTGCCCCTTCGTAATACCCGGCTTGCTGATATTGATGGAGACTTGCCCGCAGTCGAGGGTATGGACGAGCTCGGTGAAGCTCCCGCGATCGTCGCAGTTCATTTTGAGGGGATATTTGAACTGCTCCTTGGGGAGATACGTGAGATAGAGGGAATGCAACTTCTTCGCGAAGGAACCTTCGGGCGTTTTGGGGAGAAGAAGGGTTTGCGGGAGGGTCTTGAACTCCTGGAGGAGATCGACGATCTCGCCGAGAGTCACCTTGTGCGTCGTCGGAACGAAGCAATATCTCCCGTCTTCCTTAGCGACGGCGTCGACCCCGTCGAATTCGCAGCGCTTCTCCTTCCCCTCGAGAAGATCGAACATCCCTTCGACGAGATCGTCGATGTATAGGAGTTCGAGCTCCGTGCTCCGGTCGTTGACAGTAAAGGGTTCGTCGTTCGCGACGCAATAACAAAGCGTGGATACGAAGGAGTTGTACTTCGGTCTGCTATGCCCCATCAGATTCGGGAAGCGATAGACGGCGACCTTCGCGCCCGTTTCCTTCGCATAGTCGAAGAAGAGCTCTTCCCCGGCCTTCTTGCTGCGTCCATACTCGCTATTTCCGAATCTCCCGGCGAGGGTCGCCTGGATCGAGGAAGAGAGCATGATCGGAGCCTTATTACCATGCTTCTTGAGAAGATCGAGCAACTCGGAAGCGAACCCGAAGTTCCCCTTCATGAAATCCTCGGGGTTCTCAGGTCGATTTACGCCCGCGAGATTGAAGACGAAGTCCGCCTTCTGGCAATACGCGTCGAGCTCCTCGGGGGTGGAGTTGAGATCATACTCGTAAATTTCCTCGACGCAGATATTGGGACGCGTACGATTTTTGTTGTCTCGAATATTCTTGAGATTGTTGCAAAGGGCGGTACCGACCATCCCCTTAGCGCCGGTGACTAAGATCTTCATAACAGCCTTTCTCTTCTTTTACGCGCGTTTCAGACGTCTTTTCGCCATACCATTTTATTGACGACGCCGGTATAGCTCTGGATGATCTTCACGACCTTGTCGCTGACGTTTTCGTCGACATAGTCGGGGACGGGGATTCCGAGGTCGCGGTTTTTGTTCATCTCGACGGCGACGTCGACCGCTTGCAGGAGTCCTTTTTCGTCGATTCCGGAGAGGATGAAACACGCCTTGTCGAGCGCTTCGGGGCGTTCCGTGCTCGTGCGGATGCAGACCGCGGGGAAGGGGCGTCCCACGCTGGTGAAGAAGCTGCTCTCCTCGGGAAGGGTTCCGGAGTCGGAGACGACGGCGAAGGCGTTCATCTGTAGGCAGTTGTAGTCGTGGAATCCGAGGGGCTCATGACGGATGACGCGCGGGTCGAGCTGGAATCCGGACGCTTCGATCCTCTTGCGAGATCGCGGGTGGCAAGAGTAGAGGATCGGCATATCGTATTTCTGCGCCATCTTGTTGATTGCGTTGAAAAGGGAGAGGAAGTTCTTCTCCGTGTCGATATTCTCTTCGCGGTGAGCGGAGAGGAGGATATACCTTCCCTTTTCGAGGCCGAGACGCTGATGGACGTCGGAGGCTTCGATCTTCGCGAGATTGGAGTGGAGCACTTCGGCCATCGGGGAGCCGGTGACATAGGTTCGCTCTTTGGGGAGTCCGCAATCGGCGAGGTAACGCCGCGCGTGTTCGGAGTACGCCATATTGACGTCGGAGATGATATCGACGATGCGGCGATTCGTCTCTTCGGGGAGACATTCGTCTTTGCAGCGGTTGCCGGCCTCCATGTGGAAGATGGGGATATGGAGTCTCTTGGCGCCGATCACGGAGAGACAGGAGTTGGTGTCGCCGAGAACTAGGACTGCGTCTGGCTTGATCTCGACCATGAGCTGATAGGACTTCGCAATGATATTTCCCATCGTTTCGCCCAGATCGGCGCCGACGGCGTTCAAGTACGCCTCGGGGTCGTCGAGTTCCAGGTCGTGGAAGAAGACGCCGTTGAGGTTATAGTCGTAGTTCTGGCCGGTGTGCGCGAGGATCGTGTCGAAATAGACGCGGCACTTTTTGATGACCGCCGCGAGACGAATGATTTCAGGACGCGTGCCGACGATGATAAGGAGCTTGAGCTTGCCGTTGTTTTTCCATGAGCAGTCGAACATTTCACTTATCCTCCCCCAGACGTTCTTGGATGTAGGTTAGCGCCGCGATCGTGTCGATCGTTTCTTGGAGATTGAGACGACGGGTGTTGTTGCTGTTGAACTCGGTGAGGGTGTTTCTCGCCTCGTCCCCTTCTTTGAAGAACTTGTCGTAATTCAAGCCGCGATTGTCCGCGGGGACGCGGTAGAAGTCGCCCATATCGACGGCCTTGGCGCATTCTTCATTCGTCAGGAGCGTTTCGAACATCTTCTCGCCGTGACGGATGCCGATGACTTTGATCTCTTCTTTCTTTCCTCCAAAGAGTTCGCAGACCGCCTCGGCCTGCGTCTGAATCGTGCACGCAGGCGCTTTTTTAATGAGGAGATCGCCGTTCTGTCCATGTTCGAAAGCGAAGAGAACGAGGTCGACGGCTTCTTCGAGACTCATGATGAAACGCGTCATCGTCGGTTCGGTGACGGTGATCGGATTTCCAGCTTTGATCTGATCGATCCACAGGGGGATGACGGAGCCGCGCGAACACATGACGTTGCCGTATCGTGTGCAGCAAATCTTGGTCTTGCCGGACATACGCGACTTGGCGATGGCGACCTTCTCCTCGATCGCCTTGCTCATGCCCATGGAGTTGATCGGATACGCGGCCTTGTCGGTGGATAGGCAGATGACGGACTCGACGCCCGCTTCGATCGCGGCGGTCAGAACGTTGTCGGTGCCGATCACGTTCGTGCGCACCGCTTCCATCGGGAAGAACTCGCACGAAGGAACCTGCTTGAGCGCGGCGGCGTGGAAGATGTAGTCGACGCCGGGCATGGCGCCGCGAACGGACTGCAAGTCGCGCACGTCGCCGATGTAGAACTTGATCTTGTCCGCGACCTCGGGCATTTTCGCCTGATACTCGTGGCGCATGTCGTCCTGCTTCTTCTCGTCGCGGGAGAAGATGCGAATCTCTCCAATATCCGTCTTGAGGAAACGGTTAAGTACGGCATTACCGAAGGAACCGGTTCCGCCGGTAATCATCAATGTTTTGTTCTTAAAAAGCGACATGTCCCACCTCCAAAATATCTGCGATTCTTCTACACGCGCGACCGTCGCCATAAGGATTGGCGGCATGCGCCATTTTTTCGTATTCTTCCTTGCTCTCAAGGAGTTCTTTGAAGTTGCGGTAAATAACCTCTTCGTCGGAGCCGACTAATTTCAGAGTTCCGGCGGCAATCCCTTCCGGCCGCTCCGTCGTGTCTCTCATGACAAGGACGGGTTTTCCAAGAGACGGGGCCTCTTCTTGAATTCCGCCGCTATCGGTCAGAATTAAGTAGCTCCTGGCTAAAAAGTTATGGAAATCCAACACTTCGAGAGGCTCGATGATGCGAATTCTATCGCACCCTTCAAGCTCTTCGTTCGCGACTTGGCGCACGACTGGATTCATATGAATCGGGTATATTGCCTTGACGTCGGGATGTTCTTCCATGACGCGACGAATCGCTCGGAACATATGACGCATCGGATCGCCAAGATTTTCACGGCGATGCGCGGTAATCATGATGAGCCGACTTCCGCTTGCCCATTCTAGATCCGGATGAGTATAGGCGTCGCGAACCGTCGTCTGAAGCGCGTCGATGGCGGTGTTGCCGGTGACAAAGATCGATTCCGGTTTTTTTCCTTCCCTGAGGAGATTCTTCTGGGCGAGCTCCGTGGGGGCGAAATTATATTTCGCGACGATTCCGACGGCTTGTCTGTTGAACTCCTCCGGGTAGGGGCTATAGATGTTGTAAGTGCGAAGCCCGGCTTCGACATGCCCCACGGGTATTTGTTTGTAAAAACAGGCAAGCGCGGTCACAAAGGTCGTCGACGTGTCGCCATGCACAAGGACGACGTCGGGCTTGACTTCGTCTAAAACCTTCCCGATACCATTGAGAATGTTTGTTGTGATGTCGAATAACGTTTGCTTATCCTTCATGATCGACAAGTCGTAATCAGGCGTCACATGAAAAGCGTCTAAAACCTGATCCAACATTTGACGGTGTTGTCCAGTCACGCACACAACCGTCTTCAATCCTTTTCTTGTCTTCATCTCGTTGACAAGAGGGCACATTTTTATGGCTTCTGGGCGTGTGCCAAACACCAGCATAACCACTTTCATCTTACTTCCCCGTTGCGTTCTATAATCGTCGTGAAATCTTGGAGCCCGTTAGAAAGGCGACTCTGGACGCTTTGGAATAGAATCTCTTTTAACGAACCGCGCATAACCTGTTTTATGCCTTTATCAAATATGGTAGACGCCCGGCAGATTGCAAATGTTGTGACAATCCAAGACCACTTTTCCCGCCAACTTATCCATATTCTCTTTGATTTCATTGTGTTTCACCATGAGGACGACGAAATCGACGTCGTTAAGGAATTCATCCAGGTCGTGATATTGGTTTGCGACGACCTCGTTCGTAATGAAGGGATCGTACACCTTGAGCCCGTCGGCTAAATGTCGTTCTTGACTTTCTAAGAGCTGAAGAGTGGGGGATTCGCGCATATCGTCGACGTTTTCCTTATAGGTGAGCCCGTACAAACCGACGCGTTTGACGTCGGTAAGGTTGTTCTCTTTCATAATTTCGTAGATACGATTGAGAACGAAATCGGGCATCGCGTCGTTGGTTTTCATCGACTCGTCGATCACTTTGGCAAGAGACGGATAGTCGCCGACGAGGAACCACGGATCGACGGAGATGCAATGTCCGCCGACGCCGGGACCTGGTTGGAGAATATTGACGCGCGGATGCATGTTGCAGATTCGGATAATCTCGTATACGTCCATGTTGTCGTGGCGGCAGATTTTCGCCAGCTCGTTCGCAAAGGCGATATTGACGGCGCGGAAGGTGTTTTCCACGACCTTGGTCATTTCGGCGGTTCGAATATCCGTTACGACGATCTCTCCTTGGCAGAAGGAAGAGTATAGCGCTTTGATTTTTTCGCCGATCGCCTTGTCGTCCGCGCCAATGGTTCGGTTGTTGTGGAGCAATTCATAAACCATGTTTCCCGGAATGATGCGTTCCGGGGCATGAACGAGGTGAATATCTTGTCCGACGGTGAACCCGCCTTCCGCAATCACTGGTCGGACGTATTTGTCAATAGTGCCGGGAGAGACGGTTGATTCAATCACGACCGTAGCGCCCTTGGGACAGACCTTCATGACTTCCTTTACCGCCGCGACGACGTAGCAGGCGTCGACTTTTTTGCTGAATTTATCGTAGGGTGTCGGCACCGAAATAATGTATACGTCGGTCACTTGGTATTCTGAAGTAAACTTGATTCCGGCCTTCACGGCGTTCCCAAAGAGCTCGTCGAGTCCCTTTTCTTTGAAAGTGGTCTTGCCGGCGTTAAGCGTCGCGACTAACTCTTTGTTGTAGTCGGTTCCAATAACTTCGACTCCGTGCGAAGCAAGCATTAAAGCGGTGGGGAGCCCAATGTATCCTAAACCAATGACGTTGATCATATTAACCTCGTTTTCTACCTAAAATTGAGAGCATGGCTCCCTGAATCATATGAAATATTTCTAACGCGACGTTTCTATTTTACGCCAAATTTACGAGCAACATCCCGCATGAAGCAATTTGCGCGGTAATCGTGTCCACACAGGTTAAAACTATCTCTATTAACAAGCGGAGGATTAGCGTCAAAACGACTTTCTTGCCGTAGGTCAACGCTGCGGTATACGCTTCGTGTTTATCATTTTCATTCTCCACATTGCTAAATACGAGAAGAACGTCGCGACAGCGGCGCACATTGTCGATTTTATCCGCGCCTTTAACACGGTTGTTTTTGCAAGCTCTAGGGCAGGCTTAGGCGCAACTTTTACGTATTTGTTTACATTACGCATCGAACGTCTCTCACCCTGTTTGATATGGAGGTTGGGTTCCAACCGGTCTTCTCCACGTGATTCCCGTTGTCGCAATGCTCATTCCTAAGAAGACGAAAAGAAGAGGCTCGTTCAAAATGGACGATGAGAAACAAAGCTTGACGATTTCGCCCGAAAAGAAAGCGATCGCAATCGTTCGATAGGTCATTTCTTTACTGACGAACATCTTGAAAAAACGATAAAGGATCCAAAGCAACGCTATTGTCCCCAATATGACTCCCAGTGAAATGAATAATTCAAGCGCTATATTGTGGCAATATGATTCCATGAGAGGTAAAGAAGGATCTTTGTGAGAACGAGAGTATCCTAAAATGTAGCGATCCCCTCCGATTCCATAACCCATGAAAAATCTATGGGAGATTGCTTCGCGAATAGTGGCGGCAATATTATCTCGTCCACTGGAATCGGATAACTCGCCAGCGTTGAGGTGATCCAAAATTCTAAGCGGAGTATCCGTGGCGTTGCTTATGATTTCAAGAGTCGATTTGAGTATTTCGGTGAAAATTCCTGTTAATAAACAGCAGAGCAGAATAATTCCTATAAAAAGGTTCATTAGAAATTTTACAGGCTTTGTTTCTTTTATAAGACTTGCTAACACATACGCGACGGCTATGCATACTATTGGGCCTCTTGTTCCTGCGAAGAGTAAGCAGAACAACCCTACTAGTATGTATGGAAGATCTTGTTTGCTTCTCTGCGCTATCATAATACAGAGAGGTAGGCAAAGCCCATATGCAAAAACCATATCGTCGTAAAGAAGAGACTTACCTGTCAGAATAGTTAGTAGGTAAATCAAGACTCCTAATATCACGCCGACTCTTGCAGCCATATGAAGACGACGAGAAAAAGACTCGTAATCTTGGATCGACAGGCCCAAGAACATGAACATCGCCGTAAAAAATAAGGTTGTGGTTCGAAAGGTCGCAATCTCCATAACGCCAAATTTAAAAATATACTTTGAGCCCGTTGTCCCTACGAACGAACATATCGCAGAAAAAAGGAATACGGGAATTCCGACTTGCAATAGGTTGTAGAGAGAAGAAGAAAGGTTCCTTAACGCATACCTAACAATACAGAACCATATCGCCCCATAGTAAAGCATCGTCGTAATGACCGTCGGAAATCCGACAAGAGCTGACATTTGAGACATAAGATGCAAATAGAGTGGCAATAAGATAAAACCTAAAACTGCGTATTGAATTTCTTTATCCGTATACAAAGACGGAAGACGGGGCTTGATAGTATTCATAGAAGTTCTAGTTGATCTTATTTTTAAGGAGTTTTTTAATATGGTTCATGACGCGCGCGGATACGCGTATTTAATATCCTGTCCTGACAACACCTTACCTTGATTAGACTTAGAGGAGTTCCTCTGTCGGTTTCTCGTCAAGCTGTCTTTGGAGGTTCGGTTGTGAAAGGCAAGAGGATCTTTTCTCTGTACGTTGTCGAGTTCATTTTATAAAAAAATTAACAATGGACTCCACGTTCCAATATATTATAGTCAAAAGTTTTACTAGGAATAAAACCCGAGCTGGAATTACCAATATTTACCCAAATGTCAGTCTTCTGGTAGACGCTCTTTGTTTCCTCTTACGGCGCTAGTTCATGAAGAATGACGGAGTCAATCTTAGACGCATAATCAGGCCGCTGAAGTCAATTGTATTAATCGTCGTTTGACCTTGCAACGTTCTTTGTCACACATTGTTTTCCTTTATCTTTTCCAGAGCTTCGGCAAAAGGTTCAAAAGATTTTGCTTCCTCGTTCATTCGTTCCAGAATTAAATCATGGAAATTTCCGCGTATCAGTTCGTCCGCCGTTTTTTTGATTTTATCAAAGTTTTCGCTTCGATAATCCGTCTCAAAATACCAGTCGGATAGACCGCATCGACGCAGGACGTCAAGCGTTTTCGGCGTGTGTTTTTTAGCAAAATCGGTTTTCAGAGCGATGCAAATTAACGGAGTTCCGTTTCTCAAAGAGAGCATCGTGCCGTGAAAGAAGGTGGTAAACGTCACTTTGAAGTATCGGAACGCATACGCCCACTCAAAGGGGGTAACGTCGTAGAGATTAACGTCCGCGCCTTTTATGTAGTTGTATAGAGCGACGATCTGATATTTGTCTCCATACATTTTTTTAATCATGGAGAACATGGCGTCGCCGCCCATCATGCCAATAGTGGGGCGGTTGAAGTCAAAGCCGCGATCAGCCAGCTTCTTTTCAAAGTCGGATTGGCGCACCGGCAGAGTGTCGACGTCCAGAAGAGCGGTTGGATCGCAGGTGTGAACCGGCTCCGCGCGACTGCCGCTCCACCGAACCATTTCTTCGGTCGCGGTATCGCGTACGCCGATGAAATCGAACGCGTCAAAGACGCCCGCAATGCTCTTGCGCGTCTCCTCTGGGCATTTCAAAAAATCCATTCCGTAACAGCTTGCCGCGTAGCTTAACTTGCGCGCCTTGACGCGGCTGTCGGGGAAATACGGGTTGGGATAGCCGCGCAACACGAAATTCCAGACGGCGTCGCTTCCTACGACAAGTCTATCGTAATTGTCGTTGATGTACGCGTACACGTCGTCGTAATTGCTGCTGACGATCTTTTTTTCGGATAAGGGGAGGGCGCCTGCAACCGCGTCGAAGACGGCGGTTCGTTTTCGCATTCGCTTAAGATACGTAGGGTCGCGAAGAAGATGCAGCAGTTTTCCCGCAAAGACTCTCAAGGTCGAATGTCGAAGATAAGAGACCAGCGAATACGAATAATAATTGACAACAGACGGAGGCGTAAAATCAATAATCTCCACTTCGTCGGAGGGAAATCTTTTTTTGATTTCAGACGAGAGGGCATAGGCCTGCATAAAGGCGCCGTTATTGACGCTCCTGTGAAAGGTAAGAATTCCGATTTTCATAGTTGCTTTTTCCTCATAAGCGACGCTTTTTCGTCTTTATTCAATCCAAAGAGTAGCATTCCCGCTCCGTAAACGACAATGAACGCCACCGCCTTTACGGCGAAATAGAACCAACCTGTCGGCGCGATCAAGTCGTTTAAAAGGAGTCCTGCGCCGTACGCGACGCCAATACAGAGCGTCGTGCCGCGCAGTATTTTTAGATACAGCTTGAAGACGTTGATTTTCAGTTTGATTTGATAATAAATGTTCAGCGAAATTATGCTTCCGATAACCGTTGCGACGGCAGTCCCCGCCGCTGCCGCCCAATATCCCCAGATTTTTGTGCCTATGAACGTGAGGAGCGCGTTGAGTAGCGCCGAGTAGGCGAGCGCAACCGTTCTGAAGACAAGTAGATTTTTGGCCTTCAAAATTGCTAGGCATACGTTTACGATCAAAGGAAACGTGATCGGTACGATCAGGATAAGAGAAAGACAGTAGCAGTCTTCAAAACCGTCGCCGAGCCAAAGCGCAAAGAACTCGCGTCCGAAACAAATAAACCCGCCAAGCGCCGCGCCAAGAACCGCCCACTGGACTCTGCCGAATTTTACGATGTACTCTTCCAACTCCCGAGGGGTTGCGCCTTCGTATATTTTCTTTGTGACGCTTGGGAGAACGACGCTTGAAATCGACGTCGCGCAGGTTTCGTACATGTTGAACATTTGTATGGAAAAGGAATAGACCGTGACCGCAGTCGTTCCGATGACGGCTCCGATGACCATATTGTCGATATTCCCGTTAAATTGAATGATGATGGACTGGATGAACAGCAACCCGGTGTAAACAAAGGATTCTTTAAAGACAGCGCCGTCCCATTTGTAAAGGACAATTCGATGACGCAGTCTCATTTTGACGTACAGGTATTCGACGGCGATGGTGATAATCTCGATTAACAACGAGATGCAGACGATTGCCAAGCTATTTCTGACGATCGGCAACACGATAAAGTATAAACCGATTTTGGTCAGCAAGGCGACAACCTTTAGGCTGTTTGAAAAAA
>CAKVCP010000013.1 GCA_934725735.1 uncultured Thermoguttaceae bacterium
GCGTCTTCTCCAAAACCTCGCCCGCCGCCGCCGCAGGGGAGCCGATTTCCCTCCTGCGCGAAGGAAAGAACGAGGGCGGAAGACGCCGATATCTCGCCTTTGACCCCGACTCCGCGAAGATTCATCGCCTCGACGAAGACTTGAACGATTTAGGAACGGTTCTCTGCGACCCCGGCGGTTCAAGGAAAGTCGCCGACGCGCTTTGGATTCCCGGCGACGCGCTTCCGACAAATAGCGCGGGGATAGTCGCGACGCTCGTCGATTCGTCGACGCGCGGAGCGGCGCGGCGCGACCTCGTGCGCCTCTTCGATGCGCAAACTCGAGAAATCGCCTGGGAGATCGACTCGATCGTCGACCCGAAGCGAGTTGTTTTCGAACCCAAGACGCGCGCGCTGTGGGTTCTCGACGCGGGCGCCTCCGAGCCCGGCGGCGTCGCAAGAATCGACGCGCGCGACGGGTCGCGACTCGTCGCCCCGAAGCTCCGACCGCGCGAAACCGCATGGGATCTCGCGATTCCCCGACGCGCCCCGAACGCCGGCGCCGAAGCGTCCGCGCTCGTTTACGATTTCGATCAAAACGCCTCCTATCTCGTCGGATTCAACGCCCATGGCGAAGAGCTTTGGCGCACCGTCCTCGCCGACCATATCGGCCCAGGCGACGCGACGATCGTCTCCGGGGACGTCAACGGCGACGGGCTCGACGAATGGCTTGTCGTCTCAGAGAATGAAAAAATCGCCTTCTTCGACCCGATGGGCGCCCTCGTGGACGAATACGCCCATGGCTCGCGTCTCGTCGGCGCGACCGTCGCAAGATGGTTTGGCGTCAGTTTTTTAATTATTGTCGATAAAAGACGCGCGACCGCGATGCGCGTCGACTGGAAAAGATAGGAGTGCGCCGACATGAGCCCATTTTTAGCATACGTTAAAAACAAGGGAACGGAGACGATCCGCGCTGTCGTCGCCCCGTGTCTCCTGCTACTCGCCGCCGCGACTTCCTGCGTCGTCGCCCAGGAGCCCGCGACCGTCCCCCCGATCGACGCGGCTTCCGACGCGAATTCCGACGCCGACGCCGAACCGAACGTCGACGCCGAGCCGCAGATAAGCTACGTCCTCACGCGCTCCGGGTCGATCGTCGAAGGAAAGGTCGCGGACAAGGGAAGCGCCTATTCGATCGAATTCCCCGGCGGCGGCTCCCTCTCCGCGTCGAAACTCGACGTTTTGTGCGTTTCTCCAACCCGCGAGGGAATTTTTGACTACCGGTTGCGTCTAACGCGCATGGAGGACGTGAACGAAGCGCTCAAGCTCGCCGACTGGGCGAATCGTCGACGACTCGGAGCCCCCGCGCTCAAGGCGCTCCAAGAACGACTCGCTACCGCCGTCGACGACGCCGAACGCGCCGCGCTCCAGGAGAAGATCGACGAAATCGCCGAAGCCGAAACTTTCCGCGAACGCGCCGAAGCCGCCGTCGCTCGCATCGAAAACGAACGCGCTCAATCCGCCGCGAAGAAGGACGACCCCGCGATTCATTCCGATCCGCGCAAAGCGCTCGACGCCGAACTCGACGCCTGGGGGCGAACCCTCCCCGTCGCGTCCCTCGAAAAGTTCTCGCGCAAAGCGCTCCCCGTCCTCCAAAAACGATGCGCGACTACCGGATGCCACGACGAAATTACCCCCAACGCGCGATACGTCGTGCGCAAGAAAGCGTACGGCCCCGCGCAGCGGCTCGCGCTCCTCTACAACTTGCGCGAAACGATGCGATACCTCGATTTCGACAACGTCGACGTCAGTCCGATCCTCAACCATCCTGCGGTGAACAACGCGATGGGAAAACGCGTCTATCCCTTTGGCGAAGACAAGTATTCGACGCGCGACTGCGCCTATTTCGTCGAATGGCTGAACCTCGTGAAGGGGGACGAGAAGCTCAAAGCCGCCGGTCGCGCGCTTCAGGCCGCCATGCCGAAGACGCCTCAGCCGCGCGAAGGCGCCGCGTCGCGATACGACGTCGTCGGCGAAACCCCGATCGACATGACCCTCGCGCCCGATTCCGTGAGACTACCCCCTCGATCCCCCGAGGCGGCGCAGAGCTTCGCCGAGCTCTTCCAAGACGACTTCAAGATTCAGCAGGGGGTCGCTAGCGGCGCCGAGCGCTTTTTGCCGAACCCTTACGACGACGTGAATTCCCCTGAATCCGCGCTCCGTCGCGTCGGGCTAACCCCTCAGAAAGATTATCGTGATTCGTACGACCCCGCGATCTTCAACGACAAATTCCACCCCGGCAAGACTGCGGCGAGCCAACTCCCCCAAAAGGAGGAGAATACCAACGAGCCCCCCGCGCTTGTCGACGTGACGCGCGAGCCTCTCGACGCGGCGGCGCAAGAGCCGGCCTCGCTCGACGAATGACGCGCCCAATCCCCGCCCCCATGAGAAAATATTAAGAACGAACAGCCCGCCTCTTCGCGGGCCAAGGAGTCGAATGATGAATAAACTGGTCTATCGCGTTCACGCCCTCAAACGCGCTTGCGTCGCGCTATGCGTCGCCGCGTGCGCTCTACTCGTCCCGTTAGGCGAGCTATGCGCTCAGCCCGGCCCAGGCCCCGGTCCCGGTCCCGGTTTAAGACGCGACGAAATTCGCGCGATCCCCTCCGAGCGGTATTATCTCGGCGAGAGGATGATCCAGGCCGGAGACTTCGCGCGCGCTGTCAAATTCTACGAGAACGAAATTCGCGGCGCCTTCAAAATCGGAGGAAATCTCTGGATCGACTCCATCTGCTACTACGCGATGCTCGGCGAAACCTACTATCAGGCCGGCTCGCTCGACGTCGCCCTCAAAAATTATAACGCCGCCCTTTCCATCGCGATCGCCTATCCCAAGTGGATGAGCAAAGTCACCTATACCGCCGGCGTGACCCCCGGCACGAAGAGCGTTACCCCGTGGGGAACGTCGAAGCGCAACACGCCCCTCGGCGCGTTCCCGCGAAAGGCGACGATCGTCGTCGGCGAAGAGGCGTCCGAAGCGCACCAACAGCTCGGAATCGCCGCTCAGCAGCACGCCATGCAGATCGACCCCGTCGAGATTCTCCGCTGCGTCGCCCTCGCGATTCGACGCCGCGCCGATATTATCGGCCCCATGGCGCCTTACGACCCGATGAGTACGGAAATTCTCGAAACGTTCCGCACCCGCGCCATCGCCCCGAACCACTGGTCGATCACCTTCCTCGACGTCATTTGGGGACTCGCCCTCGTCGAATGCGACAAGACGCAATCCGCAGTGAAAGCGCTCAACGACGCGCTCCTGTGCAGCGGACAATTCGATCATAATCTCACGTGCGTCGCGCTCCTCGAACTCGGACACGTCTTCATGCGCGCGAACAAGCTCCCGCAAGCCGCGGAATGTTACTACGAAGCGTCCAATAGCGCGTATCAATTCCAAGACTGGCTCGTTCTGGAAGAGTCGCTCCGATATTATTCCAACGCCGTGAAGGGACTGCGCGGAGGTTCCGTCGATCCGAGGTTGGCGCAGGCGTATCGCTGGGCGAAGGAGAAACTCCCGCAGGCGAAGGTCTTGCAGACGTCGCTGGCGCTCGAACTGCTCGAGGATATGATCTACTCAGGTAATATCAGAGGCGCGGAAGCGGGGCTCAAGACGCTCGACGTCGCCATGCGCGGGGAGATCCGGCAGTCGGCTCACGCGGATCGGTGGAATTATCTCACGGCGCTCTTTATGTACGCCGTCGGGAGGGTCGACGCGGGGGACGAAGCGCTCGCGCGGGTCGTGGAAGGCGCGAAGGTTCATTCGACGTGGGCGCGGCAGCTGCGCAAACTCGACGCGTACGTCCAGGCCGGGCTCACCTCCAACGGCTCCCTCACTCCTCGAAACGCCGCGGATCTCTACGAGTATCTCTTGCGCGAACCGACCGTCGTCGACTGGGCCGTCAACCCGACGGAATCCCTCGCGATTCAGATGATCGCGCCGATCGACGCGTACGAACGCCAGTTTCAGCTCCTCATGGACCGCGATTTGAAAGACCGCGCATTCGAGGTCGCCGAGCGGATCCGTCGCGAACGATTCTTCGCCACGCAGACCTTTGGCGGACGGCTCCTCTCGCTGCGATACGTCATGACCGCGGATCCCCTTCTGACGACGCAGTCGATCCGAAACGCGCGCGAATCTCTCAGCTACGCGTACCCCGATTTTGAGGAATCGATGAAGACGACGTCCGCGATTATGGCGGAACTCAACGCGCTCCCGACCGTCCCGAGCGATCGCGACGCGCTCCGCGCCGTCGAGTCACTCTACGCCAAGCTCGCCGAAGTCTCCGGAAAACAAGAAGCGTTCCTGCGATTCATCGCCGCTGGGCGCGTCAGGATTCCCTACGTTTTCCCCCCCGTCTATACCGTGAAGCAAGTTCAGGAGCGATTGCCCGACGAGACGGCGATCCTCTCCTTCATCGGCGCGGGGGGCGATATCTACGGTTTTATGATCGGGAAGGAGAATCTTGACGCGTGGCGCGTCGGTCCGGCGTCGAGTCTCGGCGCGGCGGTCGCGACCTTCCTCAAGACGATGGGGAACGTCGACGGTTCGCGCGTCGTGGAAACGGAGACGCTCGCCGACGAACTCTGGAAGGCGCAGGGCTCCAAGCTGCGCGAAATCGTTCTCGGCGCCTCCGACGTCGAGGCGGATCGCTTCAATATCGTCTTCTCAAAACTCGTCGTCGTTCCTGACGGCGCGCTCTGGTACCTCCCCTTCGAAGCGCTCTGCCTTCCGAAGGCCGCGTCCGTCGAAGCTGACGACGAAGCCGCTCCCGGCGACGACGCGTCCCTCGCCGACTCCGAAACCGCCGCCGCCGCGCCTCAGAACGCCGACGCCTCCGCCGACGATCCCAACGCGACCCCTCCCGAGCCCAAAAAGGAGATGACCCCCGAAGAGCTCCAAGCCGCGCGCGACGCCCAGTACGACGACCTCGACGCCGCGTATTACGCGACCGAAGAGGAACTCGACGCCCTCGGCGCCGACGACGAAACCCTCCCCGAAGAAGGAGAGATCGACGCGGAGCCCGATTCCGTCGCCGACGCGGAGCCCGATTCCGTCGCCGACGCGGAACCCGAACCGTCGCCCGAACCCGAGCCTGTCGTCGACGAAGAAGACCTCGCCGTCGACGAGCCTGCGGAGGAGCCCGCGCCGGAGGAAGAAGCCGCCGCGCCGCGCAAGCGCATGAGCCGTAGCGCGCGAGAACGCGCCGCGCTCAAGGAGTTCGTCGACGCGCAGATCCCCATGATCGCCGCGCCTGACTTCACGATTCGCTACGCCGCGACCGTCTCCCTCGCGCTACCCAACGCCATCGGACGCAACGCCTTCGTCAACACGACCGTCATCGGCGGCGCGACTTATCCGCGTCAAAGCTCCGACGTCGTCGAAAAGGCCGTCGAACGATTCGCCAACGCCGTCTCCAAGACCGAAGTCGCCAGCGCGAAGTCCGCCCCTGCGGTTCCAGGATCCATCATCGCGTCCCGACTCAAGAGACTCGTCGTCTTCGAAGAAGTCTCCGCCGAATCGTGGAACTGGAGCCCGATCGTCCTTGGATCCAAACCCGAGGGGGGGAATACCGTCTCAGACTGGATCGCGTGTCCGTGGGGCGCGCCGCGACTCATCGTCATGCCCGCGCTGCGCACGTATGCGGAGAACTCCCTCAAGAACGGTGGGAACGGCCAGGAAATCGCGCTCGCGGTTCTCGCGATGCAAGCGTCGGGCGCCGATACGATTCTCCTGAGTCGTTGGCGAACGGGGGGCCGCTCCGCCTTTGATCTCGCGGAGGCGTTCGTGAGGAATTACGAGAAGGAACCGTCGGCGAAGGCGTGGAAAGACGCGGTCGTCGAACTTATGGAACGCGACGTCGTCGTCGACGAAGAACCGCGCCTTAAGAAGCTCGGACTCTCCGAAGCGATTCCGAAATACGACGCGCCGTTCTGGTGGGCGGGGTATATTCTCATCGACTCTGGCGAAGCGGTTTCGGAAGATATTCTCGAAGGGCTCGACGAAGGCGCGCAGCGCAAGGCGGACGAAGAAAACGCGCTCTTGAAGGAGCAGAAGGACGTCGACGCCGCCGCGCCCGGCGCGACGGAGAATGGCGGCGCCTCCGAACAACCCTCCGGAGAAAAGGCGGTCTTCGTGACGCCCGGTCAAGGAACCGCCGCTTCGAGCGACGCGCCGGATTCGTCCGATTCTCCCGATTCGAGCGCCGCGACCGACTCGACCGACGACGCGCAGGGGGAATCGTCCCTCTTCAGTCCTTCCGACAATATGATTACGGACGACGATCTCGCCGCGCAGGATGAACTTGGCGACGACTTCTTCGCGACGGAAGACCTCGAAGAAGAAGAGCCCGCGCCCGCGCCGAAGACCGACGAAAAGGCCGCGCCCGCGCCTGCGCCGAAGACCGACGAGAAGACCGCGCCCGCGACTGCGCCGAAGACCGACGAGAAGGCCGCGCCCGCGACTGCGCCGAAGTCCGACGAAAAGAAGAGCTCCGGACGGTTGTCGCTCAAGGGGAAAGGGAAGGGTTGATCTCGGCAGGGGCAAGAAATAAAGGAAGAGGGTCTCGCAATCACGGGGCCCTCTTTTACTAATCGTGTTTGGTGAGAACACAGAAACAAAAAACTAAAACAAACAAGGAGACGTCCATTATACATAGGAGCGCTCCTTGTCAATCCTTTTTGAGACGGCGAACTTTAATCGTCGATAGGACAATCGTCACTGCGCGTCGGAGTGAAAAAATTTCTCTGTTTTTTCGCGGTTTTCTTGACGCGTTATTTTGAAACGGATACGATATTATCATATAATAGGGGTAGGGCCTGGCGCGGCGTCGTCGCCGTCGCGCGCGAATGATCGAAGCCCGCCGTCCCAGCGACACGCGCTATATATTCTTCTTTATTGCGAGTTTAACATGGAATTTTTACCTGGAAAAACAGTTGGTATCGACTTGGGCACGACCTTCTCCACCTTGGCGATTGTCAATAACGAAGGGGAGCCTACTCCTATTCCTAATGAAGACGACGACGTCGAAACGGCTAGTATTATCCTTCTTGCGGGCGAGAAACGCATTATCGTCGGTCCGAACCGCAGCCGCGCGGCAATGGAAGATCCGGAACACGTCGTCGAGCGCATCAAACGTCAAATGGGCGCCGTCGGTTATCACCGCACTTTCGACGGTCAAGAGGTCACGCCGGAATTCGTTTCATCCCTCATTCTGCGCAAACTCAAGCAGGACTGCGAAAACCAACTCGGCGACACGATCGCCAACGCCGTCATCACGGTTCCTTATTACTTCAACGACACGCGCCGTAAGGCGACGCAAGACGCGGGCAAGATCGCGGGCTTGAACGTCGTGAGCATCATCAACGAGCCGACTGCGGCGGCGCTCACCTACGCGTGGCATCGCGGCGAACTCGGACGCACCGAAGCGACCAAAACGCGCCGCATCCTCATCTACGACCTCGGGGGCGGCACCTTCGACTCCACCGTCGTCGAATACACCGGAAACAACTTCCACGTCGTCTCCACGGACGGCGACGTCAAACTCGGCGGCGTCGACTGGAACGACCGTCTCGCCGACTACGTCTGCCAGAAATTCCAGGAAAAGCACGGCGTCAACCTCCATCAGTTCCCCAAGACGATGCAGATTTTGCGCAACGACTGCGACGTCGCGAAGATTCAACTCACGACCCGCGAACAGACGTCGATCTCCGTCCGTCACGAAGGCCTCTCCATTTCCGTCCCCGTGACGCGCGAACTCTTCGAAGAACTCACCTACGACCTCCTGCAACGCACCGCCGATACGACGGAATACGTGATCCAGCAGGCGAATATGAAGTTCTCCGATCTCGACGCGGTCGTTATGATCGGCGGCTCGACCCTCATGCCGCAAGTCGCGAAGATGCTCGAACGCGTCACCGGCCTCGTCCCGTATCGCAGCGACGATCTCGACCCGCACACGGCGGTCGCGCGCGGCGCGGCGATTCACGCGGCGATCCTCGAAGCGCAGTATAACGGCGGCGGAAACCTCGACGAACGCGTCAAGAAACTCCTCGAAAACGTCCATGAAGAAGACGTCAACTCGCACGGTTTGGGCGTCGTCGCGACCGACCCGAACACGAAGCAGGTCGTCAACTACATCATGATCCCGCGCAACACGACGTTGCCCTTCTCCATCACGAAGACCTTCAAGACGCACAAGGACGCCCAGACCCGCATTAGCGTTCAGGTCATGGAAGGGGACGCGCCGGACCCGACCGCGTGCTCCTTCCTTGGAAAATGCCGCATCGTCGGCTTGCCCGATAATTTGCCCAAGGGCTCCCTCGTGGACGTCACTTACTCCTTCGACAAGACGGGGCGCATCTCCGTCTCCGCGCGCGAAAAGAAGACGAACACGCAGGCGAAGATCGAGATCGAACGTCGCGGCGTCCTCACCGATGAGGAACTCCAGAATTTCATTCGTCTCGCCGATCAGTATACGATCGAATGAGACCTTTTCCGACTCGTTGCGCGGCGCTCGCTCCCTGCGGACGCCGCGTCATCTATTGCAATCCATCTAGTAGGCGATTTTTGCTATGCGCGTTATTCTCACTGCTATTCTTTCCGGTATTCTCTTAGGCGTCGTCGTCGGCGCCGGGATTGGTTTTTACGCCGCCGACTCCATGCCGTGGACTCCCGAACTTGAAATCAATCGCGGACGCGAATTCGTCCAAAACGAGGATCAGGGGACGAACTCGGAAACGGACGCGAACGCCTCCGACCCGATGAAGAAGGCGCCTCGCGTCAAAGTCGACGAAGTCTCCTTCGATTTCGGAATCATCGAGAAGAATCCGTCGACCGAGAAGGGGGAGCATCCCTTCTATATCGAGAATGTCGGCAACGCGGATCTCTCCCTCGCCGACGGCGGGAAAGGGTGCTTCTGCACGACCTTCTCGATCTCGAAAACGACCGTTAAGCCGGGTGATAAGGCGGAGATCCTCTTTAAATGGGACGGCGCGCGATCCGGCGGCGTCTTCAATCAGGGCGTGCGCGTCCTGACGAACGACCCCAACGCCAAGGAAATCACCTTCTCCGTCAAGGGGCTCTACACCGCCCCCGTCGTCACCGCGCCGAGCGAACTCGCCTTCAACAACGCGACCAAGTCGTCCGAAACGATGCGCGCGTTCCGTATGTACGGATTCGAACGCAATCCCGACGGGACGCCCTTCGCGCTCAAGGTCGAAAGCCTCGAACTCTCCGATCCGGAGCATTTTGAAGTCGAGCTCGAAGAGGACGACGTCGCTAATATGACCGAAGAAGAGAAGGAAAATCGACTCTTCTCCCTCGCGACGAGCGTCTTTAACGGCAAAGTCACGATGAAGCCGGGTATGCCTCAAGGCTCCTTCCAAGAGATTCTGCGTATTCGCCTCAACAGCGAGAAGACGCCGATCCTCGAAACGCCGATTCACGGCGCGATTATGGGGAGCGAAGTCAAAGTCCTCGGGCCCCTCTACGACGATAAGAATTCCGGCGCGCTTCGACTCGATTCGATTCGCCAGGACCAGGGTAAGAAGACGAATCTGCGCTTCTTGATCTTCGATCCGATCGACGTGAACGAGAAATCCGTCTTCGTCAAGAGCGTCCGCCCCGATTGGATCAACGTCTCCTTTACGTATCCCGACGCGGAGTTGCAGAAGCAGACGAAGGCGCGTCAGGTTGAAGTCGACGTCGAAGTGCCTGCGGGCTCTCCGCAAGGCGCGTTCATGGGGCCTGGAAAGGATCAGCTCGGCGAGATCGTCTTCCAGATCGGCGAGGATGAAGAGACGGCGCAGACCGTCGTCGTGCCGGTTCGTTTCGCGGTCGCTCCGTGATTTGCGAACCGAAGAGTTTAGGGGGTGGAATCGAGTAGGTTCCGCCTCTTTATCGCGCGTTTTTGCGAAAAAACGCGAAAGTGGAGGGGCCGCTGCTGCGGAAGGCCCTTTTTAGGGATTTTTGCCCTTTTGCCTCTTTTAACCTTCCTCAATTTGGTTACAATTATGTGAATATTGAGAGATAGCGACGCTTGCAAATAGCGGGGAAACGCGTGTTAATCGCCGTCGCGCGCGGGACGTTTGTCCTCGAGGAATAATTTATTCGAGATAGATCGGTCGGTTTGCAGCTCCGATCGTAGGCAGCATGAATTATGGATAACTTGGAAAACAAAAACGTCGATGTTCAAAACACCGCCCCAGCGGCGGAATCGTCCTCCCTTCCCACGTACGACGCGATCAACGCTTCGTCGGAATCGGCGGCTGTGACGCCGGACGTGATTGCCGAGAGACTGCGCGCCGCGGGCGGAACCGCCGCGCCGCTCGCGGGTAAGAGAGACGAAGCGCGTCGCCGTCGCGACGAGGCCGCGTCCGCCGACGCCGGAAAGAAAGGGGAACGTCCCCAACGTCCGAAGCGCGAACGTCGCGGAAACGAGCGTCCGACCTTCGCGCCGCGCGGGCCGGTCTCTTCGATCCCGACCCCGAATCGTCGCGAAGCGCTCTCCGGAGACCTTGCCGACGAATTCGCCGCCCTCATGGGGGACGCCTCGATCGATTCGCTCATGAGTTCCGTCAACGATTCAGCCGCCGCGACTCAGCTTGAAGAAGGCGCGAAAGTTCAAGGTCGCGTCGCCTCCGTCTCCGGCGATTCCGTCTTTGTCGACCTTGGCGCGCGCGAACTCGGACTTGTCCCCCTCAGGCAGTTCCCGGACGATTTCGTCTTGGAGCCGGGCCAGCAGATCGAAGTCGTCGTCACGAAGTTCGACGCCGCGGAAGGCGTTTACGACGTCGCGTTGCCCCTCGCCGCCGCCGAAGTCGGAGACTGGCTCAGCCTTACGAAGGGCGCTATCGTCGAAGCGGTCGTCACCGCCGCGAATACCGGAGGTCTCGAATGTCAAGTCGGAAAGCTCCGCGGCTTCTTGCCCTTTAGCCAAATCGACGTCTTCCGCGTTGAGAATCCCGAACGTTTCGTCGGCGAACGTTGGAAGTGCGTCGTCACAGAGTGCAATCCCGAGCGTCGCAATCTCGTCGTGAGCCGTCGCGCCCTCATCGAGCAGGAACGCGAAGAGCTCCGCGAAAAGACCCTTTCCGAACTCGCCGAAGGACAGACGCGCGAAGGTCTTGTCCGCAAGATTATCGACGTCGGCGTCTTCGTCGATCTGGGCGGCGTCGACGGGTTCATTCCTGTTTCGGAAATCTCCTGGACGCGCGTCAAACATCCGAGCGAAGTCGTCAAAGAAGGGGAACGCGTCGTCGTGACGATCACGCGAATCGATCCCGCGAACAATCGCATCTCCCTCTCCCTCAAAGACAAAGCGCTTGACCCGTGGAACAAGGTCGACGAAGCGGTTCACGTCGGCGAAGTCCTTCGCGGACGCGTCTCGAGAATCGCCGATTTCGGCGCGTTTGTCGATCTTGGCGAAGGCGTCGAAGGCCTCGTGCACGTGAGCGAAATCGCGTATCAGCGCGTGAAGGCGGTCAGCGACGCGCTCCAAGTCGGCGATTGGGTCGACGTGAAGGTGCTCGACGTCGATCAGGAGAAGCGTCGCGTTTCCTTGTCGATTAAGAAGACGATGGAAGATCCGCGCGTAAAGGCGAAGCGCGAAGCCGCGGCGAAAGCGGACGCGGACGCCGCCGCTGCGGAAGCGGAAGAACGTCGCAAGGACGACGAAGCGCTCGCCGCGTCGCGCGAAAAGATTCGCAAACTCCAGTCGAAGAAGCCCCTCAAGGGCGGCCTCAATCGCGGCGACGACGGCGGAACCGGCCTCCGCTTCTAAGTCGAATCGCGCCGACGCAACGCATGAAACGGGATCGTGGAAAACGACCCCGTTTTTTTATTTGCAAAAATTTTGGAAAAAATAAAGTATTTTCTTCAGACGGAACAAGAGACGTCTTGTCTACTCTTGAACTGCGTTCCTTTGGGGGTATAATCCCGCATTAACGTTTCTTAACCGTTTGAAAGTCTTATTCTGAAGGGAGCTGCATATGTTGGAGCGTAAACTGTACATGGCCGGACTCGGCGGAAATCGCTACGAAATCTCGATGGAGAATCTCAAAAAGATGGCGTACGACGCGAAGATCAAAAAAACGGATCTCGTAATTGTCGTCGAGACGTCCGACGACGGCCTCGCTCAGGAAAAGACGTTCCGTTGCGACCAAATCAAAGGCGTCGCCGAACTCTTCGACCAGGGTGTGCGCGATCGCGAATTGGCAAGGGAGTTGAAGTGGCAGCAGAAAGAGGATGCCAAGAATGAAAAAATCCTTCAGCAGCAGGCGCTGGAACGCGAGCGCGCCGAACTTCACGAGGTGCATTTACGCGAGAGCCAAGCTCGACAAGAAGAAGCTGTCGCTTTGAGTTTTGGGGGAGGGTATAGGAGTACTAATCAACAAGCAGGATGGGCGCTCAAAAGAGTGAAGGATTTTGCCAAAATCATCGTTGCTATCGTTACTGGTTCCGCCCTTCTTCAGGGGATTGTGTTTCTCTTTACTATTGGCCGTCACCTTGATGGAGAGGATATATTTGGCTTAATAAGCAGAGGCCTTTTACTGATTGTCACATTAGGGGGATTTCTTTTTACCTGCTTGATGTTTATCGTCTACCTAGCTCAGTACCATGCGGAAACGATCAAGGGAGGGCTCCTCGAGGCTTCGAAGGATACGAAGGACGAAGAGTAATCGGGGGGAGTGCGCGGGATCTTCGGAGAAAGCGCGGAAAATTGGAGAAACTTTGTCGAATTCCTTTTTTCCGTGTTGCGTCGGGTTTAAAAATTCGTTACCATCCAGTCAACAACGCTTGGGCGCGCGGAACGGCCGCGCGAATTAGAGAATTGTTACGAGGACGTTATGAATAATTTAACGGACGAACCGCAAAGAGTCGAGCAAGTGAAGCGTAGGCCGGGCCGACCGCGACGCGCGGAAGATTATACGTGCGTTTCCGTCACGATCGCCTCCGATCTGATTCAAAAGATCGACGAATTGGCGAAGGAGTGGGGCGTCAACCGTTCCGGCGCCGTCACGCGCATCTTGACTGCGGAGATTGACAACCGAAGAATCGATAGTCCCTTGGAGCTCGAAAACGCGCTTAAACGCATCGGCGAAATCGTCGCAAAACATGTTTGAGTCTCGTCGTCCAAAGGAAGAGGACGCGCGTAAGGAAGGCGCGTTCTCGCGCTACGCAATATATTTGAAGAAGAGGGATCGCAATGTCTAACGCCGCCGAAACGCTTCGCATCGTGCCAAATGAGCGAAGGACGGGCCGCCCGCGTCGGCAAGATAGTTACGAAAAAGTTTCCTTTACGATTTCCACCGCCCTTTTGAACGCCGTCGATCAGCGCGCTCAAGAGTGGGGGATGAATCGCTCCAGCGCCGTCGCGAAGATCGTTAAGGCGCAGGTCGCCGAAGTCGCCGCTGACGACAAATACCAGCATATGAAGGAAACGCTCAAAGAAATCGACGCGCTTTTAAGAGAACGAAAAGCCTCGTAGTCTGCCTTCGTTGGGCGACTCAAAAAAGGACGCGACTCATTCCGGGCCGCGTCCTTTTTTTATCTCTCAGTCCAACTCCGCCGCAACGCGCGCCGCGTCTTGCGCAAGCTGCGCTCGAAGTTCCGATATCGACCCAAAGCTACGCGTTTCGCGAAGACGGCGCCAAAATTCTAGCTCCAATCGCGTTCCGTAAAGATCTCCCTCGAAGTCCAGCAGGTGCGCCTCCAACTTCGACGTTTCTATCCCAAGAGACGGGCTCCCACCGTAATGCGCGGCGGCTTTGTATCTCTTCCCGTCCTCCGTCGTCGCGTAGACCGCGTATTCGCCGGGCGCGGGGAGAAAGATCGCCGGGGGAACGATATTCGCCGTCGGGAAACCGAGCGTTCGCGCTTTGCCGTCTCCGCGCGCGACGCGACCCGCCGCGCGATAAGGACGCCCCAGAAGACGCGACGCGAAACGCACGTCTCCGCGACGCAGCGCCCCGCGAATCGCGCTGCTCGACACGATCGTGCCGTCGAGCGTCGTCGGCGCCACTCGTTCGAGAAGAACCCCGTAACGCTTTGCCAACGCGTCGAGCGTCGCCCCTGAGCCCTCGCGACCGCGTCCCAACGAAAAATCGGCGCCCTCGACCATCTGAACCGCGCCTAGACGCGACGACACGATTTCGTCGAAGAAAGTTTCCGCCGAAAGGTTGAGAAATTCGCGCGTCGTCGGAAAGTTGACGAGCGCGTCGACTCCCGCGGCGGCGAGGAGCGCGCGTTTCGTCGGTTCGTCGACAAGGGGCGGCGACGCCGTCTCAGGGGATAAAATCTGCGCCGGGGAAGGGCTGAACGTGAAAACGACGAGAGACGCCCCGCGCCTTTGCGCGGCGTCGCGCGCGCGCCGAAGCGTCTCTTGATGCCCGAGATGAACTCCGTCGTATTTGCCAAGAGTGAGGACGCATCCCCTCAACGAGCGAGGGAACGCGTCAAGATCGTCGATAATTTCCATAACTCCAGACCGCCAAGGTCTCCTAAGAATAAGCGCGAATTCAGGCGCCGCGCCGCGCGCCGTTATTCCTCTTCTCCTCGAATCACGCGGTCGAGTACCTTCGTGTTGCGCTCGATGGAGACGACGATCGTTTGCGTCTCAAGCGTCTCGAGATTCGTCGCGACGACGGGGAAGAGGTGACGACGCTCGGGAAGGGGCGCGCGGATCGCAAATTCGCCATCCTTGTTGACGGGAGTCGGCTCGTCGCGCACCAAAACGGTCGCGCCTTCGCTGACCCGTCCCTTGATGACGACCTCCGCTTCGACCGACATCCGCAGCTCTTTAGGCTCCGGGAACGCGGGCTCGCCCATGAGGCGGGAGAAGGTCGAACCGTCGACGAAAGCCCCCGCGAGCTCTTCGTCCGACCCGAAGACGAGGCCGCCGCGACGTCCCGTGAAGTTGTTCTGTTGGAACGCGCGATCAAACGGGGTTCCTACCGCAAAGAATGGCGGCGCCGCTTGGTATTCCTGCATGAAGCGCGGGGGAGTGTCGACGATATTGCTCGAGGAGACGGTGAAGAATTCGCCGTCGCGCGCTTCGTATCCGAGTTCGACCATGAAGGAGCTCGGCGGATCTTCGACGGGAAGGTACCACGATTCGACGTCGGGAACGATCGGAACGCTCGAAACGTGAACGCGACGGAAGACGGAGACGAGAGGATCGCGATCGATGCGGTAGACGCGCGCTTGAGGCGTCGAGGTGTGCCAGCGTCGTCCCATCGCCGAGCGGACGCGGTTTACGCTCTTTTCCGCCAATTTCCATTGCGCCAAGAGCCAGAAGGGGCCGCAGACGCTCAGGCGCAGATATTCCTCCACCTCTTTCGCCGCGTAGGAGCCGCTCTCCGTCTTCGCGAGCTTGCGTCGCGCGTCTTTGACGGGGGGCGCGGCGTGAATCGCGGGGACGTCCTTGGACGCGACGTCGACTTTGCGAGAACGTCGAGACGACTTCGGGGCGCCTTCTACGGCGGGCTTAGCGACGCGCGTTCGACGGCGACGTTTCGGCTGCGCCTCGTTCGGCTCGGGGGCCGCGACGGGCTCTTGCGTTTCGGTTGGCTCGGGAGCCGCGACGGGCTCTTGCGTTTCGGTTGGCTCGGGAGCCGCGACGGGCTCTTGCGTTTCGGTTGGCTCGGGGGCCGCGACGGGCTCCGGCGTTTCAGTCGGTTCGGCGCTCGCGACGACGTCGAACAAACTTGGCGCGGAGTCGACTTGCTCGGTCTTGCGACGAGTATAACGGCGACGCTTCTTGACGACGGGAGCGGCTTCTTCCGACGCGGGTTCCGGGGTCGCGGGCTCGGACGCGTTTTGCGTCTCAGGCTCGGGCGCGGCGGGCGTCGGCTCTTGGACGGGGGACGGCGTTTCGACCTGCTGGGCGGAGGCTTCGACGCTCGCGTCTTGCGTTTTGCGACGTCGGACGTATTTGCGTTTCGGTTTGACGGGCGCTTGCGCGACTTGAGGCTCCGCAGGCTCTTCGACGACGGTATTTTCCACCGCAGGTTGAGGCGCCGCCGCTTCTTCGACGGCTTCGACTTTCTTGGAGCGTCGTCCGCGTTTCTTAGGAGCGGGCGTTTCTTCGACGGGCGCGGCCTCGGGGGCGACCTCTGTCGGGGGCGTCTCTACGACGGGCGTCTCGACGACTTTCGTCCCCTTCGCGCGACGACTGCGCTTCTTTGTCGGCGGCTCAGTCGACTCCGACGGCTCCGTCTTCTGCTCCGATCCCCCGGCGCGCTGATTCTGGAGAATGTACTCGCGTAGCTGCGCCTTGTTCTTGCCCGCCAGATGGGTTAATTGCATCGATTCGGCTAGCGCGACGAGCTCCTTTAACTTCATTTTGTCGAGAGATTCGGCTTGTGTCATTCATAGTCCTCCGCTTGCGCGCGCCTTCTTCTATTTTCGTGGAAGTAGAGTCAAAAAGCGTAGGGCGCGCCGCAAAGCAATAATATGCGTTCTCTGTATTATAACAAAAAAACGCGTTTTTTACAACCGTTATTTTTTCTATTCTTCCTAGTTTTAATAGCTTAGCGCCCCTTAAACCCTCTTTTGTCTCTTCTTTTCGTTTCCTTTTTCGAATACTAAAGAAAAAAAGGAAAAAACGTAGATTTTCACGACCCCGTCTCTATAATTTAAAAGGGGAAAGGGACGAAGAGCGCCGCGTCTTACGACGCTTCGGAGCTCTCGGTCAAACGTTAGCGTCGTGGGAGACTGTTATGTTGCGATGGCGATTGTTGATAGGCGCGCCTTTAGTACTTTTTGTCGCTTTTATCTGTTGGGTCGACGCGATCGCGCCCTTTCCGGGCGTCGCGCTCATGCCCTTCTTTCTGGTCTGCTCTTTCTTTCTGTGCGGCGAGATTCTGCGCTTGCTCAACGCGGGGGGCGTCTTTCCGCGTCGATCGACGGTGTACGTGGGGGTGATCGGCACGATTCTGCTTTCTTGGATATCGAGCGCGATCTCGACGCCGCACATTGGTCGCCTTGAACTCGCGACGGCGGAGTCTGCGCGCCACGTCGAGGACGTCGAGGTCTCCGAACTCGCCGAGAGTCAGATCGGCGAAGTCGTCGCCCAGGCGTACGATACGACCGAGGAGTGGCGCGTCGCGACGTACGGGTGCTTTCACGTTCTGCTGGCGATTGCCGCAGGGGTGTTGATCGCGTTTGTGGGGGAGATGTTCCGTTATCGTCAGCCTGGCGGGAGTCTGATCAACCTTGGAGGCGCCGTCTTCGCGATCGTCTATATAGGGATGTTGGGGGCGTTTATGGCGCTCCTGCGCGTCTCGTACGGGCTCATGGCGGTAATCTCGATGGTCTTTGTGACGAAGATGTGCGATATCGGCGCGTATACGGTCGGGCGCCTCGTCGGACGGCATAAGATGGCCCCGTATTTGAGCCCCGGCAAGACGATCGAAGGGGGAATCGGAGGTCTTGCGTTCTCGGTTTTGGCCGCGTGGATTTCGACGCAGTTCCTCTTTCCTCTCGCCACGGGCAGGCCTTCCGAAACGACTTGGATCGGAATTGTCGTTTACGGAGTCGTCGTCGGATTTGTCGGCGCGTTGGGTGATTTGGCGGAGTCGCTCATTAAGCGCGACGTGATGCGCAAAGACTCCGGTCTGCACGTTCCCGGCTTCGGGGGCTTTTTGGATATTTTCGACTCCCTTCTCCTGGCGGCTCCCGTCGCGCTGGGGCTCTGGGCGTTCCACATTATTAAGATGTAGTCGTCAATCATTCGTCAATCTGTCTTTTACCGTAGCATGAGGAGAGTATTCCATGGCTAAAACGATCGTGCGTCTCAAGGAATCGACGGACAACGCCGCCGTCGCCGCGCTCATTCGCGATTCGCTGAACGTCTGGTATCGCGAGCATATGGGCGTCGAAGAGTGCGTTGCGTCCGTCGAGGCGTCGTCTATCTTCACGCGCGTTTACGACGCGCTCGACCCCAATTGTTGCGTCGTCGCCGAGGATCTCGAGACCGGGCGAATCGCCGGATCGTGCTTCTTCCACCCGCGCCCGACGCACGTCTCCCTCGGAATCATGAACGTCTCCCCCGACTATTTCGGACAGGGGATCGCCACCAAACTCCTCGCGTATATCGTCGACGTCGCGCAGCGGCGCAATCAGACGCTCCGACTCGTCTCCTCCGCGATGAATCTCGACTCCTTCTCCCTCTACAATCGCCTCGGATTCGTTCCACGAATCTTCTATCAAGACATGCTCCTGCCGTCCCCTGCGGAAGGCGTCGAAATCACAGTTCCCGAAGGGACGACGCTTCGCGACGCGACGCGCGACGACGTCCCCAAGATCGTCGAGCTTGAGATGGAGCTGCTGGGCGTCGACCGTACGAAAGACTACCGCTTCTTCGTCGACAACGCCGACGGAATCTGGGGCGTGAGCGTCCTTGAAGAGAACGCGACGGGCGCGATCCTCGGCGTCATGGCGTCCGTCAACGACCCCGGCAGCAAGATGATCGGCCCTGGCGCCGCGCGAAACGAAGCCGTCGCCAACGTCCTCGTCCGACGCGAACTCAACCGCTATCGCGGCGAATGGTCTCCCGTCCTTCTCGTTCCCGGCGAGTGCGTCGAACTGCGCCAAGCGATGTATCGCCTCGGCGCCAAGAATATCGAAACGCATATCGCGCAGTCTTTAGGGGAAGTCCCCGCGCATAAGGGCGTCGTGATTCCCTCATTCATGCCCGAGAGCGCGTGACGCGCCGCAGTCGCAGTCTCCAGACGAGCTTGCGCGACTATGACGCCGCGCCCGGCTCGTCTTTTTTTTCACCATTCGACGGATTCCGCGTTTTTTACCCTCCCCCCCTCAAGAAAGCAGAAGGACGATGAGCGAACTCCCCTTTTGGCGCGCCTTAGGGCTGCGTTACTATGCGCAAGGCCCGTATTTCAAGCGCGAATTTGGCGGCGTCGTGCGCAAAATCAGCGTCGACGCGCACTTCTCATGCCCCAATATCGACGGAACGATCGGTTCAGGCGGATGCGTCTTCTGCGACGCGCGAAGTTTCAGTCCGAGCCGCTTCTTTGGGCTCCAGGATCTTGACGCGCAGATCAACGACGGGATCCTCAAGATCACGCGCCGCTTCGATTCCTCCCGATTCATCGCGTACTTCCAGCCGTCGACGAACACGCACGCGCCCCTCGACGTCCTCGAGCGATATTACCGCGTTCCCCTGCGGCGTCCCGAAATTGTCGGCCTCGCGATCGGCACGCGTCCCGACGCGGTTCCCGACCCCGTCTTGGATCTCCTCGCGACCCTCTCGCATGAGACGTGGCTCGTCCTCGAACTCGGGTTGCAGTCGTCGAAGGACGCGTCCTTGCGCTGGATCAATCGCGGTCACGACTACGCGTGTTTCGTCGACGCGACGCGTCGCGCTCAGGCGCGCGGGTTGCGTCTGGGCGTTCACCTCATTTTGGGACTTCCCGGCGAAACGCGCGAGGATAATCTCCTCACGGCGCGTCGGGTCGCCGCGCTCGGGTTCCACTCGGTGAAGCTGCACAACCTTTACGTGGTGCGCGACACGCCGCTCGAAGCGCTTTGGCGCGACGGACAGGTTCCAATTCAGAGCCTTGAGGAATACGTCTCCTTCGCGGTCGATATGCTCGAGGTTCTTCCGCCGACGACGGTCGTCGAACGTCTCGCGGGGGAAGCGACGGAAGAATTTCTTCTCGCGCCGGAATGGACGTCGGTGAAGCATTGCGCGAGGAACGCGATCGACGCGGAGTTGAAGCGTCGGAACTCTTGGCAAGGGAAATATTACGACCCGACGTGGCGGGATCCGGAGTATGAGGATTGAAGGATAGCGTCGAAGGGAGTTGTTTTTTCAATATAAGTTGAAGAGGCGAGGCGCCTTGGTCGATAATGAAGAAGGCGGATATCATGTTGATGGGTATTTGCCGTAAAAAGGACCGCAAGAGGGCCCTTTGAACGACGCGTTCTTGGATACCGAAATGGTATTGGGGACGAAACGGCTGTAAAAATTAGTCCGGGGCGCGTTGGTAGAAGGACCTTTTGGGGCGCGCCGCGCGGAGTCATGAGGACTCTCGGCGGCGGTATGGAGACACTTTAGACAGACGCAAGGACGCCAAGATGAGAAGAATAGGGAGACGCGCGTTTTTCGCGCAAGGTTTCGCCTTCGCCGCAGCGGTTGCTTACGGAGTTTGCTCGAAGCCCGCGCGCTCGGCTCAGGCCGCGACCGCGCTCGACGCCGATAGACTTCGTTCGGAACTGCGCGTGACGACTCAAGCGCAGGGCAAATATGTGGACGACGTCGTGGAGAAGGTCGAAAAGGGGGAACTCCCCTACAAGATCTTTATCACCGCGTACAAATACGCGATGAAACGAGACGCATCCAAGAGACCTTATTATTTTAAATTGTGTACGGAACAACTTGCGAAAAAGTGCGGACTGCGCTTGGATTTCCCATCCTTCTAGTCCTCCCTGATAGGGGCGCTTCTCGCTTCCTTATGTGAAAAGTGTTTTGACGCCGTGAAAAGTCGGAGATCGACTCTTCGCGGCATTAACTATTTCTTGTCCTGTCCGGCGCGTCGCGAAAAAGAATCGCGTCCGTTCGGCAAAAAGAAAACGCCGCGAAGAGTCTTGCAACCCCTCGCGGCGCTCTTATTTTCTTGGCGCGCGACCGATCAACTCAGCGTCGCGAGGCGCGAACGAAGCCGTCGCGCGCGAAGCTCGTCTTCCGTCGTCTCGTCTGGCTTCAGCCCTTCCGCGATCGAAAGCATGCGCAGATGACCGGGATAGATCTCCAGCGTCAACTGGTCGATATCGAGAAGAGAGGGCCCCTCCAGCGCGTTGAGCGCCGCGCCCAGGCGCAGACTCGACAGGAGCTTGCGCGCCTCTTTCAGCGACATGATGCGACTCGTTTGCAGAATCCCCAGCGCGCGATAGCATCGGTCGAGAAACTCTTGACGCCCCGCGTCGAGGATCACTTGCCGCGCCCTGCGCTCGTACGCCGTCAAGCTCTGAATCACTTCGTCGACGAGGGACGCGACCTCGTCTTCCGACGATCCGAGCGCCCCCGTCGTGATCACGTACGGCGTCTCGTCTCCCTCGCTCAAATCGTATTCGAGCCCGACTTTCTTAAAGCTGCGAAGCGCGCGCGTCATCTCCCCCGTCTCCAAGATTCCCGGAAGATGGAGCTTGACCGAGAAGTTGAGCCCGGTTCCCGCGTTCAACGGGTTCGCGGCGAGATATCCGTAATTGTCGTCGAAGGCGTATCGCAGGCGCGATTCGACGAGGTTGTCGAGGGCGTCGAGACGCGCCCAAAGCTCCTTTGCGGCGAGCCCCGGCGCGTGGGCGAGGAAGCGCAGATGATCTTGTCCGTTGAGCATGAGGGAGAACGCTTCGTTATCCTCGACAAGGAGCGCGCGCGGCGCGGTCGCTTCCGAGAAATCCGAGTCGACGAGACGGCGTTCGAGCATGAAGCGCGTTTCTGCGGACGTCGGGGAGCCGGCGGAATAATCGAAGAGGGTCGCGTCGTAAGCCGCCAAGGCTTCGCCGACCGCTCCGCGCGTCTCGCGGAGAAGCTTCTCAAGGTCGAACTTCGCCGCGCGATTTACGAACCCGTACCCGTCGACGTTGCGCGAAAGACGCGCGCTGGTGGAGACGACGACGTCGGTAAACGCGCCCCCTGCGCGTAACCAGGACGACGGTTGTGCGGCAAATTCGTCCAATTTCATTTGAAAACCCTCTGAGGTGGATATAAGGAAAACGCGGCGCAAAGGCGCGGCGCGCGGCTCTTAGATTACCATTTTGACGCCGTCGACGCAACCTCTTTTTTTCATTAAAGCGCGAGCGGTTCGTTCGCAAGCTGACGCTCGCCGCGCGTCAATTCGTACATGTCTCGAATCAACTGCTTGTCGCAAGGGCGCTGTTGAACGTTGCGGCGCAAGAACATACGCTCCTGACTGAGCGTCATAAGCTCCACCGGAAGCTCCGTTATCTGACCGAAACTACGCGCGTAATTCACAAAACTCGGAACCGCCGTCGTCACGAAACCGTAACACATGCAGCACGCCCCGAGCGTCTTGCCCGTGAAGATGCTCGTGTTGATCGCCGTCTTCGTATAATCCCCGATGACGCATCCCAAGAACTGCATATGAGACGGGAATTTACCCGCGGGAGTCTCCTGCTGGACTTCGTTGTACGAGTTCTTCAAGTCGCTGTTGCACGTTCCGGCGCCGAGATTGACCCAGCTTCCGACGTAACTGTGCCCCAAAAAGCCGTGGTGCTGCTTATTCGAGAAGGACTCGATCGTCGTCGCTTCCACCTCGCCGCCGACCTTGCACGTCGTGCTGATCGACACGTAGTCCTTGATCGCGGAATGTTCGATGATCTTGCTGCGCGCCCCGACGAAGACTGGCCCGCGAATGAAGCAGAAGGGCCCGATCTTCACGTTTTCGTTCAGAATGATCGGCCCTTCGCTCGTGTCCGTCACGAAACAGTCGTCGATCGACGGACGCTTCGCCTCGTCTTTCGGAACGAAGACCCCGTCGCGAATCTCTTGATAGTCGCCGCGCGCGATGCGGCTGTTGAGGTTTTCGCTGATGAAACTGAGGTGATAGCGGATCGCGTCGGAGGGGCGTTCGAGGAGGCGAATCGGCTCGAAGAGTTCGACCTCGGGGAGATTGAGGTCCTGGATGAGCCCGAGGAGCTGGGAGCATCCGATTTCTTGGTGCGGGAGGATGCGCGGGTCGTTGACGATCGCCGCAGCGATAGAGTCCCCTGTGCGGAGAAGGGCGCCGCGCTCAAATTGACAGGTCGTGAGAGCGCGCCATGCGCTGAAGAGGCTTTCGCGCGGAGCGGTTCGCGCGTTGATGAAGAGAATCGGCCCCTTGCGCTCCCCTTTGGAGGGGGACCAGGCGTAGGGGAAGTCCTCGCGCAAGATCGCGCGAAGATGCGGCCTGGCCACCAGTTCCACCAAGTCGCCGAATTGACGCGCAAGGTTCAGAAGACGCATTGAACCGACGCTAATATAGAACGCTGGACGACCGATCGTGATAGGGTAGAGATTAACGACGCGATCGTCTTCGAAGAGAATGACATGCATTAGGAGCCCCTTCGTGAAGAGAGGTGTGGAATAAATTCTTTTTAAACTACTTATTCTACTTAAATATACTATCTTATTAGCATTACGCAAGGCGTTACTTCTCCATATATCTTGGACGCGCGGCGAGACGTCGCGTTCATGAGGCGTCGGCGAATATTTTTGAAAATTTTTTGCTTTTTGTCTTTTCTTTGGCCTGGCGAATGCGTATAAGAGATTAGATTGACGCGCGGCTGTCGCGATCGGCGCCGCGTTAATTATAAATCGAGACTAAGCCGCAGGTTGCGCGGCGTTATCACTCTGTTGGACGGAATAAGGAGAGGCGAAGGATGAAAAAGAATAGTCGAAGATATGGATTTTGGGCTCTTTTGTCGTGCGGCGTTTTAGGCGCGACTTTCGGCGCCGCAACGTCCGGTCTTGCGCAGAATCCCTTCGCGGGTAACGACGGCGGAAGCGCACGGCGGCTCCTGTCGCGCGACGCGAAGCCGATGGAGATTCCGGAGCTCGCGAACGATTCGTCGGGGCGCCTTCTCGACGTTTCGCGCCAACCCCTCGCGTCGTTGACGCAGCAGACCGCGTCGACCAAGGACGAGCTTGCGTCGCGCCTCTCCGAACTGGGCCCCGAGGAACGCGCCGCCGCCGAGCTCTACCTTGAGCGCAACAAGAGCGTCGTCAACGTGTCGACGACCGAACAGGTGAACTCCTTTTTCTCCGCGCAAGTCGCGGAAGGGTGCGGAAGCGGCGTCGTCCTGAATAAGGAAGGGATCATCCTGACGAACTTCCACGTCGTCGAAAACGCCACCTCCGTCAAAATTACCCTCTACAACGGCGAGACGTACCCCGCGAAGCCGCTCGCGGTCGACCCGAACACGGATATCGCGATCTTGAAGGTCGACGCGCCGAAAGAGGAGCTCGTGCCGGTCGTCTTTGGGGATTCGTCGCGCCTCCTCGTCGGGCAGACCGTCTACGCGATCGGGAACCCCTTCGGGCTCGAACGCACGATGACGAAGGGGATCATTTCGAATCTGAATCGCTCGATCGACAGTCCGCAGCAGTTCCGCCGCATTAAGGGCGTGATTCAGACGGACGCGGCGATCAACCCCGGCAACTCGGGGGGCGCGCTCTTCGACTCGAAGGGACGCATGGTCGGGATGAACACGGCGATTGCGAGCCGCGTCGGGGAAAACTCCGGAATCGGTTTCGCGGTACCGGTGAACACGGTGCATCGCATCGTGTCGATCTTGCTTGAGAAGGGTCAGGTCGTGCGCGGCGACGCGGGCGTCGTCCAAGTTACGGAGACGGAAAACGGACTGATCCCCGCGCTCATCGACGACAAGGGCGCCGCCGATCTCGCGGGCCTGCGCGGCGGAAAACTCGTCGTCATGATTCGCGAGCAGAACGGGATCCGCTATCAGTCGCGGCAGGTGGTGCGTCCCGACGAAGGGTTCGACCTCATCATGGGCGTGAACGATCAGCCGGTGAGGACCGGCGAGGACTTCATCACGGCGGTGGAGGAACACGAGCCTGGCGAAACGCTGACCCTCAACGTCTTGCGCGACGGAAAAGAGATTCGTCTCCCCCTCGTTTTGAAATAATGAAACGACTTAGGTTTTCCAAAGGCGCGGCGCGCGTTCTTCCCCCCCCTGCGCCGCAAGCTCCCATCATTGGGGGGGAATCCTGAGGAGGCGCGCCGTTCTCTCGCGATTTGCGGAGAGCGGCGCGCTTTTTTATCCCCTTTTTTCCGACTCGCGACGACCGAAAACGCCCTTGCGGCGACCCGCGCTTTTGCTCATAATGACCCGACTAATTAACGAAAGGATTGACGCGCTATGGTCGGAACAAAGGGAAAAGCAAGAGAAACGTCGAAGTCCGCGCGGTTTGCCGCCGCGCTCGCTCTCGCGTGCGCGACTATTCCCTGCGCGTGCCGAACTCCCGAGAACGCGCAATACGCCCCCGCGAAGGGCGTCGGCGCCTTCGAACCGGAACAGCCCAATCCTCTTTTCGTCGAAACGACCGATCCGTACGCCCTATGGGACGCCGTCGTCGACGTTATCGACAACTATTACGTTATCGAGACCGAAATACCCGTGCGCGTCTACGAACGCCAGGATACCGACGGACGATCCTACCAATACCGCACGGAAGGGCGGTTGGAGACGGAGCCCTCGATCGTCGGGGGCGTTCTCGAACCGTGGCGCAAGAACGGCCGCGAATGTGGGTCCCGATGGGAAGCGACCTTTCAGACGATGCGCACCTCCGCCGTCGTTCGCGTCGTCCCCGAAGGGGAGGGCTTTTACGTCTATCTCTCCGTCTTCCAGGAGCTCGAAGACCTCCCGCGACCCCTCGGCTCCACCGTCGGATATCATCAACAATTCAACGACGACGTCTCCCAGCTGACTCAGCCCGTTGGAGAATACGCGCAGTCCCGAGGATGGCTCCCGATGGGACGCGACGAAGAGCTCGAAAGAACGATCATGCGCGAACTCGCATGGCGCGTCGGGGCTCCGCGCGCCGTTCTCCACGCAGGCGTCGATTCCAATCTGACGCCTTGAGCGCGTCGCGACGATTCGCAAGGAACAGCTTTCTTAGGAGATTTGTCTTGCCTCTCTTTGGGGAGCTTGCCATAAATCGAACGCAGGGATAAGCGTTTGCGCGAAACGCGCTTTGTTTTTACGTCGCGGAAAAAAAGAAACGGCCTTGTCGGAAAACGAGGCCGTTTTTTCATAAGCGTCAATCGTTCAAGTCGCGCGGCGCGGTCAGTCGATCTTGTAGACGCGATTGGCTTTGCGCGGCGCGGGCGCACCGGGCTCTTTCGCAGCGTAGCCGATCGCGCAGTGGCCGATTCCTTCGTAATCCCCTTCGACGCCGAGGGATTTGAGGAGCGCTTTGTAGTCTGTCGTCTCAAATTCTTCCTTCGCGCGGTGGATCCAGCATGTCGCGAGCCCCAGAGAATGGGCGGCGAGCATCATGTTCCCCATGACGAGAGCGCCGTCGTAGACGTGCGTGGGGGCGGATTTGTCGGCGAGGACGATCAGCGCGGCGGGGGCGCCGTAGAAGGGATCGAAATCGGGGCCCCAGCCGCCGATCTTGCAGTTGTCTTTGCGAAGTTTCGCCATGAGCTCAGGATTCGTGACCGCGAGAATGATCGGGCTCTGTCCGCCATGCCCGCTGGCGGCGTAAAGGCCCGCTTCGACGACCGCGTCGAGTTGTTCGCGAGGGGGAAGTTCGCTTTTGAACGCGCGGACGCTGCGGCGTTCTTTCATCGCTTTGAGTATTTCGTTCATCTTTTTCTCCTTCGTGGGGGGAGGATTCTTCTGGTATCAACGATACGGGGTCGGATCGGGGACGCCCGCTTCTTCAAACCCGCGTTTTCGGAGGACGCACGATTCGCATCGTCCGCAGGCGCGGCCCTGATCGTCGAGATCGTAGCATGTTCGCGTCAACGAATAGTCGACGCCGAGCGACGATCCGAGTTTGATAATTTCCGCTTTGGCGAGGTAGAGTAGAGGCGTTTCGATCTTGATCTCGGCGCCTTCGACGCCCATTTTGGTCGCGAGACGCGCCATTTTAACGTACGCGTCGATATATTCGGGGCGACAATCGGGGTAGCCGCTGTAGTCGAGCTGGTTGACGCCGATCCAGATTTCGGAGGCGCCGCGCGTTTCGGCGAATCCTAGCGCCAGGGAGAGGAAGATCGTGTTGCGCGCGGGGACGTACGACGCGGGAATCGTCTTTCCGATCTCTTCGAGGGGGACGTCGCGCGCGAGTTCGACGTTGGAGTCGGTGAGCGCGCTGCCGCCAAAGAGGCGTAGATCGATCGGGAAGATCAGATGTTCGGCGACGCGATTGACGCGCGCGACTTCCTTCGCCGCGTTGATTTCCCAGAGGTTGCGCTGGTTGTAGTCGATGGTAAGGGCGTGGACTTCGCGTCCTTTCGACGCGGCGACGGCGCATACCGTCGAAGAATCCAGCCCGCCGGAAAGTAAGACGACCGCTTTGGTGGACGACGCCATTCAAGGCTCCTTTCTACGCCTCGCGTTAATTGATGAGTTCGTCGACGCTGGGCATCTTCGATTGCGTCGAAACGACTTCCTCGTCCTCCTCCTCCGTGCGCGGGGATTTCTCGCTGAAGTAGACGTTTCCCGTCGCGATCGGAGTCGGCTCGTAGAAGGGGAAGAGCGCGGCGAGCTCCTCGTCGCGATACCCCTGGAATGAGTTTTCTTCTTCGTTTTCCCCTTGGACGGCGTTTTCATTGCTTTCCGACGCGAGAAGGGACGAAGAGATATCGAAATCGGAGTCCGCGTCTTCGTTCGTCAAAAGCTCTCCGTCGTTTTGCGCCTCCGCGAGAGAATGCGTGCGCGTCGCTTCATGCCGAGGGTGTTCGCTCGGCGCGTCGTCGGACGCAAGGAGATCCGACGAGGACGCGTCGCGTTCAAGCGCGGGGATGAGAAACTCTTTCGCGCAGCGCGGACACGGCGTTCTGCGTCCCGAGAATTTCGCGTCGACGCGAAGTTTTACTCCGCAACTAGGGCACTGAAAGTTGATTTTCATGATGTTTACGGGCGCCTGGTTTCGAAATTGACGTTCACGGCGGATCGTAGCCGCCTTTAGACCACGGAGCGCACCGCAGAACGCGCCACGCCGTTTTAAGGAGTCCTTTGACGATCCCGTATTTCTGAATCGCCTGGACGCAGTATTCGCTGCACGTCGGGGTAAAACGGCAACACGGGCCGTGCAGCGGACTGATCGCGGATTGATAAAAACGCACGGCGAAGAGAATCGTGCGCACGAGGAGTCGACGTAACGCGTCGATTAGCCGCGCTACGAGTTCGATTAGCCGCGTCGTCATTGCGCCGCGTTCTCCGCCGTCGCCTCGCTTTTCTCGGGACGCGGCGCGGAGTCTTGCGATTCGCGGTTCGCCGCCGCCGCGCGTCGCTGTTCTTCGATTCGCGTCGCTTTACGACTCGCGCGAGCCGTCTGCGTCAGGATCGACTCGACGATCTGCGCGTACGTCGGAACATAGTCGATTTTTTGAGGGATCACGATGTAGTCGAATCCCTGCGGTATTTCGTAAAAGTTGAGCCGGAACGCCTCGCGTATCAACCTTTTCCATCGATTCCGATTGTGCGCCTTCGGAACCGCTTTTTTCGCGACCGAGAGCCCAAGCCTTGCGGGGTTTTCCGCGCCCGTGGGGCGGCAACAGATCGCGACGCGCGTATCGTAGACTCGCGCTCGGAATTGATAGACGCGGCGGAACTCTTTTTGCAATTTGATCCGTCGCGCGCGGTCGAATCGATAGGAACGTTTTTCCGGTTCGGTCATAAGATCATTCGTTTTCTTCGAGGAGAGGAGTCTCCGCGTCGGAGGCGTCAAGAACGGGGAGAGCGTCGGTCGCGGGGGTCTCTTCGGGAGCGGGTTCAATCGCGGCGGGTTCCGTTTCCGGCGCGACTTCCGTTTCCGGCGCGGCTTCCGTTTCCGGCGCGGCTTCCGTTTCCGGCGCGGCTTCTGCGGCGAGGGCGAGTCCCGCTTCGATGTTCTCGACGATCTTTTCCGGGAGGTAGCCGACGCACGAGGATCTCAGCGCACCCCCGACGAAGACGATCGTCACGGGGATCGTTTTCGCGCCAAAGCGATTCGCGAGCGCCGGAACTTCGTCGATATCGACGGAGCCGATCGCGATATTCGGGAATTTACCCGCGAGGAGGGGGAGGCGTTCGTCGAGTTTCCGGCACGGAGGGCACCACGTAGCGCCGAATTTGACGACGGCGACGGGATTCTCTTGGACGAATTTTTCAAGCGCTTCGACGCTCGGCAGGGGCGTTACGTCTCCGGGGTCGACGTCGGCGAAGATTTCGCTCACGGGGTCGGTGAATTCAGGATAGGAGTTTTCGTCGAAGTCGATATCTTCGTCGTCTTCATACGCGGCGAAGAGCTCGGCGTCGCTGGGCTCGTTAGTGACGTCCCCATCTTTGAGCGTCGTCTTCGTTTGACAGACGGAAGCGACGAGGCTCGCGATTTCGCGCGGGGCGCATCCGAGGACGTTGGAGTAGAAGGCGGAGTTGTAATAGAGGCGCGTGTCGGGAATACCGCTCACGCCGAGACTTGCGGCGAGGGATTTAAAGTCGTCGACGTCGACGGTGGCGAAGGCGACGTTTTCCGTCTGGAAGTATCCGGCGATCTTTTCGAGCTCAGGGTCGAGCTGACGGCACGGAGGGCACCACTGGGCGCCGAATTTGACGACGGCGATTTCGTTGTTGGCGAGGAAATCGCGATATTCTTGTTCGGTTTGTAGTTCAGGGATTTTGATCGGTTCGGCGAGGTCGTAGTTGCACTGGTCGGCAACCTGGGCGCCGCCTGAAGTCGAGGCGTTGGGATCGTTCTTTTTGCAGCCGCAAGCTAACGTCAAAGCGCATACGAGGAGAAGAAGAGATTGGTATCGTTTCATTTTACGTCTCCTTTTCATAAAAGTGGGCTGGGGAAAGGGAGTACCAACTAAAGAGGAACGCCCGCTCCAAAGATCGTGAACCGAGGATCAGGGCGAGCGCCATGTAGTATCGCAGCGATCAAATCACGCGCCGAATTTGCCGAGGCGATTGGCGTGCGCCATCGCGAGAGGCATGAGGTGGATCGCCTGGAAGTGGCCGAGGCCTCCGAAGTTGTTCGCTTCGGTTTCGCCGAACTTCTGGCAGGAGTCGGTGCGGCAGACGTTCGAAACGATCATTGTCGGAACCGGGTGGAAGGAGTGCGACGCCATCTTCGCAGGGGTGCTGTGGTCGCCGGTGACGACGAGGCAGTCGTTTTCGCCAAGGAGCGCCGCGATTTCGGGCATGACCTTGTCGAGCTCTTCGACCATCTTACGCTTCGCTTCGAAGTCGCCGTCTTCCCCGCGGCTGTCGGTATACTTGAAGTGAAGGAAGAAGAAGTCGTACTTGTCCCAATTTTCCTTGAGGACTTCGACTTCTTCCTGCAAGGACGCGGGCTTGCCGACGAGTTCCATCCCGACGAGGCTCGCGAGGCCTTTGTACATCGGATAGACGGCGATCGCGGCGGCTTTGAGGCCGTAGAGTTCTTCGTAGCTGGGGAGGTTCGGCTTGGTGGCGAAACCGCGCATGGTGAGGCAGTTCGCTTTCGGCTGGCCCTTGAGGAGCTCGACCGCCTGCTTGAAGAATTCTTTGGCGACCTGGGCGGTCTTCTCGGACGCGGCGTCTTTCGCGACGGGGTCGAGAGGAGCGGCGCCAGTGCGCTGAGGATCGGTGTCCGCGACGTTGCCGCCGAGACCTTCGCCGCGGAAGACCACGACGAAACGATGTTCTTTAACGGGCTCGACGAAGACTTCGACGCCAGGAATCTTGACGTTCTTGAGGATCTTCACGACTTCCGAGCTCTCTTCGGTCGGAATACGACCCGCGCGACGGTCGGTGATGAGTCCGTTTTCGTCGATCGTGCAGAAGTTGCAGCGGATGCAAACGTCGTTCGGGCCGACCGGGAACGCGATACCAGCG
>CAKVCP010000014.1 GCA_934725735.1 uncultured Thermoguttaceae bacterium
GCCGTATAGTTCGAGGAACCGCCGTAGAGTCCGACGGCGCGTGAGAAATAGCTTGGGGAAAGCGCGGCCTCCGACGCGGATAGGCGCGGGACGGTCGGCTCTTTATTTTCGGCAGGGGTCGCGCCGAACGATTCTTGCGCGGGCGTTTCCGAAGTCGCCACAAGGGACGCGACGGGCTCTTCGCGCATGGGTTCGGCGACGGAGTCGTAGGACGTCGCGACGGGAGCGTCGTATCGAGTGGAGGCGACGCGCGACGAATTAGACGGAAGAGGCGCCGACAAAAGCGGGTCGTTCACGGGAGGAACGGCGTCGTTTAATGGGGCGAACTCGTCGTTCGTCGTCGGAAAGAGCGAATCGTCGACAAACTGCGCGTCGACGCTCGGCTCGGCGGGAAAACCAAGGGAATCGCCTTGAGGATCGGGAACGTCAAAAGACGCGTAGGAATCGTCGCTCGCGGGGAAGTCGGCATAATTGGAGACGAATCCAGGTTCGGCGGATTGAAAGGTGGAGATGGAATCTTCAGGTGAAGTCTCCGGTTCGCGGGGCGCGAGAGGCTCGGAAGCGCGTCGCGCCAAAGCGTCGGACGGTTCGATCGAGGACTTGTTTGGGCTGGCGAACGAAGTCTCCGAAACGTCGTCGTTCCACTCTTGTCGAGACGAAGAGTCAAGTTCCGGGAACTTCGGCTCAACGTCCGACGCGAGATAACGGGAATCGTCAATCCGCGCCAGAGAGGACTCGCCGTCGTTAGACGGTTCCGGAACGCTCGCGGCGGAGGACGGATTCGCGGAAGTGGGAAGAGGCGAATCGAGGAGAGGATCGTCAAAGGGAGCGGCGGCGATCAGCTCGGAATCGTCCTCCGACAATTCGGCGTATGGATCGACGTTCGACGCGACGTCTTGCGCCAATGAATCAAAGGCGTTAAAACGGGCGGCGCGTAGGGTCGGGTCCTCGTCGGCGTAGTCGGCGCGTTCATTCTCCAGCGGCGCAAAACGTTCGTCGGCAAAATTTCCGCGCGGATAGAGAGCGTCGAGCTTCGAACGCCAATCGGAATCGCGATCCGCAGTGGCGGAGAGTTCTCCTCCCCTTCCCTTCTCGTCGACGCGGGCGCCCGCGACGGTTCCGTTTTCTTCCAACGCGTTTCCGGCGATCTTTTGCTTGAAATCTAAGACGCACGGCCAAAACACGGCGCAGAAAAGCATCCCCGCAGAGGCGACGCTAATCGTGGCGACGCGCGCGCGCAGCGCCAAACTCCAAGGGCGTTCCTCGACCGCCTCGTCCTTGCTCACTATGTTGGAGGTATTCTTTTTAGTCATCCTGACAACCTCGATCGTCCATTGAAACGCGTCCTTAGACGCGGCGTATTTATTCCTTTTCGGAAGTCTCTTGCGAATCGTTCGCGTCGGCGCCTTCTTCGGAGTCGGAAGCGTCGGCGGCGTCGACTTCGTAGTTCAAATCGCTCAAATCGTCCTCGTTGAGAGTCGGGGAAACGGGATCGGGCGCCGCGAAGCCAAGTTCGCTCGCCTTCTTAAAGTCGACGGAGGCGTTCATATAATCGCCGATATGGTCGTAAATTTCGCCGCGACGATGATACGCTTCGCCGCGCGCCGGATCGAGCTTGACACATTCCGAAAAGGCTTTGATTCCGTCTTCCCACATCCCTTGATATTGGCAAACGACGCCTTTGAGGAACCATGCGTCAATATACTTGGGATCGAGATCGATAATTTTGTCGGCGTCTTCGGCGGCCTTTTGGAAAAATTCGTCCGCTTTGGCCGCTTCTTTTTGGCCTTCTTCGATCTTCTGATTCGTCGCGTTCGCTTGCGCCAAGCTGTAATGATCCTGAGCGCGCGCCAGAGAAGAGGCGGCTCTTCCATAGTAGGCGTCGACGTCGGTCGGCGTCTTCTCGATCACTTTAGAGAACTCGTCGTAAGCGCGAGACCAGTCGCCGGAATCGAGCGCCGCGCGTCCATCGGCGGCCAAATCCTCCACGTTCGACGAAGGCGGATCGTCCTTCGGCACGCACGCGCCGGTCAAGAGAGCGACCGAAAGAAGAAACGCCACGCCTAATCCTTTACGACACCACGATTTAAAGAATTTCATAATCACCCTTTCTTTCCAGAGCCTCTACTTGACTCAGACATGATAATGAAAAGAAGAGCGTAGGTAAACCTCATTTTCTTAACCAGAAAGGCCGCTCATAGAAAAGGGCGCGACCGAACCGAGTCGACCGCGCCCGAAATTATTCCAGCGAAGAGAAGTTCAATCACGCCTTGCCGAGTTTCTTGAGATTTTCCATACATTCGGCGCAAGCGTCCATGAGGTTGGAGTCGCTGCGGCAATCTTCCTGTTCGACGATATACCATTCGACGCCGCCGATATTTTCGGCGATATCGAGCATACGGTTCCAGTCGACGACGTCGCCTTCCGAGGCGAGGGTCGCGCCGCCTTTGCCCTTTTCATTCTCAGCCTTCAGGTGCATGAGCTTGCCGCGACCGGGGAGTTTCGCGACGAGGTCGTACGGATCGGCGCCGCCGTGCATGCAGTTCCCGACGTCCATCTGCGCGATAATGTCGGCGCGTGTGCGTGAGAAGAAGAGTTCCCACGCCGTTTTGCCGTTCACGTCGGAGAAGTCGTTGAAGTGCGCGTGGAAGCCGATCTGCATACCGGCTTTCGCGGCTTTATACGCGATTTCGTTGAAGAGATACGCCGTCATTTGGTTGCCCGCGTCGGTCGCGCAAGAGGCGGAGAGCCCGCTCGCGACGATCAGACGACGGTTGCCGAGGGTCTTTTCGAATTCGGCGGTCTTGTCAAACTGACCTTCTAGGAGCTGCGGGACGCCTAGGTGCGTGCTAATCGCTTGCAAACCGGCTTCGTCGAGCCATTTGCGAACGTCTTTCGCCTCATGACCATAATAGCCGGCGAATTCGACGCCCTTATATCCCATCTGGGCGATCTCCTTGAGCGTTCCGCGAAGATCTTTCGAGGCGTATTCGCGAAGAGAATAAACTTGCAGCGCGATAGGAACAAGCTTCTTTTCGTCAGCGCGCGCGACGCTAAGAGAGGAAGTCGCGCCCAAAGCGCATCCCGCCGCGGCCATCAAACCGGTCTTCATAAATGAACGTCTATTCATAACATAAGCTCCTTGTCATGAGTTGTCGAAGGAAAAGGAATCAAGGACGCGAGTCTTCGATTCCAAGAGGATCTGTCTTTAATCTTCAATATAACTATCGGCGTCCGGATCGTCAAAGACTACAGGCTCAACATCGACTTTTTTCTCTTCCTCCTTCGGCGTATTTGCTTTTTCCGCGCCTCCAGAGCCCGCAGGAACCATATTGTTTCGATCGACCTGGAAGTGATCGAACGCGGCGTCAAACGCTTGATCGAGGAGCTCGTCGGGAATATCGTCGACCTGTTCGTCGCTGGGCTTTTCGGGGGTCGACTTCGCGGGGGCCGCGTCCTCGGAGGCAGGCGCGGGCTTCGAACCGGGGGCGGTCGGAGTAGGAGTAGAAGCGGGAGTCTGCGCCGCTTCGGGTTCTTTTTCGGGCTGGGGTTCCGGCTCGGATTGAATAAGCTTTTCGACGACCATCAGGAGGCGTTTCATGGTGATCGGCATTCCGACGGCGAGCCTTTTCTTCCCGCGTTTAGCGGCGGCGGCCCATTTGACTTGATTTTCTTCGAGGAGGACGACCGCGGGGAGATCCTTCGTCGTGTTCGATTCTAGGAGCTTATTGAATGCGCGCACCGCGTCCGCGCCGAGAGATTGGGCGTTGAAGATAATCGCGTCGACGCCGACCGCGTCGCCGTCGTCAAGGCGTCCGAGGGCGCGTTCGCAATTCGACATGACGAGGGCGCGATACCCGGCGTTCTTAAAGGCCTCGCGGAACGCGTTTTGCAACGCGGCGTTCGCCTCGACGATCATGACCGTCCCAAGTTTCGCCTTCTTCTCCTGGAACGCCGCAGTCATAACCTTCTCTTCCTGTTCCACGTCGACGCCCGCTTCAAGCGCTTTGACCGCGGCGTCAAGGCCCTCGAGCATGAAGGAGGGCGCCTGATAGCGTTCCGACGGATCGAACTTCATCGCCTTATCGACGACGTAGGCGACGCATCGCGGGACGTAAGGCGCGACCTCGCGGATCGGCTTGACGTTCTTGAAACGCGTGGCGTCAAGACGCTTCGATCGCTCTTTGATCTCTCCAAGAGGCGCGATCCCCGTAAGGAGCTGATAATAAACGGAGCCAAGGAAATAGAGGTCGCTGCGCTTATCGTCGCGCGGGACGTGCGTCGAGCGTTCAAGCGCGGCGTACTCGATCGCGCGCTGCGTTTTGAAACCCGAGCCTTCGTCCGTGAGCAAACCAAAATCGAGAAGCATCGCCTTCCCCGAGCTGGAGAGCAAAATGTTCGAAAGCTTCATATCGCGGTGTTGGAATCCTCTTTTGAGCGCGTAATCAAGCGCGCTACAGACGTCGTGCACGATGCGCGTCGCGCGTTTGGGCTCAAGACGATGATTCTTCTGAGCGGTGAGCTCCTCGCGAAGCGTGCGTCCTTCGATAAACTCCATCACGATATAATGATCGTACTTCGTGCGCCCCGACTCGTAGATCGCCGGGATGTTAGGATGACGCATTTGCATCCCGAGCTCGCCTTCGCGCACGAACTCGTCGATCGCCGTTTTATCCTCCCGGAAACGCGCGCGCAACACCTTAACCGCAACGACTTGCCCCGTCTTCTTATTCACGCAACGGAAGACGCGCGCAAAAGACCCGGCCCCGATCAAATAGAGGATTCGATAGTCCCCGTAATAGAACCCGTTCGTTTCGCCGCTCGTCAATCGTTCGACCTGATATTTCGTGAGATACCCTCGCCGCTGGAGCTCGACCAAGATCTGATCAGTCGTAAACGCCTGGGCGCCAAAGGAGTTTTCCACGTCGCGCAGCTTTCCCAGATCGATCAAATCCAGGGACAAAATACGTTGCGATAAATCTTCATATGAAATACTCATTGTCGAAATAATCCCTTCATTCGGCGAAAGAAAAACGAACTTACGTTTTGGCCGGCGCGCTCGGCGCGACTCAAGCCGCTCACAAGGACGGGAATCGTCGTCTATTAAATTATATAGAAACGAACTTGAAAGTCACCACAAAAAGGGGGGGTGGCGCAATCTTTTCATCAAAAATACTCGGAAAAATCTAATAACGTCGCAAAAAAAATCCTCCGTCCTTCTTTCAGGTTGATAAGGACCTTGAAAACCTATATAATAGACGGATGGTCGCCGCGTTGGGACCGTCTCCATTCTTCAGCGTTTTCAATATCAACGGACGGGATTTATATGTCGAAAGCAAAATTAAGCAAGCGTCTTCTAACCATCGCATGCTGCGCGCTGGCGGCGAGCGCCGTCGGCTGCCAAGAGAAACCGGAACTTAATTTCTCCAAATACGGGGAAACAATCCCCGCCCTCCCCGTCGTACGCGACCTCCCCGTCACCGCGCCGATCTCCGACGAACTCGAATCGCGCGAATGTCATTTCCGCACCGAAGCGGAAGAAGAATCGCAGCGCAATCTCTTTCAATCGCAGGGTCGCGAGCTCGAATTCACGAGAATACAGGCGCAAAAAGAGGCGGAAGAGCGACAAAGAGACCTTGAAATTAAGAGACAGCGTGAATTGAGTAAAGCGGCGGAAGAACCCGTCGCGGAAGAACCCGTCGCGGAAGAACCGGAAGCGGAATGACGCGGTTCAAATTTCTCACAATCGAATTGGAAGTTTAATCATGACGCAGCGAACGATACGCAAACCGTCGTTCCTTTGTGCCGTCGGCGCGGTGAGCGTTCTTCTCTTTGCCAACGCCTCGTGCCAACGCGAATCTAACGTGCTTCTTATCGACGATCCCGTCGAAGTCGCGCCCCAAGAGACGGGGCTCCCAGTCGCGGAAGCCGAACCGGCCCCTCAACCTGAGAGCGCGGAGTCGCCAGAGAGCCAACCGACGCCGCCAACCGTCGACGCTCGCGTCGCCGCAGAGGCAACCTTCGACGCGAAGGGAACGACCGTCGAGCTCAAGGGAGGCGTCTTCTCCGGTTTCGCCTCGGACGCGGATCGTGAAAAGTGGCGCAAAGTCAAGGTCGTTCGCGGCGAAGGACTTCTCCTCGCCTCGGGACTCGACGCGTTCGCGCAACTTCCCGACTTGACGGAATTCCTCTGGCTTGACGCGCGACTGGAAAAGAGCGCGGACGTCGAGAGCGCCTTCAACCGACTTGCGCGCGCTCCGAAACTCAAAAAGTTGCGACTCACGCGACTGCGACTCGAAGACGACTCCTTCCCCCTCTTCGCGCTTAAAGCGCTCTCCGCCGCTCCATCTCTCGTCGATCTCGACGTCAGCGGCTCCCACGTGACGGGCGCGGAACTCGCCGACGTCGATTGGACAAAAGGCTACGCGAAATTAACGAAGCTCAACTTGTACCAGACGCAAGCGGGAGACGCGGGGGTCGTCGCGATCCTTCCTCTCGCCGGCCGCCTTACCTGGTTGAATCTCGACGACGCGCGGCTCACGCCGTCTTGCGCGGGGAATCTCTCGCACTTCGCGGAATTAACCTTCCTGCACGTCGGACGCAGCGCCCTTGACGACTCCAGCGTCGACGAGCTAGCAAAGCTCTCCAAACTCAAGAAAACGCACGTGACGCGCACCGCGATCACGGAATCGGGAGCGGATCGTCTCCGCGCCGCCTTGCCCGAATGCGAGGTCGTTTCCCAACCCGAAAACTAACGCGTCGCTCGCTTTTGAGCGTCGCCTACTCTAACCCCCTGAGGACGTCGATATGAATAAACGCGTATTAATTTCGGCTCTTACCGCCCTTCTCGTCTCCTTCACCGCGCTAGCGAACGCGCAAGACGACGGTTTTGTCTCTATCTTTAACGGCTCCGACCTGACCGGTTGGGTCGGCGATTCGAATCTCTGGACAGTCGAAGACGGCGCGATCACCGGCAGAACGAACGATTCAGACAAGAAGATTACCGTCAATCAGGCGCTGTATTATTCCGAAGATCAGGAAATCGGCGATTTCGAACTTCGTTTTGACTATAAGATCAGCAACTGGGGCAACTCCGGTTGCTATTATCGCGGCTGGTTCCTTGAAGAACCGAACAAGTATCGCATGGGCGGCTATCAAGCGGACTTCGACGGGGACGCGACGTACGCGGGAATCATGTACGGCGAAATGTTCCGCGGTATTCTTGCGAACCTTGGAACGGTCAGCCGCGTGACGCCGGAAGGCCAAATCGAGACGGTCGCGAGCTTTGCGACGCCTGAAGAGATTCGCGCGAACGTCAAGGTCGAAGACTGGAATCACTACGAAGTTTCCGCTCACGGTTACGTCTTTGTTCACAAGATCAACGGCAAAGTCACGAGCGTATTCATCGACGAGGATAAGGACGACGTGCGTCGCGCGAGCGGCGTTTTGGGGTGGCAGCTCCACGTCGGCGAACCGATGAAGGTTCAGATTAAGAACGTTTACCTCAAGAAATTTCCTAAGTGAATCGCTAGGAAGAGCTAAAATCGAATGAAAACGATACGTTTAGGAACGCGTCCCAGCGCGTTGGCAATGTGGCAGGCGACGTGGACGCGCGACGCGCTCGTGAAACTCGGACTCGACGTGGAGATAGTCAAAATCTCCACGACGGGGGACGCGAAGCGTCATGAGGCGATCGTCAATCTTGGCGCGCAGGGAGTCTTCACGAAGGAGATTCAGGGCGCGCTTCTTGCTGGCGAGATCGATCTTGCCGTACATAGCCTCAAGGATCTTCCGGTCGAAAAGGCGCCGGGTCTAAAGCTCGTCGCGTCGCCGGAACGCGCGGACACGCGCGACGTCTTCGTCTCCAATCGTTACGAGTCGATCGCCGATCTTCCTCCGGGAGCGCGACTCGGCACGAGTAGCATGCGTCGCAAGAGCATGGCGTTGCGATATTGTCGCAAGCGCTTTCCCGACGAGCCCGCTTGGGACGTTCGCGATATTCGCGGCAACGTCGAAACGCGTCTTAAAAAGCTTGACGACGGAGAATACGACGCGATCATCCTCGCAAGCGCGGGACTTACGCGTCTCGGCTTTGGCGATCGCGCGCGCTCGTTCCTAGACGACTCCGAGTTTCTGACTTCCGTTGGCCAAGGAGCGCTCGGTTTTGAAACGCGCGAAGACGACGCGGAGACGATCGAGCAGGTCGTCAAACTGCGCCACGAGCCGACGTGGCTTTCGGTTCTCGCGGAACGCGCGCTTCTTAGACGTCTCGAAGGAGGATGTATCGCGCCGATCGGAGCGCGGGCGTCCGTCGTTTCTGTCGAAGGCGCCGAACTCATCTCCCTCGACGCGGAAATCCTTACTTTTGACGGCGCGAAAGACTACCGTACGCAGTCGCTGCAAGTCCTTCGCGCCAACGCGAACGACCGCGAGTTGCCGCTGGAAACGAAGGAACAGCTTGCGGAACTCCTCGGTTCCAACGCAGCGGAAACGTTGCTTGACCTTGGCGCGACGGGAATCGTCGCCGAGATCCAAAAATCGCGCGCTGAACGCGCCGCGCGACTCTCCGCGCCCCATCAGAAATAAAAAGCGTTAATTCACTTTATCACCAAACTCGCGGCGTTTCGACGCCCGATTAAAAACATATTCTTAAAGGAGACAACCTCGGATGACTTCCATGACGCCCTTGGAAAAAAAAGCGATCGACACAATGCGCGCGCTCGCGATGGACGCAGTTCAGCAAGCAAAGAGCGGCCATCCCGGCGCGCCGATGGCGTTGGCGCCGATCGCCTACATGCTCTATAACGAGCGTATGAACTATGATCCCAAGCGTCCTAATTGGCCGAATCGCGATCGTTTCATTCTCTCCAACGGACACGCGTCGACGCTTCTCTATTCGGTTCTGCATGTCGCCGGGGTCAAAGCTCTTTCCGCCGACGGCGAACCGACGGATCAACCCGCGGTTTCCCTCGACGATCTCAAAACGTTTCGTCAACTCGGCTCCAAGTGCCCCGGCCATCCTGAATATGGTCGTACGTCGGGCGTTGAAATGACGACCGGGCCCCTCGGCGCGGGTATCGCGACGAGCGTCGGGTTCGCGATGGCGAATCGATGGCTCGCGGCGCGTTACAACCGTCCCGGTTTCGAACTCTTTTCCGGCTCCGTTTACGCGCTTTGCGGCGACGGCTGCATGATGGAGGGTATCTCCTCGGAAGCCGCTTCTCTCGCCGGAACCCTCAAACTCTCCAACCTCTGCTGGATCTACGACTCTAATCGAATCACGATCGAAGGGAATACGGATCTTGCCTTTACGGAAGACGTCGAAGCGCGCTTTAAGGCGTACGGCTGGAACGTTCTCCACGTGAACGACGTCAACGATCTTCCGGCGCTTCGCGCGGCGTTCGACGCCTTCAAAGCGGAAGAGTCGCGCCCGACCCTCGTCGTCGTCGAAAGCCGCATCGCCTACGGTTCGCCGAATAAAGAAGGAACCTCCGCTTCGCACGGCGCTCCTTTAGGGGACGAAGAAGTCGCGCTCACCAAGAAATTCTACGGGCTCAACCCCGAAGAAAAATTCGCGTGCGACGCCGACGTTTACGAACTCTTCGCAAAGAATCTCGGCGTCCGCGGCGCCTCTCTTTCCGCCGAATGGTACGCGCTTTACGACGAATACCGCGTCCAATACCCCGCGGAGAGCGCCGAACTCGACGCGATTCTGAGCCAAACCCTCCCGGAAGGTTGGGACAAGAGCTTCGAAGCTTTCCCCGCGGACGCGAAGGGGCTTGCGTCTCGCGCGTCGAGCGGGAAAGTTCTCAATCAGCTAGCGGCGGGACTCCCGTGGCTCGTCGGCGGTTCCGCAGACTTGAGTCCTTCGAACAACACGGAGCTCAAGGATCCGACCTACGGAGCTTTCGGTCCTGGGGTCGCGGGGCGCAACGTGCACTTTGGCGTTCGTGAAAACGCGATGGGCGCGATCACGAACGGCTTGACCCTCGCGGGGCTGCGAGGATATTGCGCCACCTTCTTCGTCTTCTCTGATTTCCTGCGCCCGATGATTCGTCTCGCCGCGCTCATGCAGACGCCGACCCTTTTCGTCTTCACGCACGATTCGATCTGCGTCGGCGAAGACGGCCCGACGCACCAGCCGATCGAACATCTCGCGTCTTTCCGCGCCATGCCGAACGTCGCGGTCTTTCGACCAGCGGACGCGAACGAAGTCGCGGAATCGTACAGAGCCGCGATGCAGATGAAGAAGACCCCGTCGATCGTAGTCCTCACGCGCCAAAATCTGCCGACCGTCGACCGCGCAAAATATGCGTCCGCCTGCGGAGTCTCCAAAGGCGCTTACGTCCTGAGCGACTGCGAAGGAACTCCCGACATCGTCCTCATCGCGACGGGTAGCGAAGTCAGTCTTTGCTTGTCGGCGCAGGACGCGCTTGCGGCGCAAGGCGTGAAGGCGCGCGTCGTCAGCGCTCCGTGCTTCGAACTCTTCGACGCGCAACCGAAGGAATATCGCGACTCCGTCCTGCCTCCGACGGTGAAAGCGCGCGTGGGCGTCGAACTGGGCGTCGAAGCGTGCTGGACGAAATATCTCGGCGACGGAGGCCGATTCGTCGGCATGACCGGCTTCGGCGACTCCGCGCCTGCGGGAGTTCTCCTCAAAGAATTCGGCTTCACGGTCGAAAACGTCGTCAAGACCGCGCAAGAAACGATCGCCGCGTCCAAGTGACGCCCGCGATAATAACGCAAACCTCCAAGCCGAGACTTAGCGTAAGCCTCGGCTTTTTCATTATCTTTAGCAAAAAAATTAAAAAAATAAAAAATATTTTCTTTTTCCTTTCCCTCTAAACTTCCCGCTTTAAATTCAATTTAGATTGTCCAAAGCGGTTAGTAAAAATACCGCGCTTTGAAAAAATATCATGAGCGCGCAAAGGAGCGACTCTACGGTAGCGTTTTAAAAAAAGCGCGACGCTAATCGTTAAAATCTGTTTTTCCAAAACAATCCTATTTAAAGTTAATAAAATCAACGTTTTAAAAATCGACGACTTAAAAAACAGCCTTTTTTCAGGTCTCTGATACGCCTCTTGGCTCCGTCTCAAAGCATATTTTTGTACAGAAAGTCGGGATTCAAAGCTGGATAATTCTATAGGAAATAACGGATATTGACGCATAAAAAGGGAGAGTCTATAATTCACCAGAGTCGGAAAATACACGCTCGTTTCCTTCAAAAAAAAATGGGAATGGGCGCGAGACGCGAAATCTCGTAAATCGTTTGATAGAAATAAGAAGCAGGAGGCTAATTTGGGAGGATTCGGGGGCGGTTCCTTCGATCAGCGCGAGCAGATTCGCGACGCGATCGATATCGTCGACCTCGTCGAACGGTACGTTCCGTTGCGACGTCAGGGCGCGAACTTCGTCGGTCGTTGTCCGTGGCATGACGACTCCCGCCCAAGTCTGCAAGTCAACTCGACGCGTCAAACCTTCAAATGCTGGGTTTGCAATATCGGCGGCGACGTCTTCTCCTTCATTATGAAAATCGAGAACGTCGATTTTAAAGAATCGATGCAAATTCTCGCCGACATAGCGGGAATCGAACTCAAAAAGTGGACGCCGCCCCGACAGATTCACGGTGAAAACGCCCCTCGCCTCAACTACGACGAACCGAACGGCGACGATGATCTTCCCGACGAAGCGTTCCTTTCCAGCGGCGAATTCCCCCCGCAAAACGTCGCGTCCAACTACGCGCCCCCTCGGCTCGACAAGTCGACCCTCTATCGCGCGATGGAGTGGCTCGCCAAGAAGTATCGCAACGAGCTTCTTAACTCTCCCGAGGCCCAGGAAGCGCGCCAGTACGTCGACGAACGCGGAATCGCGCCCGAGTACGCCGAGAAGTACCAGCTCGGTTACGCGCCTATGGAATACGACGCGCTCCTCAAGTGGATCAACTTCGACCGCAATCGCGCGCGCGTTTTGGAAGCCGCGGGGGTCTTGGCCTACCGCGAAGATTACGACGAACGCGGACGCGTCATAGCGCGACCGAACTTCCCGTCGACCCCGCAACTTTCCGACCTCGAGAAACGAAAATATTACGACCGTTTTCGCGGAAGACTGATCTTCCCGATCCGAGACGTGCAGAATCGAGTCGTCGCCTTTGGCGGTAGACTCCTTCCCAACACGACGCTCAAAAGCCCCGCGAAATACGTCAACTCCCCGGAAACGTTGATATTTCACAAATCGAAAATGCTTTACGGTCTCGACCTAGCGCGCGAGCCGATTCGACGTTCGGGATTGGTTCTCGTGACGGAGGGCTATACGGACTGCATCGTCGCGTCGCAGTTCGGATTCCACAACGTCGTCGCGGTTCTCGGTACGGCGTTAGGCGCGGAGCATGTGCGTATCCTGAAGAGGTTCGCCTCCAAGATGGTTCTTCTCCTCGACGGGGACGAAGCGGGTCAAAAACGCGCGAAAGAGGTTCTTCGCTTCTTTGTCGAACAAGGCGCCGACATGAACGTCTTAACCCTTCCCGACAACGACGACCCCTGCGAGTTCCTCCTCGAAAAGGGAGCCGACGCCTTCGCCAAACTCCTCGAAACCGGAACGACTCCCGCGCTCGATCACGCCTTCAATACGGCGGTCGAAGGGATCGATCTCGACGTCGACGTCGTCGAAGCGGCGCGCGCCCTCGATTCGCTCCTCGATATCGTCGCCCTCTATTCCGAAGATCGCGCCGCGCCGAACGACCCCGCAAGATTAAGGATCCTCGGCGCGCTGCAACGCCTTGCGACGCGTTTTCGCGTCGATCCGAGCGAACTTCAGCGCCAACTTACGGAGAAACGCGCCAAAACGCGCGCCTACGCCGCCAAAACGCAAGAACGCGACGCGCGGTACGAAGGACGACGCCAGGACGACGCTCAACCCCAAGTCGCGGCGCCTGATCCGCGCGAACTTTGGATTTACCCGTTGCCGGGTAGCAACGGAGAAACGGACGAGCAACTTCGTTCCCTTTTTCCCCCCTTCGACGCGCGCCTTTGGGACGAGTCGCGATTCCTGCCAAACTCCCTCGAACGCGAGTATTTGGAATTCATGATCGCCGCGCCCGAGCATTACGGGCTCCTCGTCGCGCGGATCGGCAACGAGGAACTTCGCTCGCCGATGGCGCGTCAACTCGACCAACTTGCGCGAGATTATTTGGAACAGGGCGTTTCCCCCTCCTTCGACCGTCTTATCCTGCGTTACGACGATCAGAGGATGAAGACGTTCCTGATCGAACTCGACGAAGGAGCCGCCGCCAAGGGACTCGCGGCGTCGATCGCCAATCCAGACTCCCGCGCGGCGCTTCTGCGCGAGATTTATCGCGGGTTCGAACGCGAAAATATTCGGCGCGAAGTTCCGAAGGAAATCAGCCAGCTTCGCGACAAAGACCTTTCCCCCGAGGAAAGGATGCGCGCGCTCCTCGACGTTCGCGCGCGACAGCTTCAAAGACGACGCGACTCACCCCCTTGAGGCGTTTCACGACGCCCGCGACGTTTTACCGTAAAAATAAAATTTACGAAAAAAGCCGGAAGGAACCGCCTTCCGCGACGTATTAAATAGGGCGCGTTTTCGAACGTCCCTTGACGATTCCTTGAACGTTCTCGAAAGAGGCGTTCGTTTTAACAACCCCGTAACCTCGCATGTTGACGCGACTCCTCAACCCCGGAGTAACCCCACGCGTCGGCAAAGGAGTTTTTTGTGAAACGTAACTGGAACCGCACCGACATGCCGTCGTTGCTCGACATGGATCGCGACTACGTCACTAGCCGCTTGACAATTTCAATACCCCCCAATTCCTCGAGCTTAGAATTCGAGGATAACGACGCGGACGAGGAGGAAGAGGAAGAAGAGCTCGACGAATCGTACGATCCCTATAACGATCGCAGTCGTTCGAGAAACGTCGGCAAATGGCAAGACTCCGACGTCGAAGCGCAAGACGTTGATCCTACGCGTCAGTACATGCACGAGATTTCCGACAACAAAGTTCTTACTCGCGCGGAAGAATGCGCCGCAGCAAAGAAGATCGAGAAGACGCGACGTCGCTACGCCCTTTACGGGTACTCTTCTCCGATCGTCATCCGAGAAATAGTCCAATATTTAGAGGCGTATCAGGCAGGCGACAAGGCGTTTGATCGCTCGTTTAGCACGGGCAAAAAAATGCGTCAACAAACGAACAACCGCCTTCCGTCGGTACTGTCCACGTTGAACGCGACCGTCGCGCTCATGGACGAACATTACGACGCGCTCCGCGCGCTTGCGCGTCAACTCAAACGCGCGCGTAAAGTAAGCGACCGCGCGGAAATTCTCGCTCAAATCAAATCGCATCGCCGCCGCGTCGTCTCCGCGCGCCGCCATGCCGCGCGTCTTATCAACGAACTCTCGTTGCGTTTGCGCCATCTTCGCGAAGCAATTGGTCTTATGGAAAAAGTTCAGGAGCGGCTCGTTCGTCTCGCCAGTCTTCTTAAATCGAAACGCGGGAGCGAACAGCGCCGTCGGCAATATAAGGAAGAACGCAACGATCTCCTAAGAATGGCGGGGGAATCTCCTGCGGCGATCGGTCGTCGACTCAATAAGATTCGCTCTTACGAAGAAGAATTCGTCTCTGCGTGCAACGAACTTAGCGTTCACAACTTGCGTCTCGTCGTTTCTATCGCCAAAAATTTCCGCAGCAAGGGACTCGTCCTCGACGAACTCATAAATGAAGGCAATTTTGGACTCCTTCGCGCGGTTCAACTCTTTAACTGGCGACGCGGTTGCAAATTCTCCACCTACGCGACCGCCTGGATACGCCAAGCGATTCAACGCGCGATCGCCGAACAAGGAATGATTCGCACGCCCGCGCACGTCGCCGATTACATCAAGAAGATCCACGACGCGCAGCGCGAAGAAAAGAAACGCACCGGTCGAGAACTTACCGTGCATCAGCTCGCGGAGCAAACGGGTCTCGAGGCGAAAGACGTCGAACTCGCGCTACAGGCGGCGACGCCGACCTCGAGTTTGGTGCAGGCGTTCAACGAAGGGGACGACGGCAACCTCGTCGACGTTCTTCCCGACGTTAAGGCCCTGCGTCCCGAACGAATGGCCGAAAAAAAGCAATTGCACGATACCTTCGCCAAGGTCTTAAAGACGCTCGCCCCGCGCGAAAGACAGATCATCGAGTTGCGATTCGGTTTCGAGAACGGTTATGAATACACCCTCGAAGAAATCGGGCGCATCATGAATATCACGCGCGAACGCGTCCGTCAGATCGAAGCCAAAGCGATGGAAAAGCTTCATTCGAAAGAACGCGTCAAGCTCTTCGAAGGTTTCCTCGATACCGAAGAACGTCGCGCTCTTCTCGAAGAAACAAAATGACGCCCTTCGACGCGTAACGCGTAAAAACGAATAAAAAGAGGCGCGGTTCACTTCTCCGCGCCTCTTTCTTTATGTCTTGCCGCCCCGTCGCTTAAAGCGTCTCGCCGCTAAAAACGTCTCCGTCAAGCCCGACCAACTTCGTTTCCACGACGTCCCCCAGCGCGACGCTTCGCCCTGCGGGAACCTGAAACTGAACTTCGTAATATCGATCGGTCGTTCCGCGCGCGACGCTCGGAGCCAGGAGCGGCGTTTCGACGCTCTCGACGACGACTCGCGCGTTTCTCCCAATAAAACGCCGCGCAAAGCGTTCGCGCTCCTCCCGCGCGATCTTCTGCAAACGCGCGACGCGATCTTTCTTCACCGCCGGATCAACCTGGTCAGGGAGCCCTGCGGCGACCGTGCCGGGACGCGCGCTAAAGGGAAAGACGTGAACGCGCGAAAAACCGACCTCGCGCACGACGTCGCACGTCCTCTCGAATTGCGCCTCCGTTTCGCCAGGAAAGCCGACGATGACGTCCGTCGTGATCGTCGCGTCGGGAATGCGGCGATAGATTTCTTTGCATTTCTCGATATACGGCGCGCTCAGCCATCGTCTCTTCATCGCGCGCAAAACGGAGTCGTCGCCGCTTTGCATCGAGAGGTGGAAATGCGGGCAGACGATATCGGGGTAGCTTTCCACGACGGAAAGGATCTTGTCGCCAATCTCGACCGCTTCCAAGCTCCCCAAACGCACGCGCATTTGCGGCAAACGCAACTCCGCGATCGCGCGCAAAAGCTCCGCCAAACCAAAGCGGCGCTCCTCAGGAATCGCCTCTTGCCGCGCTTGATACTCCTCGAGGGTCAACCTCCTCTCGGCGGGATCGACGCCTTCCGCGCGCGCCGCGTCCAGCTCCGCTTGCGTCGGCGGATAGAGATCGAGCCCGTAATGCCCCAAGTGAATCCCGGTAAGGACGATCTCGCGATAGCCGTTTTCCGAAAGAGCTCGCGCTTCCGAGCAGACTTCTTCCGCCGGTCGGCTCCACAAATACGGTCGCGTCGTCGGGATGATGCAATACGCGCATCCGACGCGACACCCGTCTTGAATCTTCACGTAGGCGCGGCAGCGTTCCGCCAAACGCGAAACCCTTTGAGGGATAATCTCCAGCCCGCGCGAGCGCAAAAATTCCGCCATGCGCCTCTTATCGACGACGACTTGCGACACATGCGGAAGGGACGCGACGCGCTCAGGATCGGACGACGCGTAGCACCCGCACACGACGATCTCGGCGTTGGGGAAAAGCCTGGAAAAATGCGCGACAAGCTTGCGACTCTTCGCGTCGCTCTCCGCCGTGACGGAACACGTGTTGATTAAAACGAGTCCGACGTTTTCCGGGGGCGTTTCGCGCTCCGCTTCAAACCATCCGTTTTCGAGAAACGCGGAACGGAGCCACTGCGTTTCATATTGATTGACCTTGCATCCGAGGGTCGTCGTTTTAAAAATCATCTTCGCACCGTCGTTTGTCTAAGAATTCGCTCCGCAGGAGGGTGGAGTATAAAAAACGCTCCCAAAAGTTTACGCCTTATAAAGCGGAACCTTCGGAAGCGTCGCGTTAAACCCGGTTTTTTAAAAACCGAACGACGATCTCATTTTAAGATCGAATCGAGAATATACCAGTTGAGTTCTTCGTAATCGCGCGAACCGATCATTTCAGCGATCTTGGCGTCGTCGAGAGAACGGCTAATTTCAAGAAGGCGCAGGAAGATCTTGCGGCTATATTCGAGGTGCTTGAGGCAGACGTCGTCGCGCTGCGTGCGCAACACCTTGACGTCGAGACCGACCCATTCGCCGTTCGTGCCGTAACCGTGCTTGTCGAGAACGCGAACCTGATTGAGGGCGCGGCGCGGATCGACCATGCCGAACGTCTGGTCTTGGTCGAATTTCAGACCGTTTTGATCGTTAAGATGGACGCTCCAAAGCTTCTTGTGCGCGAGAGCGAATCCCATTTCTTCCGACGGGCAGAGGTTCGCAAGGATCGCGTGCGCCGTCTCGATAAGGCATCCGACGCGGTCGGGAGCGCTCGTCATCAATCCCATCGCGATCGCGTGACCGATCGTCGGAATGAACGCGTGATCGACCGGTTCGTTCGGCTTCGATTCGATCATAACGCGAATATCTTTGTTGTAGTCGAGAACCGTGTTGAGCGCTTCGGCGATCTGTTCGGTCGCAACGACGGGGTCTTTCGATTCGCGAATATAGGTGCCTTCGCGGGCAAGCCAGAAGACGATGTTCTTCGTGCCGAGCGCGGTCGCGATATCGGCGGTCGTCTTGAGACGTTCGATCGCGTATTTACGACATTCGGGGCAATTGGAGGTGAATCCGCCGTCGACGGTGTGCGGATCCATCCAGAGGCGAGGAGCGACAAATTCGGCGGTCAGTCCGTGATCGTCCAAAACCTTCTTGAGATCCTCGGCTTCTTTAATGATCTGCGACTTCGACTTGTTGTTAAGATCCGGAACGGCGTCGTCGTCATGGAACTGCACGCCGTCGAAGCCCAGCTTCTTGTATAGCTCGAGCTTATCGTTAAACGCGATCGTATGGCGCACTTCTGGGCCAAACGGATCGGCGCCCTCGTGAATATTCCACGGACCGAAAGAAAATCGGAATTCACCCTGCATAGATCACTCCTTTAACAAATGAAAACAGCGACGCGATCAAGACGCATCAACAAATCGAGCGTCACACTAAATTGACTACGGAGATATTGTAAAAACTGACAAATTGAAAGTCAAGAATTTTTCGAAGTTTCCGATTTTTTTGGCCAATTTGCAAGAAAACGCTTTTCGTTAATCGCGAGTTGACGGAAGAAGTCGTCGGTCGAGACTTTTCGAATCCGCGCAATTTCCTCCGCCGTGCGCAGAAGAGAACCCGGCTCGGCAAGGCGCGCGCCGTTGCTTGTCACGGGCGCGACGATCGTCGTTTGACGCGGCGCGGAATCGTCCTGCTGTCCGTAGCCGTCGGGAGGCAGAAGGGTCGGGCCGTCCGACTCGAGAAGGATGCGGTCGCGCGGAACTGCGGCGACACATTCGCGAGAAAAACGCGCCCTCGGCGTTACCGAACGGTTAGAGAAGGAGAAGAACGCCCCGTAATCCAAAGCGCGCTCGATCTCTTGCCGCGTCGCCTGCCAGCTGTGAAGGATCCACGCGGGAACGCGCGAAAAATATTTCATTATTTCCAGGATGCGGAAATTGGCGCGAACGGAGTGGAGGGTGACGGGAATCGCGCGGTCGTTAGCGAGTTGGAGCTGGGCGAGGAAGAGCTCTTCCTGCTCTTTCTGCAACGTTTCGTCGCACTGACGCACGGCAAAATCGAGCCCCACTTCCCCTAAAGCGGCTTTTGTGACGCCGTCCTTGGCGACGTAAGAATCGAGGAACATCGTCAGCGCGCCGAGCCAGTCTCCTTGAATACGACGGCACGACCACGGATGAACGCCAAAAGAAGGATAGATCGAGTCAAAACGTCGCGCAAGTTCTGCGGTGCGGTTCCAATCCGCAGGAGAAGCGCTCACGCACAGAAAGCGTTCGATTCCGCACTCCTTGGCGCACGCAAGATATTGGCCGACTTCGTCCCACGTTTCGCCAAATCGTCTGTCTTGAAGGTGGACGTGCGCGTCGATAAAGCCATGTTCCTTAGTTTCGGCATTAGTCATTATTCAGATTCACCTCCATGAAATACGGGCGTCCCTTTCGAATCAGATAAACGCGCGCCGCTCCAGAGTCGACCCCGGCGAATTCGTCGATTCGCTTAGCGATATAGTACATGTTCTCGATTGAGGCGACGCTCAGTTGTCCCTCCGCCTTGTCGCCGACGCCAAATCCGAAGATGAAGTCCCCTTCTTGAATCCTAGCGTCGCCTTGCGCGAAGAGTCCGTTGGGGTCGACCTTAGTAACGTTCACGCCGCCGGAGGGCACGAAGTTAAAATCTCCGATCGACACCGCTTGAAGATTCGGGAAACGTTCGCGGTATTCCTTCTCCGTCGCGGTCTCCGCCTCGACGCCGAACGTTTTCCACACAAGGCGTTCCACAACGCTCGCTCCGGAAGAGGATTCGCGATTAGATTCCGCGGCGACTTCGAAAGAGACGGGGGAACTCTCCTCGGAAAAGGACGTCTCGGTAGAGGCTTTTTGGTATTTCTTTTGGGAAGCGGAGGCGACGACGGAAGCGCTCTTTGCGGCGGCGAGGTCGCTGAAGGCGATCGTCGCGTCAAGACCGGAACCGTTGCGTTCGAAGACGAGATTGGCGACGTCGCTCAAGCCTAAGCCGATGAGGGAACATGTGAAATCAAGGGAGGTATGAATCGCGTATCCGTTGGAAGAGATCAAGACGTCGCCGGGTTTGACCCCCGCTTGCGCGGCGGGACTGTTCTTGTCGACCGCTTCGACGACGAGGTAATCTTCGCCGTTGCCGTCCGCGGGATAATCGACGGCTTCGGAATCGATCACGCGGAATTTCAAGCCGTGGTGAGTCATCTTAGCGACGGTTTGACGAATCATTCTCTCGGCGACCTCGGAGACGACGTCGACGGGAATCGCGAAGGCGATATTCTCCGCCTCCTCGCGCACAGCGGCGTTCAATCCGATCATCTCGCCGTCGACGTTGATCAGAGGGCCGCCCGAATTGCCGGGATTGATCGCGGCGTCCGTTTGGATGACGCTCGCGTAGGAAAGATTCTCGTTTACTTCGAGAGGACGATCGGTCCAGCTAATGATGCCGCGCGACACGGAGCAGCTGTATCCGTACGGATTGCCGATCGCGTAGACGTCTTCGGCAAGCTGAACGCGGTCGGAACGTCCCATGCGAATCTTCTTCAGAGGCTTCTTCGGCTTAATCTTCAAGATCGCCAGATCGGTGGCGACGTCGTTGCGCACCAACTCCACGTCGCGATAACGTTCGCCGTCCGCAGTGATTACTTCAAGCTTGAGCAACCCCTTCACCACGTGGTAATTAGTCAGGATATACCCTCTTTCGTCGACGACGACTCCCGTTCCCATGCCGTTGAAAACGTCGTAATGAGCGCCGCGTCCCGCCGTTCTTGGACTCGCCTCATATTGCTTTTCGCCCTGAATGCTCACGACCGACTGGCTGACCTCGTTGACGATATTCACGAAACGAGGTCTCTCCGTGCGCGTCCAACGCTCCTGCGTCGTCTGTTCTTGGGCGGGTAACGCCGAACAACACGCGACGCAGAACAAAAGGAATCCGACGCCGAAAGCGCGCATCCCCTTTGCTTGTGTCAATAGAGTAATGATTTTTGTCATGGAACAACCGTAAATATTAACGAAGTCGAGCGAGATCGTCTTCGTCGTCGTTTCGGGCCCCTCTTTGCGCGAGATCCCTTGACGATCAGCCCTTTCTTTCTTTCCGTTCGCAATTTCGTTCCGGATAACAATCCTAAGAATCAAAACAATGTGAACAGCTGTTAAATCGGCTACATTCATTCCCCGTCTTCAACGAAAGAGGCGGAAAAATCGAAAAAGGTTGAGTAAGGCGCGTCATAATCGCGCGTTCCCTATAACTGCGCTCTTCGGCACAATCGAACACTAGGGTGAAAAGAATGGCAAAAGTTGGGAAAAAAACGCGCTCAATACTTGAAAACGATCAAGCTCCGATTTATTATATCAGGTTGGATAGTCGTCCATTTTTATCATTTGACGCAGTTTTCGTCAGGAGTCGGAATATGTTAAAAGACAGACTTTATCAGGCGTCTTTAAGCCTTGCGGCGTTCGTAGCGCTGGGCGCGACGTCGGCGGTCGTTGCTCAGAACGACGCGGCTTCCACAGGGACGCGCCCCTTGGCGGCGAAATCGATTCGCCCTATGCAGCGCGAAGAAATCCCGGCGAATAAAGCGCCAAACCTCTATGATGAAACCTCGGACGAGTTCGATTACTTCCGCGAAGAACTCGGACGTTCCGAGACGTCGACCTCGACGAAGAAACGTCTCGCGCAGATCGCCGCGCGTAAGGTCTATGACGATCCGAACGACAAGCCCGCCGCCGACGGCTCTCCTTTCGTCGATATCTACGCCGATATCGTCTCCGACGGCGAGCCCTTTGAAGACCCGAACGATCCCGACGTTATCTATTACGCCGACGAACATAACATCCTCGTGAAGGCCGCGACGTTCTGCAAACAGGCGACGTCGATCCTCAAGTTTTTCTCCGGCCCCCTGGGAGCCGACTCGCGCGACGGTTCGATGGGAACTCGAACCGAAATGGAAGTCATGCCTTCCTACGACATGACCTCTACGGGAAGCATGAGCGGAATGGAAGGCCCAGGCGGCGCCAAACCGCAAGCGGATAAGCCCGCTCCCGAAAGCAAAGTCGACGACACGAAGATCATCTTCCCCGATCCGGTCGACAATCCCTACAAATCGGAACTCGGCCCCGCCGTCGATCCCTTCGATCTCTTCAAAGCGGATCGCGACTTCAAACCCGCCCCCGCGAAAAATGTCGGCCCCGGTTCGATGGGCTCCATGAGTCCCATGGGGTCCGGTTATCCGATGGAAGAGCCGTGATTGTCTTACGCGAGAATCTTTCGCCTCTATTTACACTATTCTCCCGTTAGTCGTTCGCTCTCCCACGAGCCTACGGTCAACGGGATTATTTTTTGTCACGACGCCAACGCGTTTTTTCTCATTGTCCAGGAAACGTCGTCATGCCTCAACCACTTCAACAAAAACGCTTCTTCGTTCTAGCGGTCGTCTCGCTTGCGCTCCTCGCCCTTGTCATGACGCTCATGATCGCGGGATATGGAAAAATTAAAGCGGTCAAAGAACGTGAGAAAAACGCGCGCGATCCCAATAAATTGCAGGTTCTCGTCGCCGTCGATCCCTGCGCCTACTTCGTCGAAAGGATCGGAGACGACCGCGTCCAAGTTGCGACGCTCACCCCCGAGGGAAAATCCCCCGAGACCTTCGCCCCTACCCCCGCGCAACTCGCCGATTTCGCGTCGTCGCAGCTCTTCTTCCTCACGGGCCTCCCCGTCGAAGAGCGTTTTCTCGCCAATATCCAGTCAATCGCTCCTAACGCCGTGGTCGTCGACCTGCGTCGCGGACTCGAACTCCTCCCTAATCCTCACCGCCATAGCCATGAGGGAGAGGACGCCGACGAAGACGCCCCCGCCCATGACCACGCCGACCATGACGAAGAGGAACTCTCCTCCCTCGATCCGCATCTTTGGACGAGCCCGCAGATCGCTCGCTCGATCGTCGCCAAGATTCTCGAAGCGCTCATCCAACTCGCGCCCGACGCGGAAGATACGTTCCGCGCGAACGCCGCCAAGCTCGATCAAGAACTCGCCGACCTCCAAACGCGAACTCGCGACGCCCTCGCCCCGTTCCAAGGCAATTTCTTCCTCGTCTTCCACCCCGCGTACGGATACTACGCGCGGGAATTCGGAGTCGAACAACGAGCGATCGAAAACGAAGGAAAGACGCCCTCCCCTCGCGAACTCGAGGAACTCGTGCGCGACTCGCGCGAACAGAGGGTCGCCGCGCTCATCGTTCAACCGGAATTTAACCGCGCGTCCGCCCAGGTCGTCGCCGACGCTCTCGGCGCGACGATCGTCGTCCACTCCCCTCTTCAAAAAGACTATTTCGAAAATATTGACGAACTCACCGCCGCTATTCTTCAAAGTTTCGGTGTAAAAAGACCTGCGGCGCTACCCGTCTATTCAAGGAGATAACGCGTCATGTCCGCCTCCCTTTCCGAATCGTACGCCGCGTTCGACAAGCGCTTTCAAGCTCTGCTCAATCAGGAAGAGAGCGACTCGGCGCGCGCCGACCTCGCCGTCAAAAGACTCGAACTCTGCCTTCTCGCGCCGCGATTTGGCGTCGTGGAAAACCCTGTGGAGCGCGTGAAAGAAGCGCGCGCGTTCGTCGATCAGGTCGTCGACCGCAACGAACGCGACTATCTCCGCCGTATTCTCGTCAACGCCGCGCTACGGTTCGAACCATCCCCCGCGCTCGACGAAAAAATCGAAGAGATTATCCCCGAGATCTTCTCCGACGAAGAACGCCAAAACGCGCTCTACGCGCGTCTCCTCTCTTTAGGGAAGCGGCCCGGCGTCGATTGCGAAAAATTGCGCGATCGAATCGCTGAACTCGACGATCTCCGCCAATATGAGAACGCGACCGCGTATCTTCACGCCGCCTACGAAATCGCCGGCGTCGAATACTACGACGATCTTGAGACGCTCCCCGCGCTCGTCGCACGACACGACGGCGCACTCTTAGAGCTCCTAGCCGGACGCGATCCTCAAGAGACGCTCGAATTCTTGAAGGAACAAGCGGAAAAGACGTTCCGAACGTTTCTCGCTTCCGCCGTGACCCTTGCGCAATTCGCAAGGGAAAAAGCGGGGACGACTCCGCGTTACGACGACCTTGAAGAGGAAGAATTCGACGAGGAAACTCTCGACGCGCTCAGGACGGATTTTAAAAGCGTCGGGATTGTTTCTCCTTTGATCCTTGAGCGCGGCGAAAAGCTGCGCGGAATCTTCGAACTCAACGACGGGTTCGAGGGGACGCTCTCGCTGCTAAAACTCCTCGCGGAGGCGAAGCCGGGAACGCTTTATTATCCGAAAGACGCGGCGTCTTACGATCACGAACGCGTCGAGACGGAAACGCTCGCGCAGGAGTTGGCGAAAGGAGACGCGCGACGTTTGGCGCGTCTCGCGCAGGCTGCGCTTGCGAACGAAACGACGCGCGACGCAGGCAAGAACGCGACGCGAGAAGCGCTCAAACTTCTCGGAGGAGAACGCGGGAGCGACAGCGTCGACGCGTACGCGACCCTTGTTCGCGCGCATCTCGACGCGGGGATGAAGAAACCGGCGTCGAAGTTGGCGACGCTCCTTGCGAAAGCGATCCTCAACTTCGAATCGGAAGCGACAATCGAGTGTTACGCGCGGCGTTATCTCAACCTTTTCGACGCGCAAGCGGTTGAACTCTTTAACGAAGTCGCGCTCCCAGAAACGCTGACGAGCGTTCTGAACTTCGCGGCGGACGCGCGGAACGCGCAAGAGGACGCGCGTCCGGAGCTTTTCGAACGCGCGCTGAAAATCAGGGAAGACGCGGAGCCTCTCGTTGTAGGCTCCACCCTTCTCGAACTCGTCAAACTCACCCTGGGCATAAAGGAGTCTGAATGACCGCTCATAACGAATCGTATTTGAATATCGGAGACGCGACGATCGATCTGGATCGCGAGGAACGATGCGGATTTTCTGAGGTGATCTACGGCGAGAGCAAGACGGCGGACGCGATCGAGCGGATCGCGCTGGCGCAGATCGAGCGCGATATCGACGTTTTAGCGACGCGCGTGAGCCAAGAGAAGGCGAACGCGATCCTTCCGAGCCTTCGTCGAGCGCGTCGCGAGGCGTATTACAACCCGGTAGGGCGAGTGATTCGCGTCCCGTCGCCGCGTCGTCCTGAAGCGATGTATCAGGGGCGAATCGGGATCGTCACGGCGGGAACGAGCGATCTTCCAGTGGCGGAAGAGGCGCGAGAAACGGCGGCGTGGACGGGGGCGCAGGTTGAGATGATCCAAGACGTCGGGGTCGCGGGCCCTCAGCGACTTGTGGCGCACGTTCCGCGTCTGCGCGAGATGGACGCGTTGATCGTCGTCGCTGGAATGGAAGGAGCGCTCCCGAGCGTCGTGGGCGGTTATGTCTCCTCGCCGATTATCGCCGTGCCGACGAGCGTCGGCTACGGGGCGTCCTTCGGGGGCGTGGCGGCGCTGCTGGGGATGATTAACAGCTGCGCGTCGAACGTCACGGTGGTGAATATCGACGCGGGTTTTAAGGCGGGCTACGTCGCGGGACTCATCGCGAAGAATATCGCGATGGCGGCGGAGGACGGATATTACGAGGGTGTGAACGAGTCGCGCGCGCACGGTCCTCGACGCGGCAGGAAGGGGAGACGCGAATGACGACAATAGGCGAAGAATCGGATCAGTTCCATCGTACGCGTCTCATTTTGGGAAACGACGGGCTATCGCGGATTCAGGAATCGCGAGTGATGGTCGTCGGACTCGGCGCGGTGGGGAGCTACGTCGTGGAGGCGTTGGCGCGCGCGGGGGTCGGAGCGTTTCGTCTCGTCGATTTCGACAAGGCGCAGTTGAGCAATATCAACCGCCAGCTCTTTGCGACGCACGCGACGTTAGGGCGACCGAAGGCGGAGCTCGCGCGGGAACGCATCCTCTCGATCAATCCTTCGGCGCAAGTCGAAACGCGTCAAATCCTCGTCAATAGCGCGACGGTCGCCTCCCTCTTCGAGGGCGACTGGAGCGATCCGGCGGACTACGTCGTAGACGCGATCGACACGCTAGGGCCGAAAGTCGCGCTCATCGAGGAGACGTTGCGACGCGGGGCGCCCCTCGTCTCGAGCATGGGCGCGGCGCTGCGCGTCGACGCCGATTTAGTGCGTTTCGGAAAGCTCACGGGAGTCTCCAACTGCCCTCTCGCGGCGCAGTTGCGTAAGAGGCTGCGTCGAGTCGGCGTCAACACGGACGACGTCGACTGCGTCTATTCCCCCGAACCGATACGCGACGCGCTCCGCGCCGGCGACGAAAGGATCGAACGCGTCCCCCAGTCCGAACCGCTCCGCTCCCCCGACGAACGCTCCCCGCAAGGGCGCCCGCGCAACACCCTAGGAAGCCTTCCCACAATAGTCGGTATCTTCGGGTTGCGCATCGCCCACGAAGTCGTCCTCCGTCTTGCGCGGCGCTGACGCGCGACGCCGCTACGAACCGCAAGCGTCCCTTTTCTATAACGAAAGGGGACGCTTTTTGCTTTTCCCATTCTCTTGAAAGTCCTATCTCAAATTCCAACTTAGGTCGTGAAATCCCGTTCATTTTTCTTCCCAACTTGCCTAAAAAAAAAAAACGTTACAATGCAACCAACTAAAACAGTCGCCGCCCTACCTCCCCGTCCCCTACGCAAAGATGACCCTCAGAATTACGGAAATTTTGGCCCAAAAGACTCATGGCAAAAGCTATCGAGCCCAAAAATTTAGCTATGATAACGTAGGCCTTCCCGAGGGAGAGACCGATAAAACGGAAACACGTTCTTTTCAGGGACGCGGCGAAACGCAAAAGAATTCTTCCGCAATTGACCTTCGGGATAAAATGAAGCGTTTAAGAGGGTGCGCTCCGCTCGTCAATCTCTTTTTAGACGGGTCGCGGCACGTCTTCAAGATCGACGACGTCGCTTACGGAGATCGTATCTATCCCATTCTCGCCGGACAGATCGCCGTCGCCTGTTGCCAGCTTCAAAATAAGCGTATCCATTGCCAGTCCCTTGAACGCAAACTTGTAGTCGTCATCCCCGACCAGGCGTTCTCAAACTACGGGCGCGAAAAAGAGAAACTTCGAGAGCTACGCGACTTCTTCAACAAAAATTCGGGACTCCAAAGGCTCGGATATTCTATCTCCGACGTTCTAAAGTACTCGCCTCGAGGCGGCGAAAATTACGAAAAGCTGCAAAATCTTGCGATTGCCAAAGTTCAAGACCTCATGATTGAAACGGAACAGACGACGGTCTTCCAATTGGTTGAAAATAAATCCGTCGGCAACGACCATTACTTACTCAAGGACGGTTCTCTAGAATACAACACCCGTTATAGAAGCGGCAGCGCCGACGAAAATGCGATCCGCGACGCCTATCAACATGTCATAGGGGTTTCTAAATCTTTCAATCTGGAAGGTTGCGGAGATGGAAAAGATAAAGCGCGCGGGGTGGAAATAGCCGACCTCCCCCTCTTCCATCGAACGCCCGTCGCGCATTACTACAACCCCCATCAAAACGAAAACGTCCATTTCGGCGTTTGGTATTTGAGGGTAAGAGACCGAAGTCGAACCCCCGGCCCTCTCGACGGAGTCGTGAAAGTCGAAAAGATCATGACGGATGAAGAGCAAAAGACAGGGGCGCTGGACTCCAATTCCGTCGACAACCTCTGCGCCCACCTCCTTAATCTACGAATGCCAACCTGCTACGGAGTCGACAGGAGATGGGCCAACCATCTTTATCCGGTCTACCTCGCCGAACGTTACGCCAAAAGCAGATATCTTAGTCCCGACGTATTCTTACAGCTATTCTAGGGGAAGATCATGGTTCAAGAAAAGCTCATCGGACGCGTTGTCGCCACGGAAAAGAATCCGACGACGATCGACTCCTTCACGTTTTGGACGCAATCAGATTTGATTCTCAATCCCTTTGATATCGTGAAAGTTGAACATATCAACGGCTCGTCCTCGTATGGAGTAATCGAAGAAATCTCGCATATCACCGACGCGACCAGTTTCCTGACGAACTATATCTCAAGCGATTTTGGCGATCTGAACGTCGAGGACGCGACGATGCGCATCGGGATGAATTACGTCAGCGCCAAAGTCGTATGCAACGATAAGAATATCTATATTCCCTTGCAAAACAACGCCAAAGTACTCCTCGCGACGAAGGAAGAGATCACTTACGCGCTAGGGCTCAAAAGCGTCGATAATCCTCTCATTTGCGGTTATCTCGAAATGTACGAAGGGACGCAAGGTTGCGAAAAGGTTCAACTTCCCGTGCATTTGAACTCGAAGTTCATCATCGGTCCGGAAGGCGCCCACTTGAATATCTCCGGAATTTCGGGACTCGCCGCGAAGACGTCTTACGCAATGTTCCTTCTCAAAGCGATTCAAGACAAATATCTGACAATGAACGACGAAGAAGAGAGCGTCGCGTTCGTCCTCTTTAACGTCAAAGGGAAAGATCTCCTGGCAATCGACCAAGAAAACGACTTTAGCGACGAAGAGCGGCCTAAAGAAGCGCGCGACCGTGCCTGCAAGCTTTATCAAGCCCTCGGGCTTAAACCGAAGCCCTTCAAACAGGTATCCTATTTCCATCCGTACTCGGAGCATTACGGCAAATCGAATTCCTACCTATCTCGCGACGAACTCGTCGAAAACGCGAAAATGAACAAGAGTAAGTTCTTCAAATTTCTTTATCCGGACGATAAGGAAACTCTCGATCTCCTCTTTGCGAATATCGACGATACGAATCAAACGATCGAATCAATCCTCAACTACATTTCGAACGAATCTGACCCAAGCTTCAGCAAACTTGAGGGCTGGGATAAATTATGCCAAACGGTAAAGGCTAAGACGGAAGCGGGCGCAAAGGAAGGGAAAGAGATTAACGTCATGAGTTGGCGAAAATTTAGCCGACTCCTCAACAAAGCGGTCGCAGGCTGCCACTTCTTCGCGCGAAGGCTCGACGCCTATGCGGAGATACCTGAAA
>CAKVCP010000015.1 GCA_934725735.1 uncultured Thermoguttaceae bacterium
ACCTCTATCAGCGCGACGGAAAAAAGCTCTCCTATATGGAACAAATCGACGCGATGGAGAAGTTGGAAGAATATCAGAAAAACGTCGAACAGTTTAACGACCAAGCGGAGTCGTTAGACGCTTTTGTCTCCCCTTCCCTTTTGAAAAACGACGATTCGCGAAGTTCCCTCAAGACGTCCCTCGAAAAACTTTCCCTCCTCTGCGACCAAAACGTTCCGCTGGGGCGCTTGCCTAAGATGAATCTCGCCGAATTCGAAAAAGAACGCGGTAAATTCGAGCGTCTTGCGGGGGCGTTGGGAAAAGCGTTTCAAGCGTCAGACTCCGTCATATTCCGCGCGGAAGACTATTTCGATCGCGCCAAGCTCGACATTCAGCGCGATCCGCGCGAAAAAGTCGAACGTCGCGTCGACGCGTGTCGAAAAAGTCTCGGCGCCGACGTCAACGCGATCGACGAATGGATTCATTTCGAAACGCATATTCTGCCGCCGCTCGCCGCTCATAATCTTCTGCCCTTCGTTGACGCCGCTATTTCCGCAAATATCCCTTGCCAAGACGTCGCGGACGCGTTTCAACGCCTCTGCCGCGAGGAACAGATCGAGTCGATTATCGCCTCTACTCCCGAGTTGTCGCGCTTTAACCAGATATCTCAAGATCAAACTGTTCAAATCTTTAGCGAAAAGGACTCGGCTCAGTTCTCGGTGAATAAAGCGCGTCTTCGCGCGTTTCTCTCCTCGTTGCGCCCCTCCTCGGAATACGTCGTTCCTGGAAGCGAAGTTCACACGCTCCTTCGCGAAGGCGAAAAGAAGCGAAAACAAAAGAGCATCCGCATCCTTCTCTCGGAAATTAGCGATCTCGCGCTTCTCCTCAAGCCGTGTTTCCTCATGTCGCCGCTTAGCGTGAGCACGTTCCTCGCGGGGGATTCCCTCCATTTTGACACGGTCGTTTTCGACGAAGCGTCGCAGATTTTTCCGCAAGACGCTCTCGGCTCCATTTACCGCGCCGACCAGCTTATCGTCGTCGGCGACTCGAAACAAATGCCGCCGAGCAACTTCTTCAACGCCTCCAACGACTCCGATCTCGACGAAGACGAAGACGACGACTCGGGCGTCTATGAATCGGTGCTCGACTTGAGCGCGACCTCCCTGCCCGTGCAAAGCCTCTCATGGCACTACCGAAGTCGCCACGAAAGTCTCATCGCCTTCTCCAATAAGAACTTTTACGAATCGAAGCTCGTCTCTTTCCCCTCGACGTTGCGTCAGCATGAGGGGATCGGCGTCGATTACTACTACGTCGAAAACGGAACCTTCGACCGCAAACTTCGCCACAACTACAAAGAAGCGTCCCTCGTCGTCGATTTGATCTATCGTCATTTCAAGGAAACGCCTAAGCGAAGCCTTGGAATCATAGCGTTTAGCCAATCCCAGCAGAAACTCATCGAACGTCTTCTGAAACAGAGACGACTTAAAGAGCAGGACAAAGAAGAATTCTTCCGTTCCGACGTTCCGGAGCCTTTTTTCGTTAAAAACCTCGAAACGGTGCAAGGTGACGAACGCGACACGATCATCTTTAGCGTCGCGTACGCCAAGGGAACCGACGGGAAATTCCTTCACAATTTTGGGCCGTTAAATCGACAAAAGGGAGAACGCCGCCTCAACGTCGCCGTAACGCGCGCAAAGCTCAACGTCAAGGTAGTCGCGTCAATCCGCGGTTCGGACATTAACCTCGACCAAGCCAAATCAGATGGAGCAAAACTGCTTCGCGAGTATCTAGAGTACGCTGAAAAAGGAATCGACGCGTTAAACGTCGAAACGCTGCAGGAAACGCTTTACGACTCGACGGACGATTTCGTCGACGAAGTCTACGACGCCCTCGTTGAGAAGGGCTACCGGGTCGACAAGCGCGTAGGCGCGTCGGGTCTTAAAATCGATTTGGCGATCAAGATTCCCGACGCGGACGACTACTTCTTCGCCGTTGAATGCGACGGCGAAGCGTACCGTCGATCGAAAAACGCGCGAGACCGCGATCGTCTTCGTCAAGAAGTTCTCGAAAGATCTGGGTGGCGCTACTATCGACTCTGGTCGACCGAATGGTTCAAGAATCGCGGGCGATCTCTCGAACGCCTACTGCATGCGATGGAAGAAGCGCTGACGACGCGCTCCAGCGCCCCGTTCTCCGCGCCGATCGCCGTTCCGACCAACGCCTCCGACGACGTCCCTTCTTTTGAAGAAAAGGTCGACGGAAGCGACGACGACCATTTCCCGCGCTACCGTGCGGCGGACGTCGACGCGATTATCGCGCGCTTTCCCGGCGAACTCCAGAAAATCGTCCACGCAATTTTAGAAGTGGAAGCGCCCCTTTCCGAGGAGCTTCTCATCAAGCGCATCGTCGGTTATTTCGGTCGAGAAAAGGTGACAAGCGTCGTTTTACAAGAGTACGAATCGCAGATGACCGGTCATCAACGCCTTAATATTTACAAACAAAACGGCTTCCTTTACCTGGAAACGTCGGGGCCGTTGTCGCTGCGCGCTCCGGGAGATCTCAAACGCGACGTCGTACAAATCGCCCCTCAAGAGATCGCCGCAGGGATGATGCAGCTCATTCAAGAGAACGTCTCCCTCGACAAGACCTCCCTTTACCAGGGAATCCTTCGCATTTGCGAAGCGCGAATGAGCCAGGGAGTTCGAGAACGTCTCGACTCCGCGCTCCAACTACTGGGCAATCGCGTCGTCGTCGAAGGAGAACGCGTCTCAATTCCTCAATAACGCGTCATTTACGTCCAACGTAAACAAACGCGTTGGACCGATGACCGTTCATCGTCGGAAAGACCGTCTTTTCAAAAAAGAGCGTCTCAAAATCGCGAAAGAGTTCTCGAACGTACTCTTCGCGATGATGGCGCAAAATCGCCCCCTCGAGGAGAGAAAAGACCCCGTAAGGATACCCCTGAGGAGCGCGAGCGTAGCGTTCTTTGTTTCTGGCGTCGTCGTTGAGTAGAAAGTCGTTGACGTATAGAACGCCGCCCGGCTTCAGAACGCGGCGCGCTTCAGCCGCCACGCGGGTCTGATTCTCGTCGGAAGGAACGCACGTCAACACGCCAAAGAGGAGCGCGGCGTCGAAAGACGCGTCGTCAAAGGGGAGCGACGCTGCGTCGGCGACATAAAGCTTCGCCTCCGGAACTTCCCTACGCGCTCTCTCCACAAGGGGCGCCGAGAAATCGACGCCCGTCAATCGCTCAAAACCGGCGTCGCGCAGTTCCGCAAGGGATCGCCCGTAACCGCACCCGTCGTCGAGAATCAGCGCGTCCTTCGCAACGTAACGCTCAAGAGTCTCGACAGAAAGAGGCGTCGTGAATCGTTTTGCGACGGAGCGCTCTTCCCAATAATTTCTCAGTCCATTCGACGAATTCATTGCTCGACCAGAGTTCCAAAGAGAGTGAAGGGCGCGGCCTCCACGATCTTAACGCGCTGGAAAGTCCCCGCAAGGTCGCGCGTTCCGTTGAAAACGACGATTCGATCGCACGGGGTGCGTCCCGTCATTTGAACGAGACCTGAGTTTTTCGCGGAGCTAATTAGCTCTTCGACGCTTGTGGAAATAGGAGCGCCGGAATCGGCGACGGGATCCGACTGTTCACATTCCGCGTAGAGCGTCTCCTCCTGGGCGATTCCGCGCGATTCGCGCTTGCTTGGCCCTTCCACAAGGATTTCCGTTTCCTGGCCGACAAAAGAGCGATTCCATTCGGCGCTGATTTCATTCTGAACGGCCAGCAACTCGTTGTTGCGTCTCTTTTTGACTTCCTCGGGGACGTCGTCTTCCCATTTTTTCGCGGCTTCGTTGCCGGGACGTTCGGAATATTTAAAGATAAAGCTATTCTTAAAGCGCGCGTAGCGAACGAGATCGACGGTCTGTTGGAATTCTTCTTCCGTTTCGCCGCAGAAACCGACGATGAAGTCGCTGGTAATCGCGGCGCCGGGGATCGTCGCATAAATGCGGTCGACAAGATCGCGATACTCCTCGACCGTATAGCGACGACGCATTCTCTTCAACATGGAGTTCGCCCCATGCTGAGCGGGCACGTGAATATACGGCATTGCGGAAGGCAGATCCCGCACCGCTTGCAGCAGCTCGTCCGTCATATCGGTCGGATAAGAACTCACGAATCGCACGCGGCGGATTCCTTCCACGGAGTCGACCATTTCTAGGAGATCGGCTAAGCGCGTCGTCTTTCCCCCTTCCGTATAGCGATAGCTGTTGACGGTTTGTCCGATCAAGGTAACTTCGACGCATCCTTGCGCGGCGAGCGCCTTCACCTCGTCCAAAATCTCTTTGGGAGAGCGCGACTGCTCAGGGCCGCGCACGCTTGGCACGACGCAATAGGAGCAGAACTTATCGCACCCAAACATGATGCGCACCATCGCTTGGAAGACGTGGGGGCGCGTCTGAGTAAGGCGCTTCGGATCGTAGAGACGGAAAGAATCCATCACCTCTCTTCGATCCGTTTTTCCAGCGAAGCGGTCGATTCCGACGGCCAACTGCTGAAGCCCCGTCGCGGCGGCGGCGGAAACTAACGCGACGAGTTGATCGATCTTACCGGGCCCTAACACGACGTCGACATACGGCGCGCGTTGAAAGACGATCTCCTTGTCTTTCTGCGCCATGCATCCCATAACGGCGATCAGAGAGCCCGGTTTCTGCGTCTTCCAATGCTTAAGACGCCCCAACGCGCTATAGATCTTTTCCTCCGCGTGTTCGCGAACGCTACAGGTGTTAAAGATCACCAAATCCGCGTCTTTACGCGATTCAAGGCGCTCCCATCCGGCGGTAATTAACTCTGCCGCGGCAAGCTCCGAATCAAGCGTGTTCATCTGACAACCGACTGTTTCAATATAGAATTTCATCCTAAGTACCTTCCGCCATTTGGAATCACGTTCGCGCACGATAACCGTTCGGTCTATTATTCTACTCGATAAACGCGGAAACAAAACGCCCCGCGTCATCGATAAGAATCGAGTCGCACTTTACAATCTTGGAGAGAAGTGAGAAAATCGCGTCCGTACCCCTTCGTATGCGCTCTTTCGTCCAGAAGAACGACGATTCCCTTATCCTCGCGCGTGCGAATCAGTCTTCCGACGCCCTGTTTAAACTTCAAAATCGCCGTCGGAAGAAGATAATCGCGAAATGAAGAGCCGCCGTTTTCGTCGATCGACTTAATCCGAGCTTCGACAAGAGGATGCGACGGCGAAAGGAAGGGGAATTTGACGATCACGACGTTTCGAAGCGCGGCGCCAGGAACGTCGACTCCTTGCCAAAAGCTGTCGACGCCAAAGAGCACGCTCCGAGAGCTCTCCTTAAAACGTTCGACCATTAGCTGCCGCGATCCCCCCTCCGCCTGTGAAAAGAAGGGATAGTTTCTCTCCGCGAAAGCAGACGCAAGCGCGGTTGTCGCGCGTCTCATTTGCTGAACGTTCGTAAAGAGCACGAACGCCCCGCCGTCGGTTTCGTCGATATAATCGAGCGTCGCGCGCCACAACCGTTCTTCATTTCGCGCCAGCTGAACCGCCGGATCCAACGACGGTTCGGAACGTTCGAGTCCGCGCACAAGGACAAGCGTCATCTGCTCGCGATAATTGTAAGGGCTCCCCAAAGAACGCGCGGCGGCTCCCGTCATCCCGACGCGGCGACGAAAAAACGCAAACGCGCGACGCGTATCTTCCGACTCTTCGGGCCCGTTGACCGCCAACGCCTTCTCCTCAATCGTCGTCGACTTAGGCGCGGCGCCGCGAAAGAATTTCCGTCCCGTCGTCAACGTCGCGCTCGTCGCCACAACGGTCGGAACGACGTTAAAAAGGCGCGACCTCAAAATCGGCGCGACGTCGATCGGCGCCGCCTTCAACGCAATGCGGTTTTTTCCGTGCGACGGCGCGCTTTCAAGCCAGTACGCATACCCTTCCGCGCGCTGCTCCAACCAGTCGTCAAGCGCGGCGATAAAATCGGTCACGCGCTGGGTCGCCGCGATATACTCTTGCCGACGTCCCGGTTCTTCAATCAGATCCGCCGCGCATCCCAAGACGCGTTTGAGCGCTCTAAGCCCCTCTCCAAGCCCGTTCGACACGATATTAGGTTCAAGAACGCGCCCGTTGGAATTGGGACGCGCCTCCAACCACGCGCGAAGTTCGTTGAAAAACTCTTCCGCTCGAAACACGCAATCGACGACGCGATCCGCCGCGTCGACAAACGCGTCGTGCTCAGCGAGAAACTGCGTCGAGGAAAGCTCTTCCGCCAAGAGGCCCTTATTGAGACGGCTATTATAGAGGCGCGTCAGAAGATACTCGACGGCGTATTCCGTCACTTCAACGCCAAGATGCTCCGCGGCAACCTCTTCCATCGTATGCGCCTCGTCGAAGATCAGCACGTCGTAGTTCGGGAGGATCGCCCCCTCCGTGAGCGCGAGATCGCTAAAAAGAAGCGCGTGATTCACTATGATTAGATTCGCGCTCTTCACGCGATTTCGCGCCCGGACAAAGAAGCAAGATTCGCGAAAAGGACATTTTTTACCCGTGCAGTTTCCACGCTCGCAGTTAATCTCATTCCATACGTCGTTTGGAACGGGGGGATCTAGTTCGGATCGCGACCCGTCGTAAGTCTCTTCCACCCATCGTCTTAGTCGACGCATTTCCGCCTGTTGATCCGTCTCGAAGAGGGTGTTCCCCGCCGTAGCGCGCACGGCGCTCTCAAAGCGTCGACGACAAAGGTAATTCGAACGCCCCTTCACAAGGGTCGAAGTGAACTCAAATGGAAGAAGCGAGTTCAAGAAAGGAATATCTTTTTTGAAGAGTTGTTCCTGCAAACTGATCGTGTGCGTAGAAATGACGACGCGCCGTCTCGTATCGCCGGTTAGGGATTCTTCCTCCAGTTCCTCGGAGTCGCGCCACAGAGCGTCGTCGTCCTCCTCCCCTTCGGTTTTCTCGTTTTCAGACTCTTCCGCCATGGGTTCGCTCGACGTCGGCTCTTCGTCGTCGGGCAGAACAAAATAATCGTCGACAGGATGCTGAAGAGCCTTGTCGCCAACGGCATAGAGAATCGCGGGAACAAGGTAAGCGAAACTCTTACCGACGCCAGTTCCCGCCTCGATGGCGAGGCATTTTTTATTACGAATCGCCGCGTCGACCTCGGCGGCCATCGCCAACTGCGCGGCGCGGCGCTCATATCCCGGTCGGCGTTGGGCGATAAGTCCGTCAGAGTCGAGAACGTCTCGGTACGTAAACATCGAGTCTGCTATTCCTAAAAACAAAAGGCGTTTTGCGCGTCGAATATTAAAAAACGCTCCGAAAGGCGGAGCGTTTTGTTATGCGATCCAAGGCGCGTCAGGCTCTGGGATCGATCGGCCTTCCCTGCGCGTCTAGCTTGAGCGGAATGAAATCTTTCGACTTCATCTGCCATCCGACGAGAGTTTCGCCTTGAGGCGTCTTCCTCATCACGCGCTCCAGAACAAACGACAAGAAGAAGGTCTGTTTCTTACCGTCGGGCGTCTCGGGCTCGATCGTAAAGGCGTAAATTCGAATCGTCGATTCGTTCGACGCGGTAAGATTCGTCGCCGTCGTCGCGTAGTAACTTGGCTTAATGCGATCGCCCAGCTCCTTGATCGTGAGGATCGTTGGATTGCACAAATAGGAGTGCGCCATGCTGTGCACTTCCTCTTCGTTATTGATCAAACCGCGCCAATAACGAACTTCATCCTGATGCGTCGCAAAGACGGCGCGTCCCCAGTAGGGCTGAGTCATTTGATGAGCGACGCCCCAATCTTCGTTCTTCACGGCCTCGAACCACGCTTTGACGAATTGATCGGCCTGCTTGTTGAAGGCGCGTTCGTAAACGTAAGAGCGAAGGGGCCCTGAAATAACCGCCGCAAGGGAAAGGGTCAGACCTAACGCGGCGATCTTCTTTCCTTGCAACTCGCCTCCCATGCGCGAAATCGCGATAAAAGCGACAATCGACGCAAAGAATCCGAAAAACGCAAAGACTAAGAAGCCCAGATTCACGAGCGCGAAGAATCCTAACGCGCCAAATACTGCGGACAAGATCGCCCACACGGAAAGACGCTTATTCTCTATCGCGGTCTCTTGCGCGTAATTCCCCTCGTTAAAAATCGTTTCCGATTTCTCGAGAGAATCGAAAAGCGAACCTGAAATTCGTTCCAAAGGTTGAGATTTCTTAGCCATGAGCGGGATCCTCAAATGTTAATTGTCGCTCTTATCCTCTTGCTTATCGAAGGGGGCGCAAACGATCATTGAACGTTTGGAGAAGATTCGTTGGGGAACTTCCACGTGCCGTTGTCGACCGTTTCGACGTACACCCCGGAATTGCGGATGTACTGACGCTGGACAAAGTTCTTCGTCTCGAAGGTCGTCCCCGAACCAATCATCGGGCTCAAGGACCCTTTGGAGAGGAGATCGACAAGGACAATCGCCGCGACGGGCGTGTTGTCATTATTGGGCTTATCGGGCATGAGGCGATACATGACGTATCCCGCCGAGGTGCTGAATCCCAAGATGACGCAGATCGAAATCGCCCATTTTCCAATACTTTCGGTCTTCTGTTCGAAATAGACGTCGACCTTCGAAAAACGCGCGGTCAGAACCATGAGGATCGTATGCGTCACGATAAAGATCGCCATAAAGCAGAGCATATCGGTATAGTAGCTCATGACCGGAGCGGCGTTGTCGAACGCGGTGGCGGCGACTTCGTAGGTTCCAATCGTCAACAGAGTCGCGAAGAGAAGATTGAATCCGATCAAGGTGAGGGACCAAATCTTCATCTTGTGCCAGAACGCTAGGGAACCGACGGCCAAAAGTCCAATGAAAATCCAAAAACCAACCATGTTTATATCCGTTATCTAAATAGATTCACACTTCATGTAAGAGGAGATTCACTTGGCCGCGCCGTTCGGTTTTTTCGCGGTGAAAGCCAACGATCGTCGCATTTCGTCGTAGGAGGTGACGCCCTCCTTGATGAGCCGTTTTCCATCGACCCAGTATCCTTCCTGACCGGAAGCCAACGCTTGTTTGCGCAGAGCCGCGTCTTTTTGCGCCAAAGTCGCGTCCGCCGCGATGATTTGACGCATCTCGTCGTTGATCTCCAAGACGTCGAAAACGGCGATTCGACCATAGTAGCCGATATCGCGGCAATATTCGCAAGGGACGTAGTAATCGCGTTCCCCCTCTGGAACCGGCTCGTGCGTATGCTGACGGAACCAGACGGGCTTGGCGGGATCGAGCCCCAACGCCTTGACGACTTGAGGGGGCGCTTCGACTTCTTCTTTACAGTCGTTGCACAGACGTCGGACAAGACGCTGCGTAATAACGGCGGTAAGGGTGGAAGCGAGGAGCTCAGGATCGACGCCCTGCTGGAGAAGAGCGATGATCGTGGAAACGGCGTCGTTGCCGCGAACCGTCGTAATAATGAGACGATCGTTGTTCACTTCTTCGCAGCAGAGCTTCCAGGTTTCGAGATTGACCATATCGCGAATCAACAAGACTTTGGGTTCGCGGAAGAAGACGTCGGGAAGGACGGTCATCGGAGTTTCGCCTTTTGCGGAATCGTACTTCGCGATCGAAATATTTTCAATCTCTTGGTATGGATGCTGCTCGTCTTCGACGCCGGCGAAGTCGCGCGTAAAACGGTCAGCCGTTCCAAAGATAACGGTCGTCAACGTCTTGAGGCCATGATGCGGAGCGGTCGCAAGGACGACCAATCCTTTGTCGGCGTTAATCAACCTCTTCATTTGCCCCTGACGGTCTTCCGAGACGCCAAGCTGTTCGAGAGTGCTGAAGGACGCGGCGGCGAAGACAAAGGTCACTTTGAAGATCTCGCCGGTTTTCGTCCCCGCAGTTTCAAGCTTCGCTTCGCATGTCAGCGGCTTCCCCTTCTTATTCTTGTCGTAGAGCATTTTGAAAACGCCCTGCTGACGCGCGGAACGATTCTGGGGATTCGCGCCGATGAGGATTTTTGCCGCGGCTGCGACGTCGTCCGCCTCTTCGCGAAGCCACGGTTTTTTGAACGCGTCCGTCACGTAATGATAAACGCCGTCGATTTGATATTGGAATTTCGTCTCTTCGACGCCGAACTCGATCACGACGTCGGTCGCGCGGGCGTGAATCGCGTGGTAAAGGAGTTCGCGAAAGTAATTATACCCCAAGCTTCCATTGAAGTTTCGGGAGTTTACGGTGCGCCCCAGGAGCGTTTTTTCGTCGAGACCCGCGCCGACGGCTTCGAGTTGGATCGTCGATCCCCCTTCGTAAGCCATCTTCTTGGGCTTCACCTTCTGCTTGAGAACTTTCGTTTTGAACCAGAAAGAGAGGTGTCCTGCGGTCATGACCTTATCGGCGTCAAGAAGATCCTTATTTCTCGCCTTAATATAGGTGAAAAGAGGAACCAACCACGCGACGATCACGAGAGGAAACCCGACCCAAAAGATCGGAATGAAAAGCGCGACCAAAAACGTCGCCGCAAAAGCGATGATATTCGTGCCGTTCCACTTTCCGCGATCGGGATCGCCAAGCGCTTCGGCGTCGTTATTGCACCAGCTCGTAGTGGCGACCCAAGCGAGATAGATAATCATCAGGAGGGCAAGTTTGATCGGACAGATCGACATGCCGCGTCCGGCGCGCCACCCTTGCTCGTTCGCCTGCTTTGCGAAATCCTTAAAAGGCTCGGAAAGAGACGGAGCGGCTTCCGGGGTTGTACTCGCGGCCCAGAGCGGATCGACGCACGTCAACGCGACGCCGACGCCTAGTAGCGTCAACGCTCCAACAACGGCATATTTTTTAATCTTTTGCATTTCCATTTTATATAATTCCTCAGCCCGCGGACGCAAACGCCTTCGCAACGCCGTAACTTGCGCTCGCGCGGTCGCTGCCAATCAGAGGATACCAGGTTCTTTAACTTCGATTCCTTTAAGAGCCATCTTCAAAGACTCAATATTCGGCGCGACTTCAAACGCCGTCGCGCGGTCGATCTTCTTCATCTGAACCAGCGATTTCAACGACATTGTAAAGTCCTGCATACCTTCTTGCGCCTGAATACGAATCGCGTCGCCCAACTTTTCGTCTTCCCCTTCGAGGATCAGCTTACGAATAACGTTGTTGACGATCATGATTTCGCAAGTCGGCACGCGTTGCACGCCCGGAAGAATCGACGGCAAAAGTTTCTGAGCAACGATTCCCTTCATGTTCATTGCGATCGCGCTACGAATCGCCTTATGCATGTTCGCAGGGAAAAGGTCGAGAATACGTCCAATCGTCGACGGAGCCGTCGACGCGTGAATTGTACCAAAGACAAGGTGCCCAGTTTCCGCCGCGTGAATAGCCGTTTCGAACGTTTCACGGTCGCGCATTTCCCCTACCAACATCACGTCGGGGTCTTCGCGTACCGCGTGTTTCATGCCGACTTCGAAGTCGCAAACGTCTTGACCAATTTCGCGCTGGTTAATCAAGCACTTCTCTTCCGTGAACATGAATTCGATCGGGTCTTCCAAGGTCAGAATGTGCTTGTTATAGTTCTTATTGATCCAGTTCAACATCGACGCGATCGTCGTCGATTTTCCGGAACCCGTAACCCCCGCAAGAAGGATCATCCCTTGGCTGAACTTACAAAGTTCGTAAAGGACGGGAGGAATGTGAAGTTTTTCCAGTTCGGGGATGAAGTTGTTAATACGACGCGCGACGAGACCGACGTGTCCCATTTGTGTGAGGACGTTGACGCGGAAACGCCAACGAACGCCGTCGACGACGCAGGTATGCGCGAAGTCCGCCCCTCCCGTGTCGTTATAAATCTTGCGGTTTCGTTCGTCCATCATGGGGAAGATCAAACGATTCATTTCTTCGTCGTCGATCGGGCCGCGATTCAAGGTGCGCAGAGCGCCTTTAACGCGAACGTAGGGAGGACGGTCAACCTTGAGATGAAGGTCGCTGCCCGAAAGCTTCACAAGCGCTTTGAAAAGCGGGTCAATTTCCAGTTCCTTCGCCTTTTTTACGGCACGTTCAGGAATATCAGTCGACGACATATAGTTCTAACCTCAGCACATACAATGATCGACGCGTTCAACGCAAGTCGTAATCTTTAAATTATAACAGTCGCAATCGCGCATATCAAGCGCGACGGCTCGCGACGCAGTCACGTCGCGGTCTTCTCTTAGATTCTCACAGGCACTCCGGCGGCGCGCATCGCTTCTTTGACTTCGGCGATGGAGTGGATTCCGTAGTGGAAAACGCTCGCGGCCAAAACGGCGGACGCGTTCGCTTGCACAATCGCGTCGACAAAGTGTTGCGGTTTACCCGCGCCTCCGGACGCGACGACAGGGATACGCACTGCGTCGCATACGGCCTTCAAAATCGGAATATCGTAACCGTTGCGCGTGCCGTCGCCGTCCATCGACGTAAGGACGATTTCCCCCGCGCCGCGCTCTTCCACTTCGCGCGCCCACGCGACGGCCTCAAGACCCGTGCCGATACGCCCGCCGTTGATAAAGACTTCCCAAAATTCTTTACCGTCCTTTATAACGCGTTTGGGGTCGATATTAACAACGACGCATTGACTTCCAAAACGTTCCGCGGCGGCGTTGATTAAATCGGGAGTTTTCACTGCGGAGGAATTGATAGAAACCTTGTCGGCGCCCGCGTTTAGAATTTTTCTAAAATCTTCAACTGTGCGAATCCCGCCGCCGACTGTCAGCGGCATGAAGACGACGTCGGCGGTTTTACGCACGACGTCGACGATCACGTCGCGCTCCTCATGACTGGCCGTAATATCGAGAAAAACTAACTCGTCGGCGCCTTCGCGTTCGTAACGGCGCGCGACCTCGACAGGATCGCCCGCATCGCGAAGATTGACAAAATTTGTTCCTTTAACAACGCGTCCGCCGCATACGTCCAGACAAGGTACGACTCGCTTCGCCAGCATCTGCAAGCCCTCAGTTCTCGGTTGAAATAAGTTCGCGACGCAACTCGACGTTCGACGCGCCGCCGATTACAAGTCTACCGTAAATCATCGTCGAGTCAACGGGCCGGATCTTTCGAATGAGTTCCCGAAATTTCCCCGGCGCCGGGATGGGAATGGCTTCTCGTGCGTCGTAAAGTATCAACATATTTTCGCACCTCCGCCATCATGTAATTTACGACGGATATGTTGGCGCGTATGGCGGCGGCGTAGTCTTTTTTCTCTCGCGCGCTTCTGGCGCTCTCGCGCGCCTTATCGACGCCGTTCCAATCCGGCTCCACGTTTTTATCCCTCCGCAACTGCTCGCATAATTTGGAGCAAGTCGTTTCCAAATTATCGCAAAACGCGGAATTTGGCTCGGCGGACGAACGGACGTAAGGGCCTTTAAACTTCGTCTCCGTCTCGTCGGAAGAAGGAGGTTGGGCTCCAAAGATAGAGGAACGCCCGACAAAGAGCGCGAAGGAAAGCGCGGCGATGGCGACGACGCACAACGATCCGCCTAGCGCGACATATTTTATGACGAAAAAGACGACGGCAAGAATCGCCGCGATGAAAGCGAGGGAGAAGAAGAACCACGCCGCCATCGAAAGGGGCGGCTTTTTCTCATACGGGTATTCGACGGCGCGCGTATCGGGGGCGTCGTTCGAATCGACGCGGACGACGACGACCGTGCAATTGTCCGGTCCGCCGCGAAGATTCGCGAGATTGACGAGCGCCTGCGTCGCTGCCTCCGGAGAAAAGAGCTTCAAGATTTGCGCAATCTCCGAGTCGGCGACGCGTCCCGAAAGACCGTCGCTACACATCAAAAAGACGTCGCCCGGCTGAGTCTCAAAGGGGCCTTCCACGTCGACGGTAAGATGATCGGTCGGTCCTAAAGAACGCGTGATAATATTTTTTGGAATATGACTTGTCTGAAGGTATGAAGAATGGGCGTTTGGATAATACTTCACTTCCCACGCCAGACTGTGATCGAAGGTCAGCTGCTCAAAAGTAACGCCGCGCAATCGGTAGACGCGACTGTCGCCAACATGGCCGATATATCCGACGCCGGGCTTGAGAACGAGCATGTCGCAGGTCGTCCCCATATCGTTGAAAGACGGGTCGCTTTCGCCTCGCTTTCTGATAATCATGTGCGCGTCGAAGAGCGCGTCGCGCAGAGAATCGACGGCGGACTGAGAGGTTCTTTTGAGGTACGACTGCGGAGCCTCGGTCACGGCGAGTTTACTCGCCAACTCGCCCGCTTTGTGCGCCCCCATTCCGTCGGCGACGACGAAGACGTGACCGCGCGAACGCCATATTCGAGCCGACGGCGCGGGAAGAGCCGCATATGAATCTTGGTTCATATGACGTTTCATTCCAACGTCCGTACGCGCCGAATAGGTTATCAAACCGCTCCACCATGCTGCGCGAGTTTCGTTATTTTTGGCGTCCATCTGTGTGCGTCCGAGGTTAAAAATCAAGCTGACATGTAAAAAGCGAGAGCTTCGCAGATTTGCGAGTAGTAATACGCGAAGCCAAAAACGTCGGCGGCCAGGAGCCCGACTCCCGCCGTCACAAACGCAGGCCACGCCCTTCGGTGGGGGCGAGGCGCTTGTTCTAATTCTTTATCGAGCGCGTTGCGCAGGCGTTTCCAACCGCTAGGAGATATGTCGCGTCCGATCGAGACGACCGTCGTCACGCGTCCGCGAGGGGAATCGTCGAGGTAGAATTGAACGCCAAGCCCCGGCATATTCATCGCGTCCCCGCTCCAGCGCGCGTCTTCGTCGAACTCGACCGCAACGGTTGTAATAGCTCTTCGAAGCGTCTCCATCGTCGTATTGTAGACGACAAAACGCGGTCGCAGTCGCGCCGAAATAAGCGCGACGCTCAAGACGTAAAAGACGACCAACAATCCCCAGACGCCGACGCCCCAGGTGGTCCAGGCGCTCACGCCAGGCAAAACCTGCAACGGTCCGACGAAAAGGACGCCGGATACGGCGACGGACGCGGCGACGAAATCGCGTCTGCTCGTTATCAACGTCGGATGATTACGACAGTGCAACCATGCTAAAGCCAGGAAATACAACGCAAAAGGGATCGTCGCGACCTCGAACAAAAACGGAGTCATATCACATATTCCAATCTAACTTATCGCCGCCGTGCGCGCTTAATTCGGAGTCGACTAGACGTTCCGCCAATAAGCGCATAAATTTGACGCGACGCGTAAGCGTAATTGTAAAAAAAAGCGGCGCGACGCCCAGGGCAAGCGCTCTTTCCTCCCCCAATTTTGGAGAGAAAAGAGGCTCAAAACGCCGTTTAACGGTTCGACTGAATATTCTCCGGAACGACGATCGTCGCGGGGGCGGGAGGCGAGAGCTTGTCGATCACGTTCTTCTTGATCGAAATTCCCGAACCAAAGCACGCGAAAACAAGGGCCGCCACCAAGACGACGTTCAGCGCGACGCGCTTCCAGCCCGCGCCGACGGCGTCGCCGATGTAGGAGCGCTTGTTGTTAAGAAGGCCGCAGATCCACTCCGCGATCGGAAGCATCGTGAAGCAGACCGCGGACGCCAAGACCGGGAACCACAATGGGAGATTGACGACGACGCCCAGAACGCCGATGCATGGAGTTAAGGCGAAGAGTCGGAAACGCTTCTGCGTCATTTTGCCGCCAATCATCTCGCAAAGGGTAAAGCCGCACGCGACCATATGCGCGGAAATCGCGCCGCCGCACATTCCCATCAAGCCTAAACAGAAGATAAAACGACCGCCCGGCAGTCCTTCGAAAGCGCTTGCCGCGGCAAGGGGCGCCAAGCCCGTCTGGACGACGTCTTCGCCCGTGTAAACGTCCGTAACGGTCATCGCGATGATGATTAAGGACGTCACGACGGAGAAGGGAAGAAACATCGTCATTCCCAGATCCCAACGCGCCAATTTGCGGTGTTCTTTTCCCCAACCTTTCGCCAGAAGAGAATACGGATAAAGGAAAGTCATGTTGATGCCGACCGCAGCGCCGAGCATTCCCAAAACCTGAAGAATAGTCGCCGTTTCAACGACTCCCGTCTCAGGATTTTTCGGAAGTCCATAGTATCCGCAGAAACCTTTGCCCAGCTCGACCCAGTTGACGCGCCCGATATTCATGACGCAGACGAGGAGGAAGAAGAAGATGACGAGCGCGATCATAATGCGCAAGAAGCGTTCGTAAGCGCGAACGCCCTTGGCGCCTTTTCCATAGTTGAAAACCATGAAAATATTCATCGCAAGGAACGCGCCGCCAACGATGAAGCTAACGATATAGCCGAGCGTCGTCGAGTCAGTGTTGACTTTGAACCCGAGGGGAGAGAGGACGTTCGAAAGTCCCTGAATCCAGCCGGGGACGTCGCCGCCGTTCGACATAGCAAGGCCAAGTTCGGAAGCAAGGTCGCGTCCGGCGCCCGCCAATAGGGTGTATTGCGGGAAGTGCCAAATGACGGAGGCGAGTACCGTGCCGAGCGCCCACATAAAGACGAGCGGCTTCCAAACCTGTTTGCCAAAGGATTCGTAGGGACGCTCGCCGCGCGTTAGAACGACGTTGGACAACGCCCCCAACATCATAACGCCAAAGAACATCGCCAGGGGTTGAACCCACAAGAGCTTGTATCCGAAGGAAGCGCCTGCAAGTACCGACGCGGTCGCGCTTCCCGCGCCCAGCGTCATCGCGCTCTGTAAAAGACCGGGACCCGTGCGCTTGATATACCCCCACGAACGTTTTCCCAAAGGCAACTCTTCGAGAGCCTTGAGATTCTCTTTTTCGAGAGCTAACTTTTCCGGATCCCATTTCGGACTCATTGGAAGTCCGGCCCCTTCTTGCGGACTCGTAGTCTGATTATTTTCGGCCATAACAACCCCTAAGCAATTCGTAAAGGCATATTCTAAACCAAACGCACAGCGCACGTTAGCCACACTGAACGTTTTATGTTAATATTGTACGCTTATTATTATAGGCGGCGACGCTCTCTATTTCAAGGGATTTATTCAAAATCTCGCCGTCCGCGGTCTCTTTTTTTCGCGCTGTGACGCTTCTTCGAGGCAAGGCGGCGCAAGACTGATCCTCGCGTCGGTTTCGTCGGGATCCTCGGCTTCGGACGAATCGACGCCTTGATAAGCGCGTCGCGGAGTTTGTCTAAGCACGCGGCTCGATTCTTCGGCGCGTCGCGATACTCCTGATTCGATATCACGACCTCCCCCTCCTCCGTCACCCACGAAGGATAGAGCGTTCGAAAACGCGCGACAACGTCTGGCGCAAGCGCGCTCCCGCTAATATTCCACCTTATTCGAACCTTCGACGACGTCTTATTCACGTTTTGACCGCCAGGCCCCGAACTATGCGAATACGTTACCTTAATCTCCGAAAGGGGAATCGAAATAACGCCGGGAACGACCAATTGAAGATTTTTCGCGCTCGTGTTGGAATCTTCTGAATTTGTCTCCATCTTTCTTTTCGCTCCGAGTGAATTCGTCTTGCGGGGCTTCGTAAAAAAAATTAATAGTATTTAGTGATAAATTTTAGTGAAAGGACGTCGGCGGCGCAACATCCCCCTGGGAAACTTCACGCGACGCGTTAATCTATATTTTCATAGAGGAGAAAAAATGGCTAAAGAAATCCCCCCCGTTGAAAGAGCTCAGAATCCGCAGATAGAAAAAGAGAAATCCCCCGCTGAAAGAGCGCAACGTCCGCAGGTAGAAGACGCCGGCGTTGTCGCGACCTACGCGAATTTCTGCCGCGTCGCCGGCACGCCTGAAGAACTCATCGTCGACTTCGGGCTCAATCCGCAGCCGATGGGTGCGCCGGAAAAGATCGCGGTCAGCCAACGCGTCGTTCTCAACTTCTACACGGCCAAGCGTCTTTATCACGCTCTTGGAATGACGATTCAACGTCACGAAGCGGCTTTCGGACCTCTCGAAGTCAACGTCAACAAGCGCGCGCTTCATCATCCTGGAAAATGATCGTTTGTCCCCTCGTTAGCGGAAGTTCCGGAAACGCGACCCTTGTCGTCGGCGGCGGAGTAAGTCTGCTCGTCGACTGCGGCGCAACGGGCGCGACTATAGAAAGGGCTCTCAACTCGCTAGGTTATAACCCGCGCGAGTTGACCGCCGTTCTCGTAACGCACGCGCACGACGACCACGTGAAGGGGTTAGGCGTGATTTCGCGGCGTTACAACCTTCCCATCTACGCTAGCGTCGGCGCGTGGGAAGAAATCATGAAGCGCGACAAAATCGGTACGATAAGCGCGAAAAACGTCCGCGTTTTTCAGAGTATAAAAGTCAACGAGCCTCTTTGTTTCGGCGACCTCGCCGCGCGCTTCTTCTCCACCCCTCACGACGCTTACGACTCCGTCGGATACGTCTTTAGCGACGGCAAAGCCTCCTTTGGACTCGCGACCGACTTCGGTCATGTCACGCCGGGAATCCGATCCGCCCTACACGGCTGTCAAGTCGTCCTTCTCGAGTCAAATTACGACGAAGACATGCTCTGGAAGGGGCCGTATCCCTATCCTCTCAAGACGCGTATCGCCGGCTGCTACGGACACATGAGCAACTCCGACGCGGGCGACTTCGCGATAGAGCTTGCGCAAAAGGGCGCCCAGCACATCTTTCTAGGACACCTCAGCGTCCACAACAACACGCAAGAACTCGCCTACCATACCGTTGAAGAAAAGCTTCTTGCCGCAGACGTCGATCCGCGACGCGATTGCATGGTCTACATGACCCGACGCTACGAGCCGAGTCGTCTCTTAGAATTCTAGCTTTCCCTCCTCGCCATGTTCGTCGACCTCCTTTACCGATTCGTCATCCTAATCGTCGCCATCTGTTCTCTACCCTATATTCTTTACGCGTCGATACGCTATAAAAAATATCGCAAAGGGTGGAGACAAAAGCTCCTTGGAGACGTTCCAACGCTGTCGTCTCCCAAAGGAACGCGAAGGCTATGGTTTCACGGCGTGAGCGTCGGCGAAGTCAATCTCTTAAAACCGATCGTCGAAGAATTAGAGCGCAGTCGCCCCGATTGGGAATACGTCGTTTCCTCCACTTCGGAAACAGGCTACGAACTTGCCGTTAAGCTTTTTGGCGCTAAAACTAGCGTCTTTTACTGTCCTCTCGATTTCACCTTTCCAATTTCTCGAGCGCTACGACGCCTTCGTCCAACCGACCTTGTCTTGGTTGAACTCGAATTATGGCCCGATCTCATACGTCTTGCGAGTCGCAAGGGGGTTCGCGTCTCTATCGTCAACGGGAGAATTAGCGATCGTTCCTTCAAACGCTACCGTCTTGCGCGGCGCGCGCTCGCGACGACTTTCCGCAGAATTTCGCTCGTCGCCGCGCAGGATGAAATCGCCGCGCGATACTTTCAAGCGCTCTCCCCTTGCCCTGAACGCATCGTCGCGACGGGGTCGGTCAAATTCGACGGCGCGAAGACGGATCGTAAAAACGCGGAGACGCAACGATTGCGCGAACTCGCGCAGATCGGGGACGACGACGTCGTTTTTATCGCGGGGAGCACTCAATCCCCAGAGGAGGAAGGAGCGCTGGAGGTTTTTCGCCGTCTCGGGGAGACGCGTCCGAACCTCAAATTGATAGTCGTGCCGCGTCATCGAGAACGATTCGAAGAAGTCGCGCGAATTCTCGACGCCTCGGGGCTTCCCTGGACGCGCCGCAGCGATCTTCCCAACGCCAAGCCGCGCGAACGCGTCCTCCTTGTGGACGCGCTTGGCGAGCTGGGCGCGTGGTGGGGATTGGCGGACGTCGCTTTTGTCGGCGGAAGTTGGGGAGATCGAGGGGGGCAAAATATGCTTGAGCCCGCCGGATACGGCGTGGCGGTCTCCTTTGGAGGGAACACGAAAAACTTCCGCGTCATCTCGGAAGCGTTGCTTAAGCACAACGCGGGGGTTGTCGTTCGGAATGTCGACGAATTAACCGATTTCGTGCGTAAAGCGGTCGACGATCCGGATTATCGCCATAAACTGGGGGACGCCGCGCAGCGCCTCACGCTCCAAAACGTCGGCGCTTCGCGTCGAACGCTCGACGCAATCGCCCGTCTCGATTGGCGTCGTTGACAATATCTTCCTCTTTTCCAAACTGCATCGCGCATATCTGCATAATTGACACATTCTACATAACTAGTAAACTCTATAACAAAACAGTCAAATTGAACAACTTTTCAAAACTTTTTCCTTTACGACGGTTAGGTTAAAGATTAAATTATTCGATATAAACTACAATTGTTTATATTGGACAAAATAGACAACAAGAGTAAAAAGATTAGTTTAACCAATTAATCAGAACGATATGAATTTGGGCGACGTCGTCGACTGCCGACGCGGTCGATTAAGCGCGAAATGAGGAATGTTGCAATGACACGATTAGAAAAAGATAGGAAACAGAGAACGTTGCGTCTTCGTAAACGTCTTCTCAACGTATCCCTGGCCTTGTGCCTCTTCAGCGCAGGTCCGGCGTTCGGCGTCGCTATGCAACAACCGCCGCAACCGGAAGCCGCTCCCGCGCCTGCACCTGCGCCTGCACCTGAAGCCGCTCCCGCTACGCCTGAAGCCGCTCCTGCCCAGCCCGCGCCAGCTCCGGAACCAACCGACGACGAAAAGAAAGCCGCTCTTCAAAAAATCGGGCTTTCTCGGCCAAGCGATATTCCTAATCCCGCCGAAAATCCAGCGGAAGCCGTCAAGATGGTCGAGGACTATAAGGAAGCGCTCGCCAATCCGGATCCTCCCAAGGACGAGCCCTCCGAGGCGGTTCAGCTGATCGATTTTGATCCTCAGCGTAGCTATTCCCGTCTTCTCTATCCGAGCGTCGCAACCCGCGTCGGCCTGACCGAAGCTCAGAATCAGCGCATCAACGAATTGATGACTGATCGCGCCCAAAAGCTCGCTCAAGCCCCTAAAGAAGAGTGGAATAAAATTACCAACGAATCGGAAGCGGCTTTAAAAGCCGTTCTCACACCCGAACAAGACGAACGTTTCCAACGCGGTATCGGTCAAAAAACAATCGTCCTTCGATTCAGCAAGGAAAAGTGGGCCGACGTTCTTAATTGGTTCGCGTCGGAAGTCGGTCTTCAGCTCGTTATGTCCGCTCCTCCCCAGGGAACCTTTACTTATAACGATAAAACCCCCTACGCGCCCAAAGACGCTCTTGACGTCCTCAACGGTTACCTAAACTTCAGAGGGTATACCTTGATTCGAAACGGCGCGATGTTGATCCTCCATGACTTCCGAAACGGCGCGATTCCTCTACAGTATCTTCCCAAGATCACTCCTGAAGAACTGCCCAATCAAAGTCGCTTCGACTACGTCGCTTTGACGATTCCGCTCGAACAGCGTAGCGCTCTGGCCGTCCGTCAAACGATTGCGCCTTTCCAAGGGCCTCACTGCATGATTCGAACTCAAGCGGGAAATTCGCTCATGATCGTCGACTCCGTCAACGCTCTGCGCGAAATTTACGCCGCCGCTATGTCCGTACACAATCCAGATCCGCCCCACGATCAGCCTCGACATCCTGGCGATAATCGTCCGGCGCCGGAAGTGCCCGAATGGCGTTCTTATCCTCTCGAAGGAATTTCATATAGCACCGTCGTTCAGCAAGTGGATATCTTTGCCCCCGGCGCGAAGGCTCTCTACAACCCACAGTCGAATATCATCAACTACCTCTGCGTGCCGAGTCTTCATGGCATCATCGACGGTTTGATGACGCGGATGAAGGAAGGAGCGGATCCGTCGCGCGTTGCGACAGTTAAAGCGTATTCGCTCGATAAGATCGCTTCTCTGTCCCCTTCGGAACTCTGGTCCATGTCCCGTCGTATGAGTCGAAACGGCTCCTTTGGGCAGTATGGCGGAGCCTTCAATCAATATGGTGGCGACGCTATCGCGGAATTCTACAGCTACGTCTTAGATTCCCTAAAGACCCTCGTTCCCGACGCCACTCTTGAACTTAACGCGCCCGCGCGCAAAATCTTCGCCGTCGCCAATCCGGAAGACCACGCGAAGATCCAAGCCGCGCTCGACAAGCTCGCGGAAGACGTCAAACCTGAAGAAGAAGCCGTCGTCAAGGTTTATCACCTCAAAAATACGAACGCTCAAAGCGATCCTAACATCAACGCCGTCATCCAAAATATCGCGCCTCAGTCGCGTCCGTCGCTCCTTGAAGACGGTTCCGTCCTCATTCTCGGAACCGCTGAAGATCACGCGAAAGTCGCCAAGGCGCTAGAAGAATACGACGCCTCCGTCGTCGACCCCGACAAAGAGTTCGTCCTTCGCTCGTATCTTTTGACGACTCGACAGATGGCGCGCTTTGCGCAAGTTTTCGATCGAGTGCGGTCACAGCCCGAAATGCGCACCGCCGTGCGTCTCCCTGATCCGATTATTCCCACGCGTTTCGCCGTCTGGGGGACCCCCGTCCAGCAAGCGCAAGTCGCTAAAATCATCGATCAGATCGTCAACGTTGAAAGCTCTCTTGAAGAAATCAAACCTCAAGGTCTTCCCGCGCCCGTAAGACAAGACGCCAGCGCGCCTGCGCCCGCTCCCGAAGCCAAGCCCGCCGCGCCTGCGCCCGCTCCTGAAGCCAAGCCCGCTGCGCCCGCTCCCGCTCCTGAAGCCAAGCCCGCTGCGCCCGCTCCCGCTCCTGAAGCCAAGCCCGCCGCGCCTGCGCCCGCTCCTGCCGCAACGACTCCGGCTAAGCCTACCCCTGCGGAAATTGCCGCGAAGGCCGACGCTGAAAAAGCGTTGCTCGCGAACGCTCAGACTTTCCAGAACGGCGGCGCCTACATGGCGGTAATCCCCATTCGCAAGGTCAATCCCAGCACGGCAAACGTCATGTTGTCGTCGACGATCCCTGGTCTCGACGTCATCACGGAATACTCGACTCGTTCGCTCATCGTCTACGGTTCGAAATCCGGGGTCGAAGCGGCGATCAAGCTCGCGTCGCAATTGGACGGAGCCCTCGACGCCACGCTCGAAGTTATCACGCTCAGCCAACCTCTCCCCGCCGACGTGATCTCCGCGCTGCCTCGTATTGAACCGACGGTCGTCTCCACCTACGATAAGTCGAATAACCGCCTTCTTCTCACCGGACGTAAAGTTGACGTCGAACGACTCAAGTCTTACGTTATGCAGATTGAAGAAAAAACGTCTGAAGAGCCCGAATCGGTCTACTATCTCGACGTTGAACGCGACGTTCCCGACGAAATCCAGGATTACATCAAACGCGCCGTCCCCGGCGTCGAGTTGACCTACTCCTCGGAAAACAGACGCTTCACCATCATCGGCACGCCGACTGAACAGCTTGCCGCCGCCAAACTCGTCAACGACGCGATCGTCAACCTTCCTCCGGAGAATGAAACGCGCTACTACAAGTTCGACGAACAAGTCTCCGACACGATGATCGAATTGCTCAACGAACGCGTGAAGAACGTCTCTAAGATCGAACGCGACACGCGCAACAACGCCGTTCTACGCGTTACGGCCAAACCGTACCAACACGAAGAAATCGCGCAGGCGATCGAAAAAATCCAGGCCGAGTACCCGTTGAAGGATGAAAATAGCTTCGCGACCTATCTCGTCACGAGCGACGTCGTCACGCGCTTCAACCAGGTGAAAGACGATTTCCAAAAAGATCACGGCTCGATTAAACTCCTTGACGACGGTTCCAAGGGCGTTCTTTCCGTCTGGGCTTTGCCTGCGCAACAAGCGGCCCTCAAAAAGTTGTTGGAAGAACTCGGTAATCTCGATTCCGTTTCAAAGACGACCGCCGCCCTCTATAAGCCCAAGCACGTAGACGCTCCGACCTTGATCTCGATCTTAATCGATCTTCATCCTTCGGTCAAAGCGACGAACGACACGGTCAACGCGCGTCTGATTCTCCGCGGAACCGCCGACGCGCTCGCCGCAGCGCAGGAAACCCTAGCCGCGCTCGACGTCGTACAAGACGACGCCGTCGTCCGCGTCTACAAGGCGTACCCCGTCCAAGGCTTCTACTCGACGGACAAGGTCGGCAACTATTACTCTCCACAGTACTACTTGCGCGATATTAGCGCGCTCGTTCCCGCCGCTCGCGTCTCCTTCGACTATTACAATCAGCAAATCATCGTCTGGGGTACGGAGGAGGAACATGCGATCGTCGCGAAAGTCATCGACGATCTCACGAAAAACACCGGGGTCGACAAGAGAATCATGCGTTGGCAGATTCGTCGCGCGAACTATTCCACGCTGACCACGCAGATCGCCGCCGTCTATCCTCGCGCCGTCGCGACTTACGACGCCGCTTCCAAAACCCTCCTAATTCGCGCGGCCAACGGCGTCAGTCTCGACGCGGTGACCGAGCTCCTCGAACTTCTCGACCCTGAAGAAGTCTCGGAGTTTGATCCGGTTCTCGAATACTACGACGCTGGCGCTAAGCCCTCTCCCGATCTGATCAGCGCGGTTGAATCGCTCGTTCCGAACGCCAGTCTTGTGTCGATTGACGAAAAGACTCAGCAGCTCCTCGTCATCGCGAAGCCCGCTGAACATAAAATCGTCGCCGACAATATTGAACGTCTTGCGAAAACCTACGGCTCGACCGATCTTAGAATGATTCCGTATCCGGTCTATAGCATGAAAGTGGCTTCCCTCGTCGACGACATGACGGAGGCCTACCCCGCCGCGTCCTTTGCCGCCGACGATCGCGGTTCGAGACTCCTCGTTCGCGCGACGCTTCAGGATCATGTCCGCATCTCTGAGGAAATCGCGCGTCTTAACGAAGAGTATTCCTCCGAGACGGGGGAAACGGTGGCGCCCGGTCCGCGCGTCATCGTGTATGAAGTCGACACGCCTCAGATCGCCGCTCAGATCCGCGGCGTCGTCAATAGCTTGATTCCAGACGCGGAATCTTTCGGCGGAATGAACGCTTACGGGCCGTCCACCGGTCAAAAGGAAAAACTTGCGATTCTCGCCAATGGTCACGACCATGAACGAATCAAGGCGATCGTCGATTCTTTCAATCAGACGTCGGAAGAAGATAAGTTAGAGTTTGCGATCTATCCCTACGGAGAAGCGTCCCTTGAGATGATCGATTCAATTCTCTGCAATTTGCTTCCTAGCGCGATTGCGATCGATCAACCGGAGATGGGCGAAACGGTCGCGGCGCGTCAAGCTCGCCGTATGCAGTATATGCGTCAGCGATCAATGCAAAGCGGTCGTTACAACGCGGAACCCAAGCCTTCTCCCTTCTATCGCATAGACGGCGCGTCCAAGACGGTGGCCCTCTTCGCCACTCAGGAGGAACATGAGACCGTGCGCGGCGCGATTGAAAAGATCGCCTCCACAAGCGGCGACGAAGCGAAGATAATTACTCGCGTTTTACGTCTCGGTTCCCCGGTCTCTTATCAGGTCGCCAGCGGTCTGCGTTTAACGTATCCTACTTGCACGAGTTTCGCGACTAACGGGAACGAACTCATCGTAACCGGTCCGGAATCTGAGGTCGCCAAGTGCGAAGAGCTTGTCGGCGAATTGAACAAAGAACAGTACGAACGTATCGGCAATTTCCTTACGCTTAAAGTTCCCGCAGAATCCAATTACAATCGCGATACGCTTATCACAATCCTTAGAGGTCATTTTACAAGCCTAGGAATCTCCCCTTATCCGGGACTTTCTCCGGATCAAATCACTATCTGGGGACGCGAAGATTCTTTGGAATTCGTTTCCAAGTGGTTTAACGAACTTGTTGCGACGCCTAACGAAGCGTCCTACGTCACTTATCCCTTGACGAATACGCGACTTGACCTCGCCGTCGCATTTTTATCGAAGGTCTGCCCGAACGCCTCGATCACCCCCGATCCGACGCGCAATTGCCTAGTAGTCTACGCGACGCCTGAAATGCAAACCGCCGTCGCCGACGCGCTCAAGGAATTTGACAAACCCGTCGTTGAAGGCGCCGAAATTGTGGGCGCGACCTACGATTGGAAGGATCAGGCGACATTCTGGGCGATCTTCGCCGAATTGCGTCAGCGATTCCCTGAAGCGACGATCATGCCGCTTGGTTCCCAGTACTATGTAACCGCGCCTAAACAGGTTCAAGATAAACTCGGTGATTACATTTCGCGTCGCATTACGTCGGTCGTCGACAATGCGTTCGCCTTTGAGCCCTACTATTTGAAAAACATCAACTTAACGCGTCTCGTACAGATTTCCCAATATGTCCTTCCCGGCGTTTGGATATTCGCCGGTAAAGGCACGAATGAAATCTTCGCTGTCGCGACCCCCCAGAACCACGCTAAGCTCAAGAAATTGATCGCGGCTATGGAAGCGTTGCCTCCCGACTCGGAAGCCCAAGGTATTACGCCCAAGATCTATAAGATCTCGACTCTCGGCGCCAACCTAGTTATCCCGACGCTCCAACCCCAACTGCCTGGCGTCGTCATGTACCCTCTCCCCAACAACAGAATCATCGTCTGGGGATCGGAGGCTGAGCATGCGCACGCGGAAAAAGTCTTAGAAACATTTGCGGAAGCCTTCCCTGAATCAGTTCTCGCTAAGTATCCTGTGGTCAACTTGAACGTTACCGATATCCTTTCCTTCTGCCAATCGCGCTTTGTTGGTCAAGCGGTCTTCTGGCCCGCGAGCACCGGCGAATTGATGTGCCAAGCCCCTGCGGATATCCAAACCGAAGTTGAGAGCCTTATTCAGCGTCTCGACGTGCGCAATCCCGATATGGAATTTGTGCCAGTCGCGTACGACTTGAGCGATATTCCCGCCACGTCGCATCCCCTTCTTGTCGGGAACATTCAGCGCGTCGATCCCACGGCGATCATCCTCCCGTCCTCCACGCCTGGATTCATCGTTCTCTACGCGCGTCCCGCCACGCAGAAGAGACTCGGCGAAGTCGTCGAAGAACTCTTGAAGGAGCGTGACTCCGCTCAGCAGAAAATGGTCGCCTATACCGTCAAAAGATTGACGTATCCGCAACTTTCCGGCCTCCTTCTTCCGCTCTATCCGAACGTGAAGATCGGCGTTGGAACGAACGCCAACCAAGTGATCATTTTGGCGAAACCGGCGGAACATGAAAAGATCGCCGAACTCATCGAGCAGATCAACGCAGATCATGACGACGGAATGTCGTCGCGCGTCTATCGTCTCAAGAATTCGCAGCTCGCCGTCGCGCGGGAAGCGATCATGACGATGTATCCGCAAGCCGTCGTCGTCATCGATCAGCTTTCGCGCTCCGTCCTCGTCAAAGCCTATACCGACGAACATGAAAAGATCGCTCAGCTCGTCAAGGAAATCGACGAAAAAGATCCCGAAAGAAATACCTCTTTCAAGGTCTTCAATATCGGAACGATCAGCTTCACTCGCCTTCTCCCGGCTTTGAGGAACTTCTACGCGAACGATCCGGCGTTCCAAATCCAGCTCGATTCCGCGCAGCAGTGCCTTATTGTTCGCGGTACTTCCATCCAGCATAAGGCGGTCGAAGATCTCATCAACGAACTGAAAACCGGCGGTATGGCGGATTCCGAATCGTATATGCAAACGTATACGCTCAAGAATCAATCGTCGCTCAGCTCCCTCTACAACGTCTTCTACGAACAGGGACGCGATATCAACATGTATCGCGACTACTCGACCGGAAAGCTCGTCGTCATTGGACGACCTGAAGAGCACAAGATGGTTCAAGACGTGCTCGATATGATCGCTCCTGAAGAAACGGAACTTGCCGTCTTCGAGCTCGTTTACGTCGATCCGCAAGCGGCGCGTCAAGTCTTCAGCATGTTGGAGAACGACGGCACGTACGTCGACGTTCGATTCGACTCGAACTCGAACCAGCTCTACGTTCGCGCGACGCCCACCAAACTTGAAGAAATTCGCCGACTCCTCGTGAAGATGGGCGAAAAGGATCTTCAGAAGATGAAGCCGTTCGTGGAAACCACAGCCAAGGGCGCTGTTTCCACCGACAATAAGCGCATCTACATGAACGACAATCTCTATCCGAAAGAGAAAGTTACCTCGACGACGATCGACGTGACGCGTCTCGAACCCGTTACCGCAGAGACGATCGACAAACTCAGCTCCGCCAAAGCGGAACTCGACGTCAAAGGCGTCTCCGAATCAATGCGCTCCGTCGAAATCAAAGGCGCCGATCCAGAGAAAGTTCTCGACGCCGTCCTCAAATCTTGGAATCGCGAAAATCCGATCCATGTAGTCGAACCGGCCCCGGCGTCTGCTGAACCGGCCCCGGCTCCTGCCGAACCGACTCCTGCGCCTGCCGAACCGGCCCCCGCTCCTGCCGAGCCAGCTCCCGCGCCTGCCGAACCGGCTCCCGTTCCTGCCGAACCGGCCCCGGCTCCTGCTGAACCGGCTCCCGTTCCTGCCGAACCGGCTCCCGTTCCTGCCGAACCGGCCCCGGCTCCTGCCGAGCCAGCTCCCGCGCCTGCCGAACCGGCCCCAGCTCCTGCCGAGCCAGCTCCTGCGCCTGCCGAACCGGCCCCAGCTCCTGCCGAGCCAGCTCCTGCGCCTGCCGAGCCCGCTCCCGCGCCTGCCGAACCGGCCCCAGCTC